>JBAPOI010000820.1:0-2790 GCA_049279555.1 Candidatus Sulfotelmatobacter sp.
GAAATCCCGTCAGGACATAGGAAGAAATAGAAGAGATCTCAAGCGCAATAAAAATCAGAACCAGTTCCACCGCTGACGACATCAGCGCCATGCCTGCCACGCCGAACAGGATCAGAGCGTAGTACTCTCCGGCGCGGATCCGCTGTACGGCCATGTATTCGTATGAGGTGAGGATGACAGCAGCGGCGATCGCTATGACCAGCATGTGGAAGAAAATGCTGAAGCCATCCACTTGCACCATGTTCCAAAAGGCCAGTCCTGGAGACTGTGCCATAAACCACGTCGCTCCGATTGCCGCCAGCGATCCCAGCAACGCAACCGTTCCAAGCAGCTTCTGACTTTTCTGTTCGTCGAGGAGCGGCTCGAGCAACATCACGATCATGCCGAAAGCGCACAGAACAATCTCCGGCAGGATGCGGACATAATCGGCGCTTTGCGGCAGCGTCTGCGGAAAGGCGGAAACGACAGTTAGGCTTAGCGTCTCAACTGTCATTGTCCGATCACCCGGCTCGCAACCCGGACGAAAGGAGTGAGCACCACCTGAACCGCTGGATCGATTGCCTTCAGCCACAGAATAGGCACGACACCCATCACCAGAGCTGCTGCCGCGCAGGGCCACACAGCCAGCTTTTCGAATCCTGACAGATCGCTGAGAGAGTTATTTTTTGGCTGCGTGACCTTCCCGTAGAAGACGCGCTGATACATCCAAAGCAGATAAACCGCGCTCCAAATGACGCCGGTGGCAGCCAGTATCCCGTAAACCGCCCTAGCTTGGAATGCGCCGCTCATTACTAGAAATTCCCCGATGAAGCCGTTCAATAGGGGCAAACCCGCCGACGCCAGTACGATCACTAAATACGACACAGCATAAACGGGCATGGGTGTAGCCAGTCCGCCGAACTCGCCGATTTCATAGGTATGACGGCGCTCATGCAGAGCGCCGGCCAGCATGAAGAGCCCTCCGGTAGAAATTCCGTGAGCCAGCATCACAAACATCGCACCATCCAATCCTGCCTGGGTAAAGCTGAAGATGCCCAGTACCACGAATCCTAAATGGCTGACCGACGAGTATGCGATCAACTTCTTCATGTTGGGCTGCACCATCGCGACTAGAGCGCCGTAGATGACGCCAATCAAGGCCAGCGCCATCACCCATGGGGCGTTACGACGCGCTTGCTCCGGGAACAGGCCGAGATTAAAGCGCAGCATTCCGTAGGTCCCCATCTTAAGCAGAACTCCAGCCAGCAGCACCGAGCCCGCCGTCGGTGCCTCCACGTGAGCATCGGGTAACCATGTGTGAAACGGAAACAGAGGAACCTTGACCGCAAATGCCAGGAAAAAACCGAGGAAGAGCCACTGCGCGGCAACCGGGAACTGCGGCACGGCGTGGCGCGCAATCTGATCGCGAATTTCGACAAAATCAAAGCTACCGGTATGCGCGTAAAGCCAAAGGATCGCCGCCAACATGAACACCGACCCGATCATTGTGTACATGAAGAACTTCACTGCGGCGTAGACTTTACGTTCGTGCCCGAACATTCCGATCAGCAACGCCATCGGAATCAGCGTGGCTTCCCAGAAGAAGTAGAAGAGAAACAGATCGAGAGCGGTGAAGACGCCGATCAGAGCCGTCTCCAGAATCAGCAGCAGAATAAAAAATTCCTTAGTCCGCTCGTGAATCGACTTCCAGGAAATCAGCACGCACAAAGGAGTGAGAAATGTCGTGAGCACGACCAGCCACAGCGAAATTCCGTCAATGCCCATGTGGTAGTGGATGTTCGGAGAGAAAATCCACTGCTTATCGATCTCGTACCGAAATCCGGTATCGAAGTATGCCGCGCGTTGAAAATAAACCGGAAGATGGAGAGAGAGAACGAACGTCAGTAGCGAGACGGCAAGGGCAAAGATTCGAATGTCACGGTCGCGGCGCGGAAAGAGCATCAACAGCAATCCGCCCGCCAGAGGAGCAAATGTCACCAGCGTAAGAATGACGGACCGGAGATCGTCGACGCCGCTCATCTCACTCCCATCCAGATCATGAATGCAATTACCGCGGCCGAGCCTGCCGCGATCCAGGCAGCGTAGGAACGGATATTCCCGGACTGCATTTGGCGTACCTCGTCAGAGGCATGACGCGCTCCATGCGCAGAATCATTCACGGCAGCGTCGATGACTTTCTGATCTACATCGTGCCAAAGAATTCTCGTGGAGCCGTCGATCAGTGGCTTGACGAAAAGGGTGGCGTAGAGTTCGTCGATGTAGTACTTGTGCACAACCGCTTGATAAAAACCGCCGAGCGAATCGGCAATCTTCTGTGGGAGGTCTTTGCGCTTATGGTAAAGCAAGTAAGCAAGGTAGAGCCCCAGGAAAGCCGCTGCGACCGAGACAAGCATCAGGTAAAGTTCGAGATGCCCCGTGGTTTCGGCCGTTGTTTCCGCGGTCGCAATCGCGCCCACCTGAAAAACCGGAGCGAGAAAATTCTCAAATCGATTGCCGATCCCCACCCATCCTCCAACAAATGACAGCACCGCGAGGATGGCCAGCGGCACGATCATTACCATCGGACTTTCGTGAGGCAGGCCGTGCCCGTCGTGGCTATTGCCATGGCTGTGCGCGGAGCCATGTCCGCCGCCATGCCCAGCAGTTTCGACAGCTTCGACGCCACGATAATCTCCGAGAAACGTGAGGAACCACAATCGAAACATGTAGAACGATGTGATAAAGGCGGTGAGAAAGCCTATCAGCCAGAAAATCCAGCTACCGTGTTCGCTGCTGTACGCTCTCCACAGA
>JBAPOI010000821.1:0-5924 GCA_049279555.1 Candidatus Sulfotelmatobacter sp.
CCACAATTCCGCCCGCATAATTCGCCAGATGCGCCGCCTCTTCGGTAGTGGCGCCTGCAGCCAATGCCGCACTGAACGCGGCAATTACAGTATCGCCCGCACCAGTAACATCGGTGACCTGGTCGGAGCCGAAAATGGGGATATCCACCGGCTGCCGGCCTTGCTCGAACGCCACCATGCCATCGCGACCGCGCGTAATCAGGAGCGATTGCAGCTTCATCTTCTCGATTATTTGTTCGCCTGCCTGCGCCAACTTCTGCCAATCCTCGCCTACGCGAAATCCCAAAGCCGCCTCGACTTCGGGCTCATTCGGAGTAGCCGCCGTCGCTCCGGAATACTCCAGCAACCGGTACCGCGAATCGAGAATTAATGGCACAAGCACAACCTTTCTCCGTCCCGCTTGCCGCAATGCATTCACGATTGCCGGAGTCGCCGACCCATAGCCGTAATCTGAAACCAGCAGCGCATCCGAGGCACGCAGATACTCTCGCGCCGCCAGAAATAATTCACGAGTCAGGTGGCGATTCGGAGGATTCTCCGGCTCCCGGTCGACGCGCACCACCTGCTGCCGTGAATTGTGCGTCATGCCCGCGAGAATGCGCGTTTTGGTGACCGTGGTGTAGGTCTTGTCCTTCAGCACACCACTAACCGGAATTCGCTTGTGACGAAAAAACTTCACCAGCATTCGTCCCGGTTCGTCATCGCCAATAGCGCCCACCGGCAGTACGTTCACACCCAGATCGGCCAGATTGTTGACGGCATTCGCGCCTCCACCTGGCACCACAGTGCGTTCGCGATGTTTCAGGATCAGTACCGGCGCCTCGCGTGACACCCGCGAGATTTCTCCGTACACAAATTCGTCCGCCACGAGATCCCCCAGCACCGTGATGGTGACCTTGGGGAAGGCGTTGACGATCTTCCGCAGCCGTTCTGTGTTTTTGTCTTTCAAATGCCTGGTCATCAGATTTACTGGCCCATGGCTCTCTGCGGCATTCTCTCACGAACTCTGCGCCGCTCCTCGATCATGCGCAGCATGGTATCGACTGCGTTAGCAGCGTCGTCCAGTTCCATCTTCACAGGAATCACGGTGAGAGGCGCGAGCGCGGTAAGATAACGGCCCAGGTTCACTGCATCTTTTTCGGTGGTGATAAATCCGCCAGCCTCACTGCGCTGCCGCAGTTCTAGCAAATCGCGAATATCCTTTTCCGTATAAGCGTGGTGGTCGCGAAAAAATGCATGGGCCGCTGGATCGATTCTCGCTGCGCGCAGCTGCAGCAGAAAATTCTGAGGTCGCGCGATGCCGCAGAATACAACCGGCCGAGCTGAAATATTCGAGTCACCCACTGGCGACACAATCCCGCGGCGCAAACGCCATACGAGTTTTCCGGCGAGTGGAAAGGCGTCAGGCGAGGCCCCGCTGGTAAGCACCACGGCATTGGCTCGCTGCAAGGAGCGCAGCGGCTCGCGCAGCCTCCCTGAAGGGAGCAGTCGATCGCGCGCATCATCTGGCGTCACCAGCACAATATCGAAATCACGAGCGAGGCTGCGATGTTGAAATCCATCATCGAGCAAGTGAATCTGCGGACCGACTTTCGTCTCTGCGAATCGCCCCGCCTCATAGCGACTTTCTCCAACCACGACCGGCACGTTCAGCCGTCTCGCAATCAGCAAAGGCTCATCGCCAAAATCGCGCGACAGCCCTCCGGGCTCGACTAATAGTGTGCCGAGAGTTTTGCGCCCATAGCCGCGTGAAAGCACGTCGAAGCGAATCCCGCGCGCTTTTAGCAATTCTCCCAACAGAATCACGAACGGAGTTTTTCCAGAGCCCCCGGTTGAAAGGTTTCCAACGCTGATCACCGGTTCCTGGAGCGAGCGGGCGCGCAATACGTGATGATCGTAGAACGTATTACGCGCACCCACTACACCTCTATAAATCGCCGATAAGGGGTTCAAATTCATCGCCGTGCCAGCAACTCCTGCAGTGCAGTCGCGGTCCGCGCGGTTGCGCCAATCTGCGCCCGCGCGGTTTCAGCGGCGCGTTTGCCTAAGCTTCGTCGTTCTTCATCGTTCGCCAGCAACTCCAGAAACACCATCGGCAACTCGGCGGGCCCTACTATCCGCACCGCATTCCGGCTTTCAAACAAGCTCACAATGTCGCGAAAGTTTTCCGTGTGATTCCCAACGACTATCGCTACTCCATGCTGTGCCGGCTCGATAATATTGTGTCCACCGCGCGGCACCAGGCTGCCCCCCACGAATGCGATATCGGCGAGAGCATACATGGCTGCTAGTTCTCCAATCGTATCGAGCAGAAGAATCTTTCCTTGTAAAGCGTCGCCATTCCACGACGACCGCCTGCGGAAGCCGATCGACATTTGTTCCAGCAACTCCGTCACGGCCGGAAACCGCTCCGGATGCCGCGGCGCAAGAATCATCACCGACCGCGGATGCTGCACCAGTAGGTTCTCGAATGCTTTCAACAAAAGCGATTCTTCTCCGTCCACCGTGCTGCCGCACACCAGTACGGGCCCAGCGCCGCTCGCCGCCATCGACTTGCGCAAGTCTTCAACAATCGCAGGCGCATTTGGCAACGGAATGTCGAATTTCAAATTTCCTGTGGCACGCACGCGATCCGTGGCTGCGCCGATGTCCTGCAACCGCATTGCATCTTCCTCCGTCTGTGCGAGGAAGACATCCACGTTCACCAGCACTCTTCGCAGCAAACCGCGAAAGCGCTGGTAGTTCGGCCATGATCGGTTCGAGATGCGTGCATTCACCACCGCAATTCGTGCTCCGCTCGCGCGGGTTAGTCGAATAAAGTTTGGCCAAAACTCGGTCTCCGCGATTACCACAAGTTGCGGATGCAGCGCTCGCAAGTAAGGGCGAATCGCAAATGCGAAGTCCATGGGAAAATAAAAGATGCGATCGTCGCCGAATCGCTTCCGCGCGAGCGATTGACCGGTATCTGTGGTGGTTGAAATAAAGATTTTATGCCGCGGTAAGCGTCGCTGAAGTTCCTCCAACAAACCCGCGACCGCCAACACCTCACCTACAGAAACAGCGTGAATCCAGATAGTCGACTCCTCCTCCCCGGGCAAACCTAGCCGCGAGGGCACTCGCCCCAGCCTTTCGCCAAGCCCCTTGCGGTATTTACCGTGGCGCGCCATCTGAAATAGCCAGTAAGGCAGGGACACCACCATCCCGGCGGCCAGGGCCACGCTGTAGAGGAAGCTGTAAATAGACAAGATCAAGTGCAGCCATTCTAAACAAAGTTCCGACTGGACGATGATCGCCCCTGGTGGGTCGCAACCGTGCGTTTAGTAGGTAAAGAGGCGGTCCACAAAGAACTCAAAAAGCCAATCGAGGAACCACTATAATCGGAACATGAAGTTGGCTCGAAGAGCGAAGCGCGCTGGTGTTTTTGCCGCAGTGATTTTGACTTCGCTATCTCTGACGGCTAAAGACTTCGTCAAGCCGCAAGCGCAGCCCGCGAAGACCTATTCCGCGCATGACGATCACACCGACGAAAAAGTTGCCATCGCCGCCGACCCCTACGACACTCCCGGCAAAGCGAAAATATTTTCCGTGAAGTTTGACGAGCACGGGTTCCTTCCCATCTTCTTCATCGTCACCAACGACGGCTCGCAGCCCATCTCGATCGCCAACATGCAGGTCACGCTCACCACCGCCAACCGCGATAAGCTCACCCCGGCCGCGCCAGACGATATCTACCGCCGCATCACCAATCCCCGCACCAACACTAACGCTCCGTTGCCCTTTCCCATCCCGCAGAAAAAAGTGAAGGGCACCATTACCCAGAAAGAACGCGACGAGATCGAGTCTTCGCAGTTTGCCGCCAAAGCCGTCGAGCCCCACACTACGCAGTCGGGATTTTTCTTCTTCGACGTGGAAGGCATCGACACACCCCTCGTCGGCGCCCACATCTACGTAGAAGGCGTCAACGACACCAAGGGTACTGAGCTGATGTACTTTGAGATTGTTATCGGGAAGTGACTGAGACCAAGTCCACACAGCCTATGGTTTTCCCGTTTTGAATTCCTTTAGTCCAATTTAATAATATTCGCTTTTTATTCGCTTAAATGTTAGATTGGCATTCATCTCGATGTGTCGGTGAGGTTTCGATGGACTTTTCGCATCTGTTTGCTTACAGTTGGGCACGACGACGCTTTAGTGACGAATTTACATCGACAGTACGAGATACGCTGCCCCATCCACGGCTTCATCACTCTGAACTCCTTGGAAAAGGAGATCATTTCTCAGCCTGCATTTCAGCGGTTACGCCGGATACGCCAACTAGCATGGACAGACCAAGTCTATCCCGGCGCGATGCACACGAGGTTCGAGCATTCGCTAGGCGTGATGCACACTGCGTCACTTCTTTATTCGGCCATCAGGTCCGCATCCTCGGACGTGTTGCAGAACGAACTTGGCTACAAAGAGGAGGGCCTAAACCGAGACCTACAACTAGTACGCCTAGCCGCCCTATTGCACGATGTAGGGCATGCGCCATTTTCGCATGCATCAGAGACACTCTTCCCGAAACAGGAAGATGGAGTGAGATACAAGCATGAGAACTACTCAGCCGAGATCGTCAGGACAGAGTTGCGAGATGCGATCGAAAACCATCCGCTCAATGTCACGAATTACGGTTTTACCGCTGAGGATATCGCAGCGTTGCTCGACGGAAGCACTAGCGCAAAGCAGAGGCTTTTCTGGCGTGATTTGATCGATGGGCAGATGGATGCTGATCGGATGGATTACCTCCTTCGTGACTCTTTCCACGCAGGAGTCCAATATGGGAGGTACGATTTAAATCGCGTAGTGAATACCGTCAGGGCGATTCCGGGCACGCGTGGGCGTGGGCCGCGCCTAGGAATTTCCGAAGGCGGGTGGCATGCGGCTGAGGGGCTAGTTTTGGCGAGGTATTTCATGTTTACTCAGGTATACTTCCACAAAACGCGAGTTGCGTACGACGTGCATTTGAGGGGTGCTCTTGAGGAATTGCTACCAAATCGGCAGTTTCCCAGCCCATCAGGAGAGCATCTGAAAGAATTTCTCGCTTGGGATGATTGGAAGGTTCTCGGCTTCCTGTCCAACGGGCATGGCGGTGAGCACGCGACTCGTTTAGCGTGCAGAGATCACTACCGTCTTGCTTATGGCAGCCCGGAGATCTCAAGTGAAGCAGACCTTTGCCTTGTCGAAAACATCAAGAAAGAACTCGGCGATCTGGTGGTTGCGGAAGAGGAGTCTGCAAAAAGCTGGTACAAAACCGGAAGGCCTGACATACCGGTCGTTAGCGACGTTGATCCCGGCACGGTTCTGCCACTGTCCAAGTACTCGCACGTGGTGCTTAATATGAAGGCAAACAACCAGGTTCTCTTGTACGTGCGGCCCGAATTAGCAGAAAAGGCTAACGACATCGTAAGAGGAGTGTTGGAACATGAACGAAATCAACAAGGCACGTTTGGGTTTGCTTCCGGTACTAGCTGAGCATGCTCCTGCTGGTCACATCGGACGAACTGCCCTGATGAAGTATATGTACTTCCTGCAGGTCGTCCGGGGCGTTCCTCTCGGTTACAGCTTCTCCATGTATTCTTACGGCCCCTTTGACTCTGAGGTCCTTGCGGACTTGAGCTCCGCGGAAATGCTGAAAATTGTTGACGTAACACCCGTCGAATTCGCCGGAGGCTATGGATACCGTATCCGATCCGGATCCCGATCGGAGTCAGCAAAGCTGAACGCCGAGCACCTCCTCACGAATCACAGTAAGGATATTGACTGGTTGTTTACAGTTTTCGGGAACCTTAACAGCGCGGAGTTGGAGCTGACGAGCACAATTGTTTACGTAGACCGAGAATTTGCAGGGAGGAAGCAGCATGCTTCAATCTCTGACGTCGCCGCAC
>JBAPOI010000822.1:0-2802 GCA_049279555.1 Candidatus Sulfotelmatobacter sp.
CATCAACACAGCGCCGGCGCCCGCAAGGACAACGGCCCCCAGGCCATCGGCCGATCGCGCGGCGGACTGACCACGAGAATCCACGCTCTCGTAGACGCCCTCGGCAATCCCGCCAATCTGATGCGGATTCCGACGAAAGCGGACAGTCATTCCGATCGAAAGCGGACAGTGATTCCGATTGATTGCGGACAGTGATTCCGATCATTGCGGACAGCGTTCCCGTCGACGGGTTGAAGGGGTCACGCGGCGGTGTTTGTGTCAAGCTTGCCGCGGCTGTCGGCCTTCTGCGCTGGCTTGCGCAGGGTGTCGCCGTCGAGGGTGAGGCGGTGCGCGGTGTGAACGAGGCGGTCGAGAACGGCGTCGGCGATTGTGGGATCGGCGATGACCTCATGCCAGTGATCGACGGGGAGCTGGCTGGTCACGATGATGGAGGCGCGGCCGTGGCGGTCGTCGACGATTTCGAGCAGGTCGCGGCCCTGCTGGGAGGTTAGCGGTGCCAGTCCCCAGTCGTCGAGGATGAGCAGCTCGACACGGGCGAGGCTCTTGAGGAGGCGCGCATAGCGGCCGTCGCCGCGGGCCAGTGCCAGGGCGTCCAGCAGGCGCGGGACGCGATAGTACAGCACGGAGCGATCATCCCGGCAGGCCTTGTGTCCGAGCGCACAGGCGAGCCAGCTCTTGCCGGTGCCGGTTTTCCCGGTGATGAGCAGGTCCTGCCTTCGGGCGATCCAGTCGCCGGTGGCGAGCTTGGCGAACAGCGCCTTGTCAAGGCCGCGGGCCGCCTTGGTGTTGAGATCCTCGACGGCGGCGTTCTGCCTGAGATTGGCAAATTTGAGCCGGGTGACGAGGCGCTTGGTTTGGCGCTCGACGGCCTCGCGATCGACCAAGAGGCCGAGCCGCTCCTCGAAGGTGAGCGCCATGACGGCGCTCTGCTGGCGCTGCTCCTCGAAGGCTTTGGCCATGCCGGCGAGGCCGAGGGCTATCAGCCGGTCGTGGGTGGGATGGGGCAGCATGTGGGTTTCCTGACGTTGTCTTGTTCACCCGCGGTTTTAAGTTTCGCGCGCTGCCGCTTGCGGGCTTTTCGGGGCACGCGATTATCCGGGATCGGGTTCCGAGTCCGCCCGGAAAGTTATTCTGGTATTGAAAAATGTTTCTCGGCATTAATCGGATGGACGCGAGTTTGAGAAGAGCCAAGGCGTTATAGTTTATATTATTCCAAGTTTCGGTCGATCGACGGCAACGGTTAAACCATGTGATAGTGCGCTCCACGATCCATCGCATGGGCAAAGCCTCAAAACCTTTGGCTGCGTTGCCGCGACGGATACTTTTGTTATTAAGCTGCAGCAAAGGTGCTTTAGCCAATTCTCTCATGATGGGTCCGGCATCGCCGCTGTCGGCGCACATCGTTTGCAACATCGGAACCATGCCGATCGGCGTCGCTGAACGATAATAATCAACCACCACGATCCTGGATGCCCGCCGAATAAACCAAGGCAGCAAGCCGTGGACTCGTGGAATCGACCCGTATGGTTTTCGCCGGCCCATATGCTCACCTCCCTCGTCACCCAGATTCTGGGTTTATCCGCTGGCTCGCATATGGGACTCTTAATACTTTCTCGGAACCGACACTGAGCTTAGTGGTAGTAGCCACGCCCGCGGATATTGGCGTGCCGGATCGGGGACGCGTCCGGCACGTTGGGTTCCGCGAAGGCGCGATCGAGCCCGTTCTGCAGGATCGACTTGATCGAGCCGTAGGTGGTCGCGCCGATATCGTTGCCGCGCCTGGCCGCAGCCTCGACGCGCGGCGGTCCGTAGCTCTTCACCAGGCCGAGGATGCCGAGGCATGAGCGGAAGCCCTGCTCGGGATGCGGCTTCGCCTTCATGATCGCGGCGAACAGCGCGGCCGTCGCGGGACCAATCTTCTCGGCTTCGCCCATCATCCGCGCCGGCGACCATTCGGCGTAACGCCGGTGGCTCGACGGCATGTGCTCGGGGATGGTCGTGTGCTTGTGTACGAGGCGCGAGCGCGCATGGCTCGCGATCCGCTGGCCCTTGTGGAACACCTCGACGGTGCCCTCGGTGAAGCGCGCCTCCACGGTCTCCCGCAGCAGCGCGAACGGCACCGAGTAGAAATGGCCGTCGACCTCGACGTGATAGTCGGGCGCCACCGTGCAGCGCTTCCACTCGGCATAGTGATAGCGCTCGCCCGGCAGCTCTTTCAGCGCCGGCCGGTCGAGGCTGGCGAACAGATCGTTGCGGCTCTGCTGCAGCGGCTTCATCACCTTCGCATTGATTTGCGCGACGCAGTCGCGCACCGCCTCGTTCACCTCGGCGAGGGAGAAGAAACGCCGGTTGCGCAGCTTGCCGAGCATGAAGCGCGAGACGATGCCGACGGCGTTCTCAACTTTGGCCTTGTCGCGCGGGCGGCGAACCCGCGCCGGCAGCACCACGAAGCCGTAGTGATCCGCGAGATCCTGGTAGGTGCGGTTGACGCCCGGCTCGTAGCGCGATGGCTTGGTGATGCCGGCTTTGAGATTGTCCGGTACGGCGGCCTGCGGCACGCCGCCGAGGAAATCGAACGTGTTGACGTGCGCCCCGATCCAGTCGGGCAGCGTCTCGCTCCGGCGCGCCTCTGCGTAAGTGTAGCTTGATGCGCCCAGCACCGCGACGAACAGATGCGCCTCGTGCACCTCGCCCGTCATCGCATCGATGATCGGCGCCGTGCCGCCGGCCCAGTCCACGAACAGCTTGTCGCCCGCCGCGTGGGTCTGCCGCATCGTCGGCGACAGCCGTCGGCGCCATTCG
>JBAPOI010000823.1:0-3251 GCA_049279555.1 Candidatus Sulfotelmatobacter sp.
TTGCCGCACCGTGCACGGATGGACGCCAAAGGATACTTTTGTTTCCGAAGTCATAGAGATAGGGCGCCGGAAACCATAGCCGTTCCGATGCCTCGCCGCTTCCCCTCACCCTGGTCGATCGAGGAACGTCAGGAATCCTTCATCGTGAAGGACGCCAATGGCCAGCAGATCGCCTATCTCTATTTCGAGGCTGAGCCGCAGCGGCAGATGTCGATGAAGCGGCTATCACGGGACGAGGCATTCCTGATCGCCGTCAACATTGCCAAGCTGCCAAGCGTGCCGCGGCAGATATTAAAGGACATCCCGAGGCCGGCTAACACAGCTAGCCGCGACGACTGAGCGGCAAAAGGAGAACGAGCATGATGGACACCCTGCAGCTGGGAATCTTTGTTGCCGTCTTGCTCGCGTTTGTGGTCATAGGCTGTCTGGCGACGCGGACTCCGAAAAATGCGCCTAAACCGAGCCGGAAAGAATAAGCCCGCGCGTAAGCGTCCCGATTGGTCGCGGCCGTTACCACAGCCGCTTCAAATCCTCGATGAAAACGGCAAGCCGATTATCACGCTCAAGACGCTGGGCGATGTGCGCAAGATGCTGTTGCGGTTGCCGGAACCGTTTCAATTGAAAACGACGTGGGGCCATGTCGCGGTAATGCTCGATGAAGCTGCGCGCGGGGGAGACATTATGGATGTCGTGGTGCCGCTGCGCATGGTGTTGGGTATGGAGGGCGTCTCGTGCCGGCCTAAATAGCGATGTTCGACGTCGGCTACTTCCCACCGAACACGCTGCCGCACTGCGGTTCATCGAGACCGGATGGTCCATTTGAGGCGCTGGATCTTGGGAACCGGGGGGAATGCGGGCGGGTTGACAAGCCGTCATAGCTGCTGCGACAGTAGCCAAAATAAGCCGTTTATGGGCGGTTTGGAGGCTTTCAGGACCCGATTAACCTATATTTAAGGTTTGGGGACGCCTGTAAATCGCGCATTCACGTCTTAGATGGTAAGAAAAGCAAAGGAATCGCTCTGAATTGAGCGACCACTCTGGAGAGAGGCTTCCACCATGCCAACCGATCAGAAGGAACTGGTGCAACACCTTCTTGCATCCCGCCCGGGCATGACGCTGCACAACATCAAGTTTTGCCGTGGCGATAGCTCGGTCATCGCACCCGAAGAGTTCGCCAAACAGGTCTGCAACGCCGTCGACGGCCGAAAGGTGGACGCGGGCACGCGCGCGCCGGTGCGCAGCGACCTAGCGCCTATTGACGTGCGCGCTTTGGTCGCAAATATGTCATAGCGACCTAGCGAATCAACGAATGCTGAGAAGCCCGGGTTCAACCCCGGGCTTTTTTAATTGTAGGAAGCGCCCCGTGTTGCTGAACCAGCTTATCCGCACGTTTTCGACACGCCAAAGCGTGCCAGTGCAGACTGAGGAGGTCCTCGAGGTCCTAAAGGCCTGGGGTGTCCGCGATGATGTCTGGTTCTTTAGCGCTCCCATGAACACCAGCGTCGTCAAGGGACAGTTTCTGAACTGGGAATCCCCCTGGGATGATGGAAAGACGAAACGCTTTGCCGACATCTATACCGCTGCTGGTTTAAGCAACGCTGAGAAGCGTCTCGTCCAGTGTAAAGAGCTGCTGCATCTTCTTGATGCTGATTGGGCGCTAGTGAACACGCGTCCCGCGATCTTGGACCTGATCCAAAAGATAGTTGTCCTGCCTGAGTTGCAGGATCCCTTCGGAGAGGACATGCACCACGCGAACTCCGACCGCGGCGCGATGATTCACGCTCTTGCGATCCTGTTTCCTTGGGAAGTGAGGCAAATGTTGCTGCCGAAATATAAAGAGGGAAAGCTCACTATCAAACAGATCGCCGAGGAAATTATCGACCTTCCCGAAACATACGTCGCGGTGGTGATGAACGATGTCTGGGAAAAAATCTACGGCATGATGACAGGCGTGCAGTGGGCAGGCTTTTCAACATCCCGCGCCATGTACCGCGTTGTTCGACACACCTACAAGGAGGGCCAATTATCAGAGAGAGCGGCCCTCTCCGGCCATGATGAGTGCGACACAGCTATATTAGCGGCCGGCAAGATTACCAGGAATGGGGGATGGCAGTTTCAAGAAGAGGATGACCGCTGGTCGACGACTGACGAGGATGGGCGTCTTCACCACATCATGGTTGAAAGCTACTGAGTTGTAGCGCGGGGGCAAGTGAGCCCCTCGCGCGATCGGTGAGATAATATGACCAAATACACGGATATCCTATTTGATGGCCCTCCAGGACATGAAGCGGGGCGCTTCGTCGAGGTGGAGGACGGCGCCGGCAGATCCATCAACATAGGAGAGTGGATCGAACGAGATGACGGTCTTTGGGCTTTGCGCCTAACCGAAAGTGACACGCGGCTCGTTCCGGTATTCGCCGAAAATAGCAAGACGCCAATGTTGTTCGACATCTACGTCCTAGTCTCTGGCCAGCCTACCTGGATTGGATCGAGGCGAACAGTTGAGCAGTGCACGCTCGCCATCAAGAATTATGTCTCTGCCAGCAGCCAGTGAGTCCACGCTCATAAGGCGCGGGGCGAGCATTCGGCCAAACAAAAAAGAGGCCCCGAAGCCTTGGGGTGCTCGGGGCCGAAGGATGCTACGGGGCGGAAATGAGCGAACCGCCCGCAACGACACTATGCCTACGCATTTAGGTCGACAAGCGGGGCGAGCATTCGGCCGGCCCCGCGCCGCGATAGTCAGATTGCCTTCTTAGCGGCGACGATGGTTAGACCGCCATCTGCGCGAGCGCGCGAGCGACATTGCGGGCGAGCAGATACCCGAAAGCGGGAGGCGATTCGTAACCACTGATATCGGCAGCATCGACCTTGTTCCCGTCATCGTCGAGATTTTCGGGAAAGACTTGCTCGCCCGTAGCCTCGACTTTGACAAAATAACTTAGGACCGCCGCGGCGCCGGCAACCGTGGTCGGCTGAATGTGCAGCAGGTCGATTGCGATGTCGTCCTGTTTGTCGGTGATGCTGATCAGCTCATGCTCCTGTCCCGTTTCGCGAGCGAACGCCGCGGTTGTCTCGGCGCATGCGCGCCGATGCTTTTCGATCGCAGCAAAGATCGGATCGGGCTCTTGAGCGAGTGTGGCTGCGGCAGCGGGCACGGCAAGCGCCGGCAACGCGGCGGCGGTGGTCACAAGGTGGCGACGCGATAGGTTAGGCATGGCTTAGCTCCCATTGGTTTGTGAATAGCCACAAAC
>JBAPOI010000824.1:0-24560 GCA_049279555.1 Candidatus Sulfotelmatobacter sp.
CCCAACTTACCAAAGGATAAGTGGGCTTCATCAACTTGGCGCGGACGCTGACATCGGCAAAATTATCCTTGCCTAGGTTGTGATACAAGGTGGAACCTTGTTCGACAAAATTGGTAACAATCACCGACAGGCGACCTTCGTGAAGGTAGTCTCCCCAATCGACTCCCATCGAACCTTGCTCCATGCCATCGCCGCTTAGCGCGACTCCATCGAGTAGTCCGACCTCTTCAAAAGTTCCGTCATGTTTGTTGCGATACAGGAAATTTGGCCCAGCGTCATTCGCAACATAGAGATCGGGCCACCCATCATTGTCATAGTCGCCCCAGGTCGCGCCTAAACCGTAATAGTGGTGAGCGTCATCGACGCCGGCCTTCTTCGAAACTTCTTCGAAGGTACCGTCACCCTTGTTGTGAAACAACAAATCCGATTCGCCGGGCATGCCCCACGGCCCACACTGCACAAGCACTCCTTTGAAGCGGCAAAATCTGGGATCGCTACCCAACTCCGGAAGGTTGTCGATGTCGATGTGGACGTAACGCGAAACGAAAAGATCGACACGACCGTCGCGATCGTAATCGGCCCAAGCCGCGCCGGTACTGAAACCTCCGGCGCCCACTCCCGCCTTCTCCGTTACGTCTTCAAACTTGCAATTCCCCAGGTTGTGATAGAGCGCATTGCCGCCAAAGCCGGTCACGTAAATATCCTGCAGGCCGTCGTTGTCGTAATCGGCGACGGCCACGCCCATACCCCATCCCTTGCGCGTGAGGCCTGCGGACTTTGTGATGTCGGTGAATTTGAGCTCGCCAGTCTTCGGATCGGTTTCCTGATGATAGAGCGTGATGAGCAAGTCACCGCCCTGCCGGTAGCGTTGTACCGTGGACCCGTTGATGGTGACGATATCGAGTTTGCCATCGTTATCACAGTCAATGAGTCCCACCCCGCCACTCATCGATTCGACGATATATTTCTTGTCCGGCGAAGAGATGTGCGAGACCGTAAGCCCCACCCGCGCGGCGACGTCTTCAAACTCCGGGACGGGCGCGGCCGGGACGGGTTGCTGCCCTTTTTGCATCGCCGAAGTCGCTGAAGATCCAGAACGAGGAGACTGCGCCAGCAGCAGTGAAGTCAGCAGCAATCCCAGCAATAAGGAATGCAAAAAGCGCATAAGAGAAATCTGATTATACCGTGCGTTTTGACGCTCCTCCCACAGGCGCTCGGCGAGATGAAGGCCAAAGACAGCGAATGCGGGTCAACGGCATGAGTGTTTCAGGTAGGCGTAACAAGAACTTTCAGGTGTAGTGTCGTGATTCTTCATCTCGGGTAAACTGATCTTACCGCTTCAGCATCTGAGGTAGTGCATGTCGGAACGATCCCTAGGCCGCAACTTGTGCGGGCTGTTGCTGGCGGCCTGGAGTTTTTCTGCGACGTGCCAATCCACGACTCCAGGAGTTCACGCTTCGGCCACGGTTGCCAGCGCGCCTTTACCCCTGGAGCAGGTAGTCAGGAAGCTTCAGGAAAACAATGCGGAGCGAGCAGCGGCGCTCAATCAATATCAGGCGACGCGCGTCTACCGCATGGAATATCGTGGTTTCCCGAGCAATCGCGATGCGGAGATGGTGGTGCATATGACCTACCACGCTCCGAATTCCAAGCAGTTCAGCATCGTGTCATCGAGCGGATCGAAGTTCATCATCGACCACATTTTTAATAAATTGCTGGAGGGCGAGCAGGAAGCGGCCAACGACGAGAATCGCCGGCGCACCGCACTGAGCACAGACAACTACGACTTCACGTGGAGTGGTTACGAGGATACTCCGGGCGGAGGACAATACGTACTGAACCTGATCCCCAAAACGAAGAACAAGTTTCTTTATCGCGGGAAGATTTGGGTTGATGCAAAGGATTTTGCGGTCGTTCGAATCAAAGGAGAGCCCGGCAAAAATCCATCAGTATGGATCAAGAAGACCGACATTGAGCACAGCTATGTGAAAGTGAATGACTTCTGGCTACCCGCCGAGAATCACACTCAAAGTGTGATACGGCTGGGCGGAGTTGCCACGCTCTCCATCGAATATAAGGATTACAAGGTGATAAAAGCCGCGCCGTTGCGAGGCACGAAAGCGAATGGAGAACAGTTGGGAATACCTCAGGTCACCGATGGCCGCTGAGAATCTAGCCGGAAGTGTCCTAATTTGAACACTCAGAGGCCGGGGAACGTGATGGTATGCTGCATCAAATGGAAATAGAGTCGGGTATCAGGCCGACTCTATTTCGCAAACCTTTGCGGATTCAGTAATTCCAAGGGTATCGCAGAGGTTTGCTTGGCGCAAGCATCAGTGCGGGGCAGGGCTCAAATCTGGTTAGTCCTCATATTCGTATTCTCTGGTGGCTTCGATGTTAACTTTAACGAAGCTTTCGCTCTGAATGTGGCAATTCCGAAAGAATGCAGTCCTCCTAACAACGCCAACATCGTCTCTATAATCAATGAAGCCGACACAATAAACATTTCCGGCGGCTGCTCCAGATCCTCGTTCTACCTGAAGTTTGAGAAGTGTAAACCTCGCCGCATCCCTTTGGCTGAGAACTACTCTCAGTGCCCGATGTTCTCCAGGGGCGATAGAGACCTGACCGAGCGAGGCGCGTTCAGGCGAGTACGGCGGGAACGGCGGCCAAAAACCCTGCTGCACGAACACGGTTACATTACTCGCTACAACGTGAGTTGTCGTCCCGCCGGGATTGGCGACCATCAGTTCGATCTTCCAATCACTTTCGGAAAGCTCCTCAAGGCTGCCAGCTATCGGTATGTGGCTTCCCACGATCAGCCCTATACCTCGGATTTTCAGGTGTGGCCGGAACTGCAATACCAACGTCTTTTCCGCAAGAGCAGCGGTTTTGGCCATCTCGCTGAGCTGGCCTTCCATGTGTGTGGCCTGTATACCCATAGCCTTCCACTGACGCCATATAATGTGCCGCGTCTGCCTCATCTCGTGCCGTTGTCGCCGCATCTCTCGCGCTTGGCGGCGATAAACCAGCCAAGTGAGGAACATGACGAACAATTGCAAAACTCCAACAGCGGCCAGTATCCCTGTAAACCACGTCAATTTCCTCTGAGTAGCGCGGTCTTCATCGGATGTTTGCTGGCTGCCTGTTCCTGTATGGTCTTTAGCTGCTGCGGCATTTCCTTGGCTTACCGTCGCAATGGATGCTGGCGCGGCGGCTGGCGCGGGCTGTGCGGGTGTAGCTTGATTGCTGTCAGTATTTGCGGCGTGGGATGCGCTCTTAGCGTGGTTGGCTTCGGAAGCCCCTTGGCTTTCTGGCGCTTTCGCTGGCTGCTGGGGAAAGATGATTACTGCGAGTATCAGCCATCTCATGGCTACCAATTGTACTACAAAAAGTTGTTGACACCTTATACTTTATGTAGTACAGTTAACCTCATGGCAAACGTACTCAGCGCCGAAAAGCAAACCGCAATAATCGCAGCCTTGGCGGAAGGCTCCAGCATTCGCTCGATTGAACGGATTACAGGCGTTCACCGCGATACGATCATGCGGCTAGGCGTCCGCGTGGGCAAAGGCTGTGCGATGCTGCTCGATTCCAAGATGCAGGACTTGGACTGCAATTACCTGCAACTGGACGAAGTGTGGGGATTCATTGGCAAGAAAGAGCGGCATTGCTCCGTAGATGATAATCCTGAGTATGGCGATGTCTGGACGTTCTGTGCCATCGACTCCGAAACGAAGCTGGTACCGTCATTTAAGTGCGGGAAGCGAACGCACGAACTAACGACTGAATTCGCAATGGATATTGCTGGCCGGATGCGTCATCGGGTGCAGGTATCTACGGATGCGATGCACTCCTACATCGGCGCTATGGAGCTGGCTTTTGGTGCCGATGTGGACTACGGTCAATGCGTCAAGGTGTACGTCCATGACGCCGCAGAGCACCCTGAGCGCAAGTACAGTGCTCCCTCGTTCGCTTCGGCATACCGCAGACCGATTACTGGCAATCCAGAGATGGGACGGGTCTCAACAAGCCATGTCGAACGGCTGAATGCTACCACCCGATTACACGTCAAGCGCCTAAATCGCCTCACGCTGGCATTCAGCAAGAAACTGGAGAACTTCCAAGCCGCCGTGGCGCTGCACTTCGCTTACTACAATTTTGTGCGCCGACACAATACGCTGCGCTGCACTCCGGCGATGGCAGCGGGAATAGAGCGGGATTTCTGGAGCGTAGGCGATCTAGTAGAGGCCGTGTCTTGAGCTATATCGAGGAATTGCGCGAGATCATCAAGAATCTGCATGGCGTGGATTCGAGGCACGTTGAAAGCGTGCCAGTGAAGGAAGTATTTCAGGGAAAGACGGTATGGGAAGGCGTTGTAGAAGTATTCGAGCTAATCGGCCATCCCAGAGCGCATCGAGCTTATGCGTGGGCGCACGATGGAGAACGGGCCAGAGAATCGAGCGTTGCGGTACTGCACATTGCGCCTATCACATCAGCGGCAGCGGCAGTACGAGCGGCGCTGATACAGGAGTTTAGAAGCCTTGAGCCAGAAGAAAACTAAGATGGGACGGCCCAAGCTTCCCAAGGGGGAAGCGATGGGCCGCGTAATCCAGGTTCGGTTTACAGCACAGGACACAAAGGCAATCGAGGCAGCGGCGAAAACCAGTAAGCAAAACGTTTCGGAGTGGATACGGAGCACAGTCAGTCATGCAATCAATCAATAACAAACCTGCTATTGCTACGGGTTTATTCCGTCATGTCCGAGACTATCTGCTGTGAACGGATCGCCAATGTTTCAGCAGTCTGTAATCTCCGGTTTTCCAGTCAGCCAATGTAGGGGTGACTTGGAAGCATGGCTCAATGGATAGGGTGAGCGAGGTCTTATCCTCGAAACGGATGTCTACTGCGCGATAATCCGAGGAGAGGGACAGTTCCACGTCGGCAATGATCTTGCCTTTGATCTGGGGGAACCTGAGAACTTTCCTTATTCGGCGGGAGCGGGTAACTTTATGAGCAGCCATGTCGCCTCTGATACAGGTGATTTTGGTCAGGGTCGCGTTCGTGCTTCTACACGGATGCGGCCCGTTACCCTTATACCCCGCTTACATCTGAATTCACGAACGAAAAGCAAATTAGGACACTACCATCTAGCCTGAACGCCACGAGCACGGCGGCGTCATCTACTATCATTACCTGCTGCTTGAAGTGGATCACCAGCGATTGAAGATCACGATGAATCGAATGCATCTGGCGATCAGCAACAACCTTACTGGACGCGAGCCCGATGTGGTAAAGATTACGGTAACGGCGGCCGCGGCTGCGGCAGGCGCACATTAACAATAAGTCAGAAAAGCGCGTCGGGGTTTTCACCCGGCGGTCATAGTTTTGCTTCTTCGAAGTGCGCTTCAATTTCTTCCAGCGTTTTGCCTTTCGTTTCCGGAAGGAAGAACGCGGCAGTAATAAAGTAAACGATGGTGCATCCGGCAAACGCGAAGAACATGAAAGCGTAGCCATACTTGCCGACGGTCGGCAAGAAAACGGCGGCGATGCCCGTCGATACAGCCTGATTAATCAACAGGGCGATGCTCATGCCGTTGGAGCGAATCCTTGTTGGCATTAATTCCGACAACGCCAACCATACGCAAACGCCGGGGCCAATGGCATAGAACGCCATAAAGATGAAGAGTGTGATGGCCACCAGCCAGCCGTTATCCGCACTGGGAACCGGCGTGATGAGCGCGTTGTCGATGGTCAGCGGGGCGCTGCGCGAAGCATCGAGGCTGCCAAAGGGGTTGGAAAAAAATGCCACGACCTTATTGGCCGGAAGGCAGCTTTCGCGCGTGACTTCTATCGGCTTCGCGGAAATATCGTCGGACCGCACGGCCTTACTCGAACCCTGGAAGTCTCCGCATGAATAAATAAGAATCAGCGACGTGGGCCGGTTGCCGATGGCAAGAGCTGATTCATGATTCGCGGCGAGCAACGCGTCCGCAGCTTTTTGGTCATACAGTAGCGCGATTTTCTGGTCTGCACTAACCATCGACTGAACCGCGGTGCGGGAATCTACCCGCAGTTTTTCGGTGCGGCGGAATAATGCGCCAGTGCAAACAAGCGACAGGATAATGCCCGCGCTGCCGAGAGAGAGCAGAAACTTGCGCCCCTTGCGATCGACCAACAGCACGCCCGCAATGGTCATCAGGAAATTTACCAGCGTAAAAATAACGTAGCCCCAGTGCGCCTGAACGTCGGAAAGACCGCTCTGCATCAGGATGTTCGTGTTGTATCCGATGATCGAATTGATACCGGTGGCTTGGTTGCAGGCAAGAATCACGCAGGCGAGCACGAAGGGGATCACGTATTTGCGGTGGAACAGGGACTCGCGGACTCTCCCGCCAGCCGAAGTTTTCGCTTGCTCCGAGGCGGCAGTGTCTGTCATTTCCTTGAGTTCGATTGCAGACTGATCATCTGTGCGGGAGCGTAGCAGCGAAGCTAGGGCAGCCTCTTTCTTGCCGTGGCGAAACAGCCACCGTGGCGACTCTGCCACCATGAGGCTTCCGATCACAAACAGCAGGCCGGGCGGCAGCGAAACCCAAAAGATGCTGCGCCATGCTGTGTCCTTAAAGGCGAAGAGTCTGGCGGGATCGCCGAGTCGCGCAACTTCTTCGACGCGAAAACTAAAAAACATTCCGACGACCGCAGCCGTCACAATGCCAAGCGTTAACAACCATTGGAAAATGCCCGTGCCTTTGCCGCGATCCGACGCCGCCAAACACTCCGCCAGATAGAGAGGAACCACCACTCCGATTAAGCCGGCGCTGACCCCCTGCAGCAACCGGCCTAGAACCAGTGGCTGATAGCCATGCGACAGAGCGATAACAGGAATGCTGACGACAAACAACGCTCCGCTGAGCGCCATCAGAAATTTGCGTCCCATCCAATCTGCCAACACACCGGCAAACAAGGTTGAAATCACGCTGCCGAGGAGCACGGCGGCGACCACAATGGAGAGCTGGCCCGCGTTCAAACCGGATGTGGCTTCCAGATAAGGCAACGCGCCCGCAATAATGCCCACATCTACTCCGTAGAGCAAACCGCCAAGACCCGCTACCAGCAGGAGAAAGCGGTTATAGCCAGCTTTTTCATCGCGCATTCGGAAGCACCTTTCACCTGCGATCACAAACGACAGAATTAAATGCTCACGAGGATACTATTACATAGGCATTAAAAGAGAATGCTCCCGAACATCGAAGAGCGCAGTGCAAGATCATTTTTACTTGATCGCGCCTACTTGACATATAATGTTGCGATTTCGCGGGCTTGATTCCGGCCGCGAGGAGGCCCATTGCGTCTATCGCTGGATACTCGTGAGGTTGGACGCGTCACCATCGTGCGCTGCAACGGGCGGATTGTCGCCGGCGGCGAGAGCGAATCTTTGCGCTCCCACGTGAGCTGGCTGTTGCGCGACCGGCGTTCCATTGTGCTGCACCTGGGTGACGTGGGATTTATTGACAGCAGCGGCCTGGGCACAATTGTTCGCACCTTGACCAGCACCCGCCAGGCACACGGAGACCTGAAACTCTGCAACGTTCCGGAACATGTGCGCAAGGTTCTGGAACTGTCGCATCTTACAAAGCTATTCGACACGCACGAATCGGAAGAAACTGCGGTCGCCGCTTTCTACGGCCCTGGAGTTCGTCTCGAAAAAACTGCGCCGACCGGCCACTCGGTTCTGTGTCTTGACCAGAATGCTGACGTGCTTGCCTACCTGCGCGAACTGCTGCGCAACAAGGGCTATGACGTTCATACAAGCAGCCACGTGGGAGACGCCCGCATGCTGATGCGCGTGACTCGTTTCGATCTGCTGCTGGCAGGGCCTATTGTCAGTGAATCTCCCACAGCGTTTAAGGCTGCGTGCGCCAGCTTTCCAACCATCGAATTAGGCAACGATTTTTCTTCTTCCGACGCGGGCGAAGCTGGAGCTGCATTGCTGCAAAAGATCGAAGCTCGACTAAACTCGAAGTCCGCATAACGAACGTTCACCTATTGCCGGGAACCCAGACAATTGTTCACCATCTCCTGCGCTTTGTTCACGATCGCATTCAGATGTTCTTGGCTCTTAAAGGCTCTCGGGGCACATGATTTTGGTTCCGACGAAGTGACAAAGATGAGTGACACGGATCTCATCACAATTGTCACAGCCGGCAAAAACAAAATGCCCGCCTATGGCAAGAGCCTAAAAGACACGGAGATCAAAGATCTAGTGGCGTATGTTCGGGATTGGGTAAGCAGAAATGGACTAAAGCCGAAAAGCTGACAATCACGAACTACCATTCGCGTTGACTTGGTAAAATAGCGGAACACTCATCGAATGATCGGTCCTCAGACTCTCGCGTTTCTTTTGATTGGTGCCAGCATCTTGCTGATCTTGGTGGTGGTGATCCGACCGTCCATCACAGCTTCGCGTGAGGGCAAGGTCATTGCGTTTCTTGCGCTCTTCATTGTCCCGGTCGTAGCGGCGGGGGTTGGTGCATCGGAGCACATGGAACGGTCGGAACAAACGCAGTTCTGCCTCTCATGCCACATCATGGAACCCTACGGGCGGAGCCTGTATGTGGACGACAAGTCCTATATCCCTGCCGCTCATTTCCAGAATCATCGAATCCCCGCGGACAAAGCCTGTTACACCTGCCATACCGATTACGCCATGTTTGGCACCATTCATGCCAAGATGGAAGGACTGCACCACGTCTACGTCTACTGGCTTGGAACGCCGATGAACCCCATCCGCCTTTACCTGCCCTACAACAACCGCGAATGTCTACACTGCCACGCCGGGGCGCGCTCGTTTGAAGACAGTCCCACGCACACGGTAATGATAGACGACTTGAAATCGAATAAGATTTCTTGCACCACCAGCGGCTGCCATGACACCTTGCACAATGTCGACGGACTCGGCCAAGTTAAGTTTTGGAATCCGGCGATGACGAGAGGAGAGAAGGATGCTAAGTAAGCTGCGACTTTCTGGAATTCTACTGATCCTTGGCCTGGTGGTTGAAGCACTGAGCCTCTGTTGGAACAACGCTTTCTCTTTCATGTCGTTTGTCGTGGTCGGAGGCGCGCTGTTTGCGTCAGGAATTCTGTTATTCCTGTATTCCCTCGTTTCCTCCAAGACATCTGCTCTCAATTAGACTGCAGTTTGTTGGAAATCCCAGTAACCCCAATCGATTCGAATTTTTAATGAATCCGTGTGTTCAACAAATTAACGATAACTTCGTATTCAATAGGAAGGTCATCAAGTACAAACTCATATCATTGCTGAGATGGTTTTCCTAACGTCTCGATTAGTGTCCGACACAGCTGTGTTTTCGGTGTGTTTTTATTGTCGGCCGGTGATCGCGAAAGTCCAGGTAAACCGCTGTAAGGAGTGGAAGGAGTGGTGAGCGCGGTAGGAATCGAACCTACAACCTACTGATTAAGAGTCTGCGGCCTGGCCCTCCGAAGATCGCAAATAACCCAATAAAACCTGCCGTTTTCGAGAACTTCGAGCTCTGCGCGCTTTGAATGTATCCCACGTGTATCCCGAAAAGTTGGTTTGACACTTCGAGACACTTCGAGTAGATTCCGAGACGTACCACAAAGTCGTTGACGCTCCTCCCAAGTGGGGCGTCATGGCTGCCGTTAACCAAAGAGCGCGCTAGTAGCTCTGATTCTGACGGCCAAGGAAAAGAGGGAACCAGTTCCTCGTAAGGGGGCTGGGGAATCTTTTTTTGGCTGGAGGGATCGGATGGTTCAGACGGCGGCAGCGAAAACCGAGGCGACCCACGCCTCGTACTCTGAGACACCCCCGCTCGACAGGCTTTTCCTCACCGAAGCCCAGTTGGTAAAGGAGCTTCCTACTCGTGGCGTAAAGGTCACCGTCCGGACACTGAAGTACTGGCGCTCGGTGCGTACCGGGCCGGACTGGACGAAGCTCGGCCGCACGGTCGTCTACAAGCGGCAGGACGTCCTGGACTGGTTGGACCGGAACAAAAATAACCTTCAGCGCGAGCAGCCGCCGATTCGCAAGCGGCGCGCACGGGCCTAAGACGACAACGCCCTGCCGCGCGGATGACGCCGCGAGAGCAGGGCCCAACCGAGTCAGCCTGGAAGGAGGCGACCGATGGATGCACAGATCATAGCTCACCCTGAAGTAGTTCCCCGCGAGAAAAAGAGGCGAGAGGAAACCACGCGCGATGATATGGCGATCGCGTTGATGGTGAAGTGCAGGAATGCTTTGCGGAAGCTGGATGATCCCGTCCGGGACCCCGAGCAATGGTCGATGGTAGCGGACTTCATAAGTGCACTTGAAGGCGAGCTGTGGGTGGCGGCCAGACTTCTGCGCGGCTGTATGCGTGATCCACGCAACGACGTCGCGGAGTGCAAGCGGTTGGCAGAGAAGATCGAGAAGCTCGACGGTCTCGCCGCGAAGTTCGAAAACTGGGACAACCTCGACGAGCCGGTGAGTCGCGGCCTGCACATTGTGGGGCCAGGAAAGTCGTGATCCAGGATGGAAGGCGCGACGACGGAGACGAAAGCGGAGAAGCCGGAGCCGGAGCAGTCTTTCTACCGACCGACCAAGTTGGCGGCGGCGAAGGAGCTAACGACCGAGGAACTGCGGGAGCGGCTCGCGCTCACCAAGGCGATCCGCGCGAACCTGCAGATCATCGCGCAAGACGAGAACGACCTCGACAAACTGGCGAAGCAGACGGCGGACATCGTGGCCAACCTGCGAGAGATCGGCGCAGACGCGACCGTGCAGGAACTTGAGACGGAGCGATGACGATGACGCGCGAGAGATGCGTGCTGTGCGGCGAGTTGATCGAAGCCTGCGATTTTGATGCCGTCGAGGTCGGCGGCGGCATCGTGCATGGGGATTGCCTTGCGGAGCGCGAGGACGATGGTCTGTTCGGCTCGCAGGATCCCGAGTCAGCGGCGGCGACCAGGCGCGCCGCGGCTTCGTTCGAATGTAGTGTCGTCGAACTTGCGCGGGAACGGCGGGAACGCGCCACACGCACACGACGACTGAGGAGGTCGTGATGGCAGACAAGATGGAAAACGCTGAACCGGAGTCGACGGACTTTTACCGTCGCTCGCCGGCAGACGCGAAGGAGATGCGCCACTCGACGGACGAGCTTGTGCGCCGCCTTGAGCTGGTGGCAAAAATCGGCGCAGAACTCAAGTCGATCGGCGCGGAGCTCGCGCGGTTAGGCGAAGTGGCAGAGAAGATCGAGCGCGTCGCCGTGGGGTTGCGGGAGCTGAGAGACATGGAGAATCCGCCAGCGCCTCCGCCAGCGCCCAAGGATGCAGATGCCGGACGGAGATGAGCAAATGAAGAAAACGCTTACGCAGATTCGCTTCGAGGAGTGGCTGCAAAACGGACGGCCAAGCCTCGTGCGCCTCGGCGGCAACGACTGGCTCAAGTTCCGCGAGACGGCGGACGGCTTCGAGTACATGTATCGAATGGGTTGCTGGCGAACTTTTAAGCCGGTCGCCACGAGTGCGGCGCAAAGTTCGCAAAGGAGGCCAACATGAAAAGGCAGGCGGCGGTGAGGCCCGAGTGGGACTTGAAGACGACGACGGTCAAGCTGTCGGTAGCTGAGTGGTACGTTCTTTCCGCGTTCGTCCATCTTGTCGAAGAAGACCGAAGCAGGCACGCTCTCCTGCGCTCGATGCAGGCCATCGATCTCGTGCAGGACTGGGACACGGTGGTGGACAGCGTGTCGCGGAAACTCGCTCGCCCCAGGTGGCGCGACGACTCTCCCGATCTTTCTCCGGACGAGATCATGGCCGACCTGAGGAGGACGCTGGCGGAGCCGATGCCTCCGACGGAACCAACTTGTCGGTTGCGACTTTCGATCGAGAGGTTGCCGGAGCCGGCGCGAAGCAGCGGCAAGGTCATCGAGTTCCCGGCGAACTAGCGGGTCGCACAGTTGACGAAAAAACGAGCTATGCAACTCCCCGCATCACCACGGCGCGGAAACGGGGCGTCCCCGGGACCAGCGGCGTTCGGGCCAGTTGACGAATGGAGAGAATGTCGACGATGAAGTTACAGGCCGCGTTTCCGCCAGGGAAGGTAGTGGTTATTCGTATCTACACGGCTTTGGTTGGCCTTCGTCTTCTGGAAGTCCCTTCACGAGATCAGCAGTCCAAGTGCGCGACCCCCTCCATCGGTGAAGGGTTTCCCCACACTTGCAGATTATTGCGCCCGGATCGCGAACGGGAAACTCCTGATCGTTGAACTGCCAAACACGTCCGCACTTGCACTTCTTTTCCATGATGGCAACCTGCTCCCTACTCTGCTTTCAGCGAGCTGAGAACAACCCAACTAGGAACTACCACTATCACTTGCTGAGGGTGAAGCTGCCGGAGAAACGACGATCATCCCTTTTTGGGGCGCGGGGTTGTTGATTCGCATCGAGATACTGAACCCAACAGGAACGCCGACTTTGGCCTTATCGACTGTCGCCTCCACAACCGGGGCAACGACTTCCAGTAGTTGCCCGACGACATCGCAGGCCCAGTCAAGGTCAGGCTCCGTTCGTGACCTGGTCGCAGTCGCAGGATAGCGGAATGCCATGTCCTGGTTTCCGCTCTCCAGCAGCGCAAGCACGTTGTGCAGCGCATGGGGGTCGCCAGGAATAGTCAACCCGAGCTGCCGAGCCTCTTCATGCAGTTGCGACAGATGATGTCCGGTACGCTCCTTGCCGTGAGCTTTCAGATAGGCTTTCAGCGCCAGTTCTGCGGCGTGGAAGTAGCTCTGGAACAACGCGTGCCGCAGGGTCGCCCTCTCCACGAAACTGTTCTCAGCCATCTTGTAGAACTGCCGTGCGCGGTTCAGCAGCGCCATCGCGCTCGCGCTGTGGTTTCGATTCTTCCTCATCTTTGTCTCCTGCCTTCAAGTATATAGGCTGCCCACGCGCTGCCGGTTTCGTTCAGGCCGGGGTCGTACTGTTCCCGCAGGAACGTTGAACGATGTCAAACTGCGGACGCTGAAGTCCGCGAAAAGGACTCGGTCGCGTCCCGACCCCCGGCGCTCCGTGAGTGGGTGAGCGCACCCCCGGTCGAGATCGTCGGCCCTGGTGGCCCGGGCCGATCCTGGAAGCCGTTCTGGACGCCGAGCAAAAGAAACGCCGACCACCTTTGCGCGGTCGGCGTTTTGAGTTCTCCGTTGACCGGCTAGAACTCTAGCGCGGCGAAAGTGACGGAGTAGGTTGCCCCAGCGGGCGGCGTGCATGACGGCGCGGTCGAGAACGTGCTGGTCAGGATCCTGACTCCCGTCGTGGCCTCCAACCAAGTGCTCTGGGCGAACTGGCCGAGTTGCCCGCCGACGATCGTGTCGAGCAGCGAACCGTTGACGTAGTACCTCGCGCTGAACGTCCCCTCGCCCGTGGTGCCCACGCAGGTGTAGCTCTGCGCCGTTTGCAGCGGCACCACCATGTACTCGGCGCTGGCCGGGACGGTGAGCACCGTGGTGATGCCGATCGCCGACGTTTGGTCGAGGTCGGCGACCGTGCCGGTGAACGGACCCGGGCCGGACGCCGGGGCGTCGAAGCGAATGCCGCGGGTGTGCACGGTGTAGGGATACCCGCCGCTGGCGGTGAGCGTGATGTTCGTGCCTGCGAGCACGTGGATCAAGATCGGGGAACCGTTCCCCGCTGCCGCGCTGTTGAGCGGGATGCTGGTCGCCTCGTTTTGGGAGTGAACACCGTCCGTGTCCGTCCAACCGATCACGACCTTGCTGCCGTAGACCGACATGCTCGACGAGATCAGATAGACCCCCGAGTAGGCCGGCGTCAGCAAGGTTTCGGTGACAGTGCCGGAGAGGTTGTACTGCTCGCGGCGTATCGGCTCCGACATTCCGCCCTGTGCGTCGTGACCCGTCAGCGCCAGCGCCTCGATGTAGGCGTCGTACGGCGCCGAGGCCGCGTCGAAGCTCTCGATCGCCGGAGCCGTCCCAGCCCCGACGATGATTCCCCACTGGTACTCGCCCATGCCGAGCGGCAGCGCGTGCACCTTGCCGTAGTTGTCGGTGTACGCGAGATAAACCTGCTGGAAAGAAGTCACGTCGCCGAAAACGATCATCGGCGTGTCGGCGGCGACGGCGGGCATGATGGGCGTCGCCGCGATCACTGCGGTTTGGTTGGTGAAGGTGAGTTCGAACTGCTGGACCTGCGCGCGGACGAAGCTGGCGCAGAGCAGCAGCAGGAGTGCGAAGGTCAGGACGGAGAATCTGCGGTTCATGCGCGGCCTGCTCTCGCTTGCAACTCCGGCAGCACGAGCAGCCGGGGCGTGGCCGGGACCGGCTTGTAGTCGGGCAAGGTCAGGAGCCTCGCGTTCGGGAAAGCCGCTCTCGCGGCATCGACGGTCTCGAACCACCACACGACCTTCTCGTTCTCGCGTGGATTGGAGAGCACGAAATGCTGGATGACCGCGCACAGGCAGCGCTTGCCTTCCTTGAACATAGGCAGTCCCAAGGGTTGAAGGAACGTTTGCGTGTGGCGCCGTTCGCGGTGACCGCGCCCCTGCGCCCGCAGCGTCCCATTCTCGGCGACGCTGGCGACCGGCTTCTTGCAGGCAGCCATGATCTCGTCGTGCAGCGTCTTGGCGGCGACGATCTCGGAGGGCGCAATCCTGTCGTCGAGCAGCAACTCGTTCAGGAAAGCGGCAGAGCGTTCCAGCAGTTCGTCGTTGCGGGTTGGCGGCGCGGGCGGCGTCTGCCGGGTACCGTTGTTGACCGCGTACAGAACCAACTCGACGCGCGTGGAGATACCGAGCTTGTCGAAGATGCGGTGGAGATACGTCTTGACGGTGTGCTCGCTGAGGTTGAGTTCGCCGGCGATCTCGCGGTTGCCAAGGCCTTCGGCGACGAGGGCGACGACCTGTTCGTGACGCGGCGTCAGCAGCGGTGCGCCCTTCGCGTTGAACACGCGCAGCGACGGGACTGCGGACGGCGGCGGCGCTGGAGGGTGCTCGGCCGCGGCCATGCGTCGGGCAATGACGCCGCACATCGCGTCGCCTTGCTCGCGCTCTAGCAGGCGAAGGCGCTCGTCGAGTTCCAGGTTGTGGGTTGGGGCGGACAGAGAACGATCAGAAGTGGACACGGTTCCCTCTTTTCCCCCTGCCACTTGGGAGGCAGGGCGTGTTCGGACAGGCGCGACCCTCCCGGTTTTCGAAGGGTTGCGTCGTTCCTTTTTTTGTTTTGGAAGAGAAGGAGGGAGACCGCTTGGCGACTAGATCATCGCTACAATAGGTCAGCCCTGTTGAGATCAGTCCATCTCTCCGGGGTTAGCGCGGTTCGGTCGTTGATAGCGACCGGACCGTGCGTTGAAAAAAAAGCTTTACCTCTGCGAGTCTAAGCGCGCCAACTGCCAACCGTCAGCAATCGGGACGCGCCCGGCAAAATAAATCTTGGCTCCTTTCCCGTTCTGGCACAGGCGCAGGCCGCCACCGCTCGGTTGCTGCTCTTATGTAAAGGAACCTGCGGTTCACGCCGCTGGCATTAGGCGCGACGGCCTCCGTCTCCGGCCCTTTTCGCGCCCGAAGTTGACGCAATGGTTACTACGCCGCCGCCTTCTTCATGAAGCCCGGTAGCTCGCCGCGATCCATGCGGGCCTTCGCCGTTGCCTTGGCCACGTTGCTGCGGCTGCGTGCGGTGAGCGCGTCCCTTTGCCGCGCGATGGTGCTGACGACCTTCGGCGGCAGGATGAGCCGCTTCACTCCGTCCTTGTCCACGAACTTCACGATGACGTGATCTCCCTCCGCGTCGCGGATCGTCTGGACGATGAACGTCTCCGCCTCGCCGATTATCGGGTCGACGTGCTCTATCGTGGTCGCCTTCGCCGCCAGGTTGTTGCCGCCTTGCAGTCCGGCGACTGCTCTGTCGAACTTCGAGACTGTCGCGTATTCCGTTGTCATGTTGCTCTCCTTCCAACTGTCTCGATTATAGAAAGCGAGTTTTCGACCTTCGCCCCTGAACGCCGCGTCCGGCGCGGTTTTCGGCTGATTGGCGCGGGGTGTTTCGCCTTTTCCCGCGCGCTTGACAAAGGCGCGTCGCGGCATCCGGGGCGTCGGGCGCAAGGTTTCGCCTGGCGCGGGCCGCGTCAACATTGGCGGGCCGCGGGAGAAAATAAAGTTGAACGGGTTTCGACGACATCGAGGCCCAACCGACGCGAATGTCGTCCGCATGGGCCGGGCGCGACGCGACACAGGTAATCGGAAAAGACGGGCCGCAGCGAAACTGCGAGCCGCTTCGCGGTCACCAACCTTGCGGCTCCTTGTGGTAACGGCAACTAGGCAGGAATCGCCGGCTTGAACCGTCCATCCTTTATCCGCGCCTCGAAGTCTGCGAGCACCTCGGAGTCGTTCTTGAACTCGACGGTGTTCAAGATGAGGAAGTCCCTCACCCCCTCGCGCTTGATCGATTCCTGCACGTAGAGGACGACTGGAATCTCTGCCTTTCTGGTCGCCGCGATGAATGCCGCCACGGCTATCTCTTGCTCGACCCAGACGGAACCTCGAACATGCGTTGCACCACCGAGCGTCTGGACAGTTCCGCGATGGTGCATCACGGCCACAAGTCCCGCGCATCGGTCTAGCGCTCGAAAGACGTGATCGGAGAGTGCCTGTACGGAACTCTGGTTCTCGGCGAAGTAGCCCTTGCACCCTGTCAGCGTGTTGACCAGGGTCTCGATCTTCTTGCCCAAGGCCTTCTCATTCGGGTGAAACTGGCCGCAACTAATGAACACGGTCGGCTGCAAGCGCTCCTGCTCGTCGCGCGCCTCGAGCGCCTGGAAGTGCCTCCTACCTTCGGGCGTAACCTTGATGCGGAACTCCCCGTTAGTAAGGAAGTTGCGCTTCAGGTTGTATCCAGGGAACGCTTCGTCCGCAGTCTCGAACTCGACGACACTGTTCCCGAAGAACTTCGACAGCTCGACCATCTTCGCCTTCTCAAGGCCGAGCACTGCTTCCGCGACCTGCGCGGGATCCTCAGGGTGGAACGATGTGAGCGTGACCGGAACCGGAACCGGAGAGAAGCTCTGAGACTTGATCCGTCTGTAGATCGCGAGTTCGAGCCGTTCAATCGGTAGCATTCCTAAACCTGCTCCACTATAAAGCTAGTAAGTTCCAACCCTATAATAAAGACCGTCAGGAAACCATGAATCCGTACTCCATCAACCCTCCCGAGTCGGAGGTCGTGTTCGAGGAGCTGTGCCTTGAGTTGCTCAAGCTGCATTGGTCGCGCAAGGGCCTCGAGCGTTTCGCGAAGAAGGGGGAGAGTCAATACGGCGTCGACATCTTCGACACGTTGGGTGAGTCGCCGGAATACGCGGCGCAGTGCAAGCTGAAGGAGCAATGGAAGACCCTCACCCCCGCAAAAATCCGCGCCGAGGTCGAGAAGGCCAAGACGTTTCCCTCCAAGCTGGATCACTACGCCATCCTGACGACCGCCAAGATTTCTGGCGAGGCGCAATTAGCCATTCAGGCAATCAACCAGGAACACAGAGCAGCGGGCCTTTTCACGGTCGAGTTGTGGACCTGGGACAAGATCACCAAACTCATCAGGCAGTACCCGGAGGTCGAGCAGCAGTTCTATGGCGGCCTGCGCTCGGAAGAAGTGGCGGTCGTGAACGCCAAGCTGGACTATATCGTCACGCTCACCGAGTCGGCCTCGTCGCCTTCGGCCACGAGCGAGATCGACGCCCTGATCGATGAAGCGCGCATTCACATCACACCAAAGGACGCGCAGATCGCGGTCATGCTGCTCAACCGCTTGCAGCGGACGAGGGGTGGCGATCTCTCGGATTGGCACCGGTTTCGCATCTTCACGAACCTCGGCGCCTCCAGTCTCATGCTCGGCAAGGGCGAAGCGGCAGCCCGCCACTTCCTCGACGCGGCTCCTCTCCGCCCAGGCGACGATCTCGCCGTGGCGAACGAAGTGCTCGCATACCATCTCCTTCTCCAAGACAAAGAGACGCGCGACAAAGCGGCTGTGGCCGTGGAGCGCTTCCCCAACTCCGCGCGCATCCGCTCGCTTTGGATTCAGTCGGCACCGCCGGAGCGGACATACGAAGAGTTGCTCACCGCGACTCCCGAACACCTCCGAAAAGACGCCGAGATTGCGTGCGCGCTCTGCAGGAGAGCCATGCTGGCGGGCCAACTCGAGCGCGGCATCGAGCACGCAAAGGACGCAGTTGCCGACAAGCCGAAGTGGTCGCAGACACATCTGTTGCTCGCGCAGGCGCACTTCGCGAGAGTTGTCATTGCGACGAAGGCGCTGAAGGCCGAAGACAGGGACGCGACGCTCACCACGTCGATGTCAGTCGCCGACGACGCGATCTCAGCCGCGGACGACGAAGGGGTTCCGTACGTAAAGGCCCAGGCGTTCGCGCTCAAGACTGACATCGCTCTCATCCGAGGCCAGAAGCAGGAAGCAGCGCACTTCGCCCTTGAGTCGTTCGCTGCCGACCCCTCGGAGCTGAGCGGTCGCCTCGCGATGGCCCAGTCACATTTCAGCATGGGCAACGTGGACGACGGGATTCGCGTGCTGGAAGACGCCCGCGCCCAGTCGGGTTCTGCCGCCAACGTGAGCGTCATGCTTGGGCAAGCGCTGCTGAACCGCGGCGCGCCGCAGGACGTGAGCCGAGCGTTCGACGTTTTCAGTACTGCAAACATCGCGAGGTTGGAACGCGAGCTGGTGGACCCGATGACGATCGGAGCAATCAGAGCCTTGGCTCGCGCCGAGCGCTTCGCGGACGTTCCGGGCTACATCGCTCGGCCCGAGGTCGCGGACTCGCCGACGTTGGTCGCCGCGATCAATGCCTTCGTGTCCATCAGAAGGAGACTGCCCGAGGAAACCGGCAAGTTCTTGGATCAGGCGATCGCGTCGCGCCGACCAACTGATACACGGTCAGCCACGGACTTTCTCGCGCGGATTCTTTTGGAGGCGGGACGCCACTCCGACGCGTTGCCGCTGCTGCAGGAACTTTTCGACACGGGCGGCCCAACTTTCGATGCTTCCCTGTTGCTGGAGTGCGCCCAGCGCCTGGGAAAAGAACAGGTCATCCTCGACACATGCCAGGCCCTCCATGACCGCGGAGTCCGGGATTGGGACTTGCGGGAGTTCGAGTCACAGTATCTCGAAGAACGCGACTACCAGAAGGCGATTGCCAGATTGCAGGAGTTCATCGCGGCGAACCCCGACCATTTCGTCGCTAGGCTCCGTCTCGCGATGATCGCGATGCGCTACGGACTTAGCGACATCGCGCCGCTCGCGGAGTCCACGCTCCCGCCGCCCGACCAGCTTCCGATGCGGTACGCCGTCCCGGCTGTTCGCGTCCTGCAGTGGCAGAGCCAAAGCACACTGGCCGTCGATTACGCCTACCGCGTGCTGCGCGCTCACACGTCGGAGATCGATGCCCACAAGGCTTATCTGGCGAGCCTGATGACGGGCGCTCGACCCGACATTCCCGCGGCGATGGATGAGGTTGCGGTTGGAAGCGCGGTCGAGTACGCGGAAAAGAGCGACGCACCTGCCGGCTGGTTCGTCCTCGAGAACACCGACAGGCCGATCAGCGAGTTCGAGGAGATCAACGCTTCCAGCGAGATTGCGAAGGAACTGTTGGGCAAAAAGGTCGGCGACACGTTCGTGCTGGCAAAGAGCCCCATAAAGAACCGCGTCGGCAAGATCACGCAGATTCTCAGCAAGTACACGCGGCGCTTCCAAGCCATCGGCGGGCAGATGGAACTCAAGTTCCCGGATCAGACCATCATCAGGACGCTCCACGTTCCGCCGCCCGAGAAGGTCACCGTCGCCGACATCCAACCCATGCTCGACACGATCAAGGCGCGGTCGGAAATGGTCACTAAACTCCGGGAGATATACCGGACTGCCGCGATCACGTTGAACATGTACGGCGCAAAGTTGGGCAACGGCGCATGCGAGGCCCTGTTCGATCTCGCGACATCGGAAGATGATTTCGTGCGATGCGCGTACGCGAACGCATTGGGACCTGCGATAACGAACCTCGGCACGAAGAGCACCGTCGTTCTTGATCTCGTAGCCCTCACTACGTTGCGTCTGCTCGGCATCACGCGCCAGGTCCTAACGAGCGGTGGGTTCCGCTTCGTGATTACGGCGGCGACCCGCACCGAGCTTCAGGAGCAACGCGCCAAGGCGCGCTTCGCGATGCCGCACGGAATGATGTTCTACAAGGACGGCCAGCACTACATGACTGAGACGACGGCAGAGCAGTCCGAGAGGGAGAAGGTTGCGTTCGAGGAGTGGATGCAGTGCGTGGAGAGCAACACGACCGTCGTCTCGGTTCCCGAGGTCGCCGCACTCGACTCCGAACGACGGAAGTCATTGGAGAACGTTTTTGGATGGGAAGGACTGGAGGCGGCGTTTGCTGCTCTCGCGCCCGGCTGGATCCTGTGGACCGACGATCTTGTTCTCGCAGAAGCGGCCAAGTTTGAGTTAGGCGTCGAGCGGGTCTGGACTCAGGCGCTTGTCGAGCACCTCGCACTCCGCGGCCTCATCGACCGAGCAGTTGCGGACGAAGCACACGCAAAGCTGATGGGCTTCAACTACCAGGTGACACAGTTCAGGGGTAGCGTGATCGTTGCTGCCCTGCGCGTTTCGAACGGGTCGCTCGATCGGTTTCCAATGCCCCAGATGATCGAAGTATTCAAGCCTCTGGCAGTCGATAGCGCGAATCGGAACACGGCACTTCTTATGCTCGGGGAGTTCGTCCTGACGCTCTCGCTGGAACCGCTGCTGCCCGAGACCAAGTGCCTTGCGACGAAGGCGCTGCTCGACGCATTTCCCACGGACGCGGCGACCAAGGCGCAGCTGGAAGCCATCCGCGTCCAGTGCGCGCATCTCATGAGGCTCGATCCGAGAGGGCAAGCGGATTTTCTAACGTGCTTCGAGCAGTGGAAAAGATCGAAGCTCACGCTGTGAACCCAGTACTTGCCGCACTGCGGAGCGCGAGCGCTTGATACGCGCGCTTGACGGAAGGGGAAGGAGACTGCATCCGGCGTAGCTGACGCCAACTTGCCCCCTCTCGAATGCAGTCTCGATGGGTGACCTAGGTTACCAGCGCGCGGTCCGGGCGGTCCTTATTATATCCCTTGGAAAGCTAGTAAGCGGTGCCGCGCCGAATTGCCTGGACGGGAAAATGAAACGCAAGTTTGCACCTCTCGGGAACATGGGCTGCCGCCAATGGTGGGGCGAGCCGAGAACCTTGCGCGACCGTGACCTCGGCGCGTGGCATGGGCGCTGGCTGATGGGAGTCAATGGCCCGAGACTGGGTCGGTTCGAGTTGGCATTCGAGAAATGGTGCGGCGACAACGGACACTCCTGCGTTCGGACAGCGGATTTGTTTTGGGCTTTCGAGTATCACCGCGTCGGTTTCCCGACGCGGCTCGACGAGGAACCGATCAGGGCGAACTGGCGGACGCAGAGGAAGGAAAGGCGCGAGGCCCCGCGGAAGATGAAGCAGGGGAGGATTTTTCACTTCGGTTGCGACCTCAACAAACTCAGCCGACCGGAACTGAGCCGATACATGGATCGCTGGTATCCCGACCCGGGTCCTTGGAGCGCGTACCTCGCGGAGAGGCGAGCATATTTCGTCAAGGAGCAGGCCAGGTATCGCCGCGTGGTCTCGTTCTGGAAGCAGAACGCCGACCTGCGAAAGATGTTCCTCCACTGTGCCGCCTACAGCAATCGTCGGCCAGAGAGCCATCCCGACTACCTCGTCGCGTTTCAGAATGCTGACCTGACGGAGTGCGCGTTCGTTGAAGTGAAGAGCCCGAGAGAGTCCATGCGTGCGAGCCAAAGACAGTTCTTCCCGGAACTCGTGAAGAAGGCAGGACAGCGCGTGATGTTGGTCAGGTTGAGGGAGGACGGGGAGAACGTGCGCTGCATTGCCGTTGACCCGGACGAGCAGGCCGTCGAGATTTACGAACTGTGAGATTAGCTCCTCGCGCGGACGCTGCGGGCATTGGGCCGGAACCTGGCCGGGTCGCGCAGGACGAGGAAGGTACGCGGAGACCGCCCCTTTTCGGGCCTTGTTTGCAGCGCGAGTCTCCGAAACTTTTCCATCCTCCCTGCGGATTGCTTCGGAAGTGTCAACAGGCCACTAGTTGCAGGAGTGGCAGCCGCACCCGCAGAAACTTGACCAGCAGCGCGAGTGAGGTGCGGGAAGGCCGGCGGCGAGCGCCTTCCGGCAGGGATTGCTCAACTGCTGCTGGCTGTCGGTGCGCGGCCCGTGATGCGCGCGCGGCCCGTATTTCGTAGGAGCCTTGGGTTGGGGTGCTGGCACTGCGGTGGGCATGAACACATGCTACAGCCTGGCCTTCGCTTTTTTCATTGGCATTCCGGCAGCAACCGGCTTCACAATTCCGAAGTGTGCCCGCTCTGGCACCCCCGCGCAAGCGAACAATGGCGACCGTTCTTCCCCCCGTAAATGCAAGGGAAGTCCTTCGTTGCGACCACTGCCTGCTAGTCCAGTTCGCAACCAAAACAATAACTGCCGGCGCTGCCGTCTGTGCCTGGACGAGCCGGAGCCGGAACCCGAACCCATCCCGTTGACGCCGTTGCCACCGCCGCAGCCGGTGGTGTCTGCACTGGCCGCGACGATCAGGTCGTTGCGACTGCGCGGCGGTTGGAGCCAGCGCCAACTCGCGAAACGCTTTCAACCCCGCCCAGTCCCACGCACGTATATCAGTAAGATTGAAAATGGTTTGGACACGCCGACTATCGGAACCCTGGAGAGGCTGGCGCGGGCGCTGGAGGTCACGGTGTCCGAGTTGGTCGTGCCGATGCTCAGCGGCCAGGAGTCGTCTCGGCGCGACACGATCGCGGCACTGATGAACGACCCGTTCGTCGCCGAGGTTGCTGGCTTCACGTCGCGGTTGAACGCGATGCAGATGTCGAGCGTCCTGGCGCAGGTCCATGACATGGCGGCGAGGCAGCAACGGCGCAGCCTAGCGCGTGGCCCGGAGTCCGCTGCGCGGACTTTCGGCGCTACCGCTTGACGACCCGCCCGGGCGCGTGCGCGAACTCTTTTCAGTTCTCCGGATCCAGCCTCGTGATCGTCGTGAGGTACGTGTAGTGCGCGTCCTCGGCGCTCATGCTGCTGAGCTTCGACCGCAGCAGTCCGTTCCCGCGGCAGATCAACAGCGCCGTCGCCGGACATTCCGTGATGTGGAAGGGCACCAGCAAGACCCGCGGCTCGGTCGCATCCGTCTCCGCCGCGAAGGCCCGAAGCCTGCGCTCGACCAGGCCGTCGAGAACTTCGCGCGGCGTGAGCGTCTCAGGCCGCATACATCCTCTCGTGGACCGCGTTCGGACATCCGCTGTCGTTTCGTCCGTAGTGCTCGTCGCCGGTCAACGCATAGATCGCGCACCCAAGCAGATCGAGCACGCCCTTGTCCGTGACGTCCATGACGATCCCGTCGCACTCGTCGCAAGCGTGCCCGCAGGTTCCGTCGCACGGACCGTCGTGGCAGTGGCTGTGGTTGGTCATCCATCGCTCGCGGCGCGCCTCGACCAGCTCCACGCGAAGCGCCTCGGCACCGTACCGTGCCACGCCGCCCTCGCGCATCATGCCGTCAACCCGCCTGCGCGTCTCCTTGTCCAAACACTCCCACCTCACGTCGGCCACCACCGCGAGCCACTTGATGCAATCCGCGTAAAACTTCGGCGGCAGGACATCGCCAACGTCCCGCTGCGCTGGCCTGCGCCCGGAAAGCTGCGCCTGAACAGCTTGTCGGCCACTGTGATCGACAAGCTGAGAACTCGGTTCGGCCCACTCGCCCTCGATCGCGCGGACGTACGGCGACGGGCCGAAGACCTCGTCGAACGTGTCGCCCGCGGGCAACTGCCGCTGTGTTGGGTTCAGGCTCGGCAGCATGTCCCAGAAGTCGAACGGCGGCGCGGAAGTGACCGACGCTGGCGGTGCGATCTGCTCGGGTTCTTGCTGCGCCTGCCACTTGCGCCACGCGGCCAACCGGCCGCACGGTTTCACTCGCACGTGGCCCTTGGCGTCCGTCACGCAGAGCCAACCCTCGACGCAGTCGCAGTCGTCGTGGTTCGGCGGCTCGGCGGCGTGCAGTTCCATCTCGACCTCGACGTGATCCTGAGCGTGATGATCTACGTGATGATCCTGAACGTGATGATGATCTTCCCGAGAAGGCGAAAGGGTCGGGATGGCGGCAACGCGAGCGCGGTTTTCAGCGCTCCGTTGATCTTGTGTTGGTTTTGACTTTGGTGTTGATCTTGCTTCTTCAGAGCTTCTTGCTACTTCCAAAGCAGTTGCTACTTCGTGTGTCGTTTTTGGGACTGCAAGAACTGTCGTTTTTGAGACTGCAAGAACTGTCGTTTTTGAGACTGGATTCTCCAGCACCAGCATCGTCAGCTCGATCAACCCGTCCGCGCAGCGCCAGTCCATCCAACCACGCCGCTTGAGTTTTCCGGCCAAACGATAGAACGTGCTGCGCGGCACGCCGAGCGCCCG
>JBAPOI010000825.1:0-15143 GCA_049279555.1 Candidatus Sulfotelmatobacter sp.
TTCTGCTGTGATAACAACAGGATGAACGGCGCCGAAATGCAGAGAAAAACAATCGCGGCCACAAGAATGCCACGACCCCATTTTGAACTCGATCGTCTCCACCAATAGCCCGCTGCGAGGACGACAAATCCAACCGGAAACAGAATTGCTTTCGTCAAATATCCAACGCCAAGTGCGAAGCCCAGCAGCGCGAACTGCTGGACTTTTCCCGTGCGCACGCAGCTCAACAACATTCCCGCCGACCAACACACGCATGCCAGCACCGCAAGATCGGGAGTCAGCTCCCACGGGGTATCAACCTCTAAGGCCAGCCAGAGAAATATAGGATAGGCGAGGAGCAGCATCATCCATTTCGGCAACGGTGCCAGATCGTTCAGACTCAGCTTCGAAGGCCTTTGGCGGCTCCAGGCAATCAGCCCACGTAGTAGAAACTGAAACGCGCACAGGGCAAGAACAAACACTCCGACGTCGACGAGCCGGGCTACGGGAAACTCCCGCTCCGGCGAAGGCTTCACAATTCCAAGAAAAAACCCAAGAGTCCATGGATACAACGGACTCCACCATGCATTGATCGCATTGGCCCAATCATGCCGAAAAAAGGATCGGCCTACGTCCAGATAAGAGATCCCATCGGGATCTATCGCGTAGCGCCCCAGCCATGCGTGGAACAGCCCAAGAGCAAGGGTCGCCGTCACGAGAACGCGTTCCAGCAACCTTTCTTTATGTCCTGAGAGTTCGTCGGTTTGGGACATCACATTCTGCGAACTGCTTATAAGCGCAGACGATGACTCTGGCGAGCCTTTCTGAAAAGATGTAGTCCTCGATTGCAAGAATCATTTGTACCATGTCGGGGCACGATTTCCGGTTCGAAGAGACCTCACCCCGTTTCTATAATTTTCCGACAGAGCTTAAGAGTTTTTGATATAGTTGCGCACTGTCATGCCGCGTTCCGCGATGAACGAAGCGAATTATCCGGCCCCTGTTCCCGTGCCTGACCCGCCGCAACCTCTATCGCTCAATCGAAATCAGATTCGCGGCTTTTGGGCATCGTGGGGTGGGTGGACGCTGGACGGTATGGACTCCGTTGTCTACGCGCTGGTGCTGGTGCCCGCGCTTCGCGAATTGCTACCGCACTCCGGCATTGCGGCCAACAAAGGCAATATCGGCTACTACGGATCTTTGTCCTTTGCTCTGTTTCTGGTTGGTTGGGGACTCGCCTTCTTATGGGGGCCGATCGGGGACAAGTTCGGGCGCGTGCGTACCCTGATGCTGACCATCGTTTGGTACTCGGTGTTCACCTTTCTAAGCGCATTCGTTAGCAACATCTGGGAGTTGGCGATCTTGCGCCTGCTCGCTGGAGTCGGCATTGGTGGAGAGTGGGCCATGGGCGGAACGTTCGTGGCCGAAGAGTGGCCCGAGAATCGCCGCCGGATGGGCGCGGGATTCATGCACACCGGCTACTACGTCGGCTTCTTTCTGGCTGCGCTGGCCAACTACGCGATCGGCAGCCACTATGGCTGGCGGGCCATGTTCATTGTCGGTGGACTGCCGGCGCTGTTACTGGCGTGGCTGCGGCATGGCGTGTCCGAACCAGGCGCGTGGAAGAAAAAAGAGAACGTGATTCGCTCGTGGGCACTGTGGCGCCCCTTTGCCGTACTGTTTTCCGGCACCCTGCGCCGCCGCACCATTTTGAATGCGCTGCTCATGCTGGCCTCGATCTGCGGTCTGTGGGCCGGCACGGTGTACGTTCCCACGGCCATCACGTCGCTGGCTGAGGCGGGCGGGCACGTTGGCCCAGCCGCCGCGCAGATCGCTTCCTATGGCGTGATGTTGATTTCGTTTGCCACGATTCTCGGCTGTCTGGCCATGCCATGGCTGGCCGAGCGGATCGGCCGACGTGGGGCGCTCGCCTTTTTCTTCTCTTTAATGTTGGTATTTATCGCGCTCACCTTCGGAAAGGTCTTCTACCTCGGCCCCAGCGCGCTGCCCTGGTTTTTCGTGTGCCTATTCTTTCTGGGGTTGGGCGGAGCTAACTTTGCCGTCTACACGCTCTGGCTGCCCGAGCAATATCCCACGGAGTGCCGCGCCAGCGCCTTTGCGTTCTCCACATCATTCGCCCGCTTCGGTGGCGCGGGGATCACTTTTCTGGTCGGATTCGGCGTGCGGCATTATGGATCGCTGGGAATTCCCGTAGCGATGACGTCGATTGCCTTCGCGCTCGGTCTGCTGCTGATTCCCTTCGGCGCGGAAACCCGCGGACAGCATTTGCCATCCTAGTTACCCACAATGTTAGCGGGCAACTGCTCGTTGATTTCGAGCAGCGTACGGCTGAGAATCGCGACCGGATCTCTCATAAAAAAGAAGCTCCCTCGCAAAGGGAGCTTCCGCGTTTTTGAGCTAGAGTTTGGCTACGCCACGCCCCGTGCCTTGATAGGAGCCGCAGCCGGCACCGAGACTCCGGAGGACGAGGAACTGCCCTCCGATACTCTAACCGTGCGTGCCGCCAGCGGCTTCAGCCAGAGCAGGGCCATAAAAGCCGCAATCAGATCGCAAACAATCATCGCCCAGAAGACCTTCGTCCACGATCCGGTCTTTTCGAACAACCAAGCGGCACCGGGAGCAGCAAACAGCGTGGCTAAGCCCTTGGCTGTGTAGACCACTCCATAATTCGTGGTAGCCCATTTTCTCCCATACAAATCAGCCGTGATCGACGGGAACAACGAGTAAATGTTGCCCCAGGCGAAGAAACACAAACCCGAGAGAGCGATGAACCAGATGGGGTGGCTGATCAGGCGGAGCAGTGCGAATACCGCAGCTGCTTCCAGAACGAATGAGATGAAGATGGCGTTTTCCCTTCCAATGTGGTCGGAAACCCATCCCCAGAAAGGCCGCGTCAGTCCGTTCAGGATGCGATCCAATTCAATCGCCATCACCAGCGCCGTCATGCCGAAGCCCACTACAATCTTGTCGACGTGGTAAGAGACCGCCATTGGGCTCAATTGCACGGTGACCACAATGCCACCGAAAGCCAGCATCGTCATCATGATGTAGATCACGTAAAACGAAGGCTGGCGCAACATCTCCCACGGAGTCATATCGACCGCCGAGGTGTTGACCAGCTTCTTGATTGCGGCTTGCTTCTCTTTCCAGCCCTCTGGCACCCATCCTTCGGGGGTCTTGGCCAGGAACAGGGCGGCCGCCAGCACAATGATGCCTTGCACGATGCCCCAAACGATCAGCGTGTGCTGATAGCCCGAGGCTTTGATCATCTTGTCGATCGGCGCGACCGTCAGCGCGGTGCCGATGCCGTAGGCTCCAGCAGTGAGGCCGACGCATAGGCCCCGGTGATCAGGAAACCATTTCAATGCGTTCCCGATTGTTCCTCCATAAACGATGCCGGCCCCAACACCGGCCAGTGCATACCAGAAGTAAAGGGTGTGCAATGACTCGGCGGAGCCTGAACCAACCCAGCCAAGCCCGACCAGAACGGAGCCAATCCCCAGCATGAAGCGTGGGCCGATACGATCGACGAGATAGCCTTCAAACGGCACCAGCCAGGTCTCAAGCGCGATGAATAGTGCGATGGTCCACTGCACGTCGACGAGAGTGGCATGCAAATGTGCCTGAATGGGTTTGGTGAATAGCGTCCAGGCGTATTGCAGGTTGGCGATGGCCATCATCGCAAAGATGCCAGCTATTAGCTGAACCCAGCGATTGGGAATACGGGACGGATGAATCAGCGGAGCCGCAGATGCTGCCATAGACATGCCTCCATGACGGCTGGTCGAACTTCAACACGGAAGATTCGCACTTCGCTGCAGGTATTACACCGGCAGCAGCCGCGCTCGTGGCGGCGATTTGCTGCGTCCTGCCAGCCGGCTTCAGCACGTTCCTGACCCGAGAGTGAGCCAACTGGTGCTACACTGGTCCAGTCATCGAACCACTTAGCGGCAGCGAATTTAGCACGACCATCCAGGACTGTCAAGAACGGAATCATCGCAGGGGTAAGTTTCTCAGGTGGCAACTAGTGAGAAGCCGCGCATCACCTTTGCGTTGCAGGCCGGGTTAATACTTTTGGAGTCCAGCTGTTTCTGTAGCCCGATAGTGACGCGGCAAGATGCGCAGAGATCTAATCCATGAACGATAGTCTGCAGGCCCAGGTCGAAACTTACCTATCTCATCTCGATGGCCTGATCCGCCGTGGCCGGCAGCTTGGCGAATCCCTGGCGGCAAATCCGTCCGATGGGTCCGTTATCGCCGCCACGCGCGCGTGGCAGGAAGAGTGCGGAGTCACCATCAATCAATTGTCCGGAGGCAGCAAGGCCCATTGGCTTGCCCGTGCCTTTAGCCAGGCATTCCTGTTGCGCTCAGACACTGGTAGTGCGGTCGAAGGTGCTGCGCCGGAAGATATCGTCAAGCGGCTGCTCGACGTACTCGAGCAAGCCGTCGCCATTCTTTCCCAAAAAGACGCTGCCGCAATTACTTCTGCATCATCGGCGCAGCCGGCTCCGCATCGTTTTGACTTCGTTCACAATACGGAAATTCGTCCCGTTCTCGAGCAGGCCTATACCGATAGCCACCGCGCCTTCGATGAAGAAAAATATTACGACGCGCTATTAAACTCTTGTGGAATTCTAGAAGCTATAGTTACAGATGCACTGGAACAAAAGGGCTTAACTGTACTGATTGAGTCAGGCGCACCCACGGAGAAGATTTCTGACTGGTCGTTCGAGACACGGCTCACTGTGGCCGAGAGAGCCGGATTGATTCGCGGCGGTTGCGCCCGCCTTCCGGCGGTGGCCCGTTCGTATCGAGATCGTGGTGAAACCGACCCACAACCAGTAATTTCCGAACGCGAGGCGCGCCTCGCTGGCCAGGTGCTTCACGTAATCATGAGGGATTTGGATCCGGGAAGGTAGCGCCGGTAGACCGGACGAAGGTTTTGCGCGGCGCAAGCCAATCAATCTTCCAAATCCTGGCGGAAGACAGGCTGCGATGGATCAAGGCTTCCATCGATCACGCCCACCAGCAGATTTCCGTAAGCATTTGTCGCTTCTTCTAGAGAAGCGTAGCCTCGCTCGCGCTGCACCGCACCGCTCGGCGAATAGATGAGAGTGAAATACCGGCCCGAAGAATATTGCAATTCGAGCATTTTGTCCGGCATGTCAGGGTCACCCTTTTGCCCCAACACATCCATCAATGCCACCGTCCACTGCCTGCCCTTTGGGTCGGTTACGGTGTCACGCTCCACGTACTGCCAATCGTCCATGCTCCACAGTGGCATGTTTATCTTGACCTTTATCCCAGCAGCTGAGCGAGCGCTCTTGCGACGTGCGACGCGGTAAACGGCTTCGGAATCAGCAGAACCTTCTGGGCATTGCGCTCGCCGAGGCTTGCGTCAGCTTCCTCCGGAGTATCGCTGATGATGACGATGGGAAGCTCGGTGTGATCTGGGTTGTGACGCACGCTGTCGAACAGCGCCTCGCTCATCTCGTACGCGGTGCAGTCGAGCACGAGAGCCTCGGCGCGGTGCTCCGTCACCAGATCGTTGACTGCAGCGGTATACCCCGAAGCGGATACTTCATGGCCAGCGTCACGGAGGGCAAACGTAAGAAGCTCGGCAATTTCCGGCGTGTCGTCGATAAGTAGGATGCGGCTCAACCGTCCGCTATCCTTTACCGCCGCCAGTACCGGGCAGTCGCGCCTTCTTGCCTTCGCAGGGCTCAATGTCAAGCATCCAGATGCGTCCGCCCGCGGTGTAGTAAGCACGATGATCATTTTCGATCATCACTCCCCACGCCTCGAGGGTGCGCATCACAAACGTGACCCCTTCAAAATTCGCCCGCGCATGGCTGAGTACTTCGTTGGTATGCCAGTTATCGGTCAGGACAGCGTCGCCTGGATGCACGCGCAAGACCGTGAAATAGCGGTCGAACGCCGCGTCCGGCCGCACATCGCGCGTCGAACCGCGCTTCTTGCCTTCCGTGACAATATAACTTTCCTGTCCCTCGAGTTCGACTTCAGGTCCGGTTTTGCTAGCGGGAATGTTCGCTGTAGTGTTCATAGAGTTTGCGCAACCGCCTCCGCCTCTGCCGCTGCTGCCATGTTGGTCAGGTTCTTCGCATCTGCCGCCTGAACCAGGGCTTCGGGCAGTTCAACTCCCATCATCTTCCATTGCTGGTTGGCGAATTTCTGCAGCGAAGCGATGTGCTCGGCATGAAGGTGTCCGAACCGTCCCTGCAGTTTTAAGTACTCGGAAACTGGCCGCATGCTCTGCGGACGGAAGCTGTAATCATATTCACGCTTCTCGGGATTCCACTCCCACATCGGATAGAGGCCGCACTCGACGACCAGCCGGCCAAGATCGATCGAGCGCGGAGTCTCGTACACGAACCCCTTCTGGCACGGAGTGTAGATCATGAGATAGGCAGCGCCTTTGTGGTTGAGTCCCTTTCGCACTTTATTCATCAGATCGATCGGATAGCCGACGCTCGCCGTGGCCACATAGCAGTGGGGATGTCCAGCCGCCATCATGCGAGCGAGATCCTTCGGGAATAATTTCTTCCCTTCCGGAACTTCCGGGCCTGGAGGCGAGAAAGTCGTCATGCCGCCGTAGGGTGTGCGCGACGAGGCCTGAATGCCGGTATTCGCATACTGCTCGTTGTCGTAGCAGATGATCAGGCAATCGTGATTGCGATAAAGCGCGCCGGAGATCGAAGCAAGTCCAATGTCGGAGGCGCTGCCGTCGCCCGCCTCGCAAATAATGTTCGGAAATTCGCCTTTCCATTTGCCCTTGCGGATCATCGCTTCGTACGCCGCGGCCACACCCGCCGTAAAGCTGCCGGCGCTACCAATCTGCGTGTGCGCCCACGGCACGTTGTAGGGCGTGCACAAATACGAACTGTTGGCGACGTACATGCAGCCGGTTGGTCCAACCAGAATCGTGTTGTCGCCGGAAGCTTTGCTCGTCATCCGGTACTGGATGGAGGGCCCGCAGCCCGCGCAGGTACGGTGGCCCGGCACAAAAGGCTCGGACGACGGTAGATCAGGATTATAGAAACGCGCTCCCTGATTCGGGCTGGCGAGAATCGGTAGAATTTGCCGCTGCACTTCAATGGTTGCCATCTCAGTCCTCCAAATCGCAAAGCCTAAGGCCCTGCATCGAGCCTAACATTCTTAACGTTGACGCTGACTAAATCCGCTACACCAGAAACCTTAGTGTTCGAATCCGACCCAGTGGGTGCGCTTTTCGATCTTGCCGCGTTTCTGCGCATCCAGCATCTTCTCGGTCATCCAATAAAATTCTTCCAGTACAATCGCCTCGCCACCCATGCCCGCCATGAACGAAAGCACCAGCGGCCGCTCCTTACTTTCATAAAGAGCCGCGCAAACTTCAGCGTATAACGAACCGCCGCTGCTGACGCTACCGAGGCCCATGTTGGTCTCGATGACGCCCACGACTTTGAACTTGCTGAGAATCTCGTTGACGCGATCGGTGGGATACGGTCGGATGGTGCGCAGGCGAGCCATGCCGACTTTCAATCCGCGTTCGCGCATATGTTGAATGGCAAAATGAGCCGTCACCGCATGAGCGCCTTGTAGGAAAAACACGACCTCGGCGTCATCGGTCATGAACTCCTCGACCCATGGATCGTATCGTCGGCCAAAAATCTTCGCGAACTCGTCGTGCACTTCCTCGATGACCGCCATCGAGCCTTCCATGGCGCGAGCCCGCTCCAACTGCAGTGGAGGCCCCTGCTCCGGCATGATCTGCGGTCCGTGCGAGACGGGGTGCCGCGGGTCGAGTGGATAGGGATGCTTGTAAGGCGGCAGGAATTCATTGACCTGGCCCTGATCGGGCAATTCGACATCGCCCGTAATGTGCGAGACGAAGAAGCCGTCCTGGCAAACCATCTGCGGCAAAAGCACGCGCGGGTCTTCGCCGATGCGAAATGCGATCAAATGATTGTCGAATGCTTCCTGCGCATCACAGGACCAGCCCATCAGCCAGCCCATGTCGCGAGTCGAGAGTGCGTCGGTATGTTCGGAGCCGAAATCGCCGGGAGGATCGAGCGTTCGGTCGGCGATCATCATCTGCACCGGCATACGGCTTCCCGAGATCGGCGAATATAGTTCGTAGGCGAACTGCACGCCCACGCCGGAGCTGCCGGTGAAAACACGTGCTCCAGACGACGAAGCTCCGTGCGCAATACTCAACTGCGAGTGCTCGCTATCGGCCACGATGTATTCGGCATCGAGCTCGCCGTTCGCAACCATTTGCGCCAGCGCCATCATCGTCGCCGTGTAAGGGCGAATCGGGTACGCCGCGATTACGTCGACATCCGCATATTTAGCGGCCTGCGCCGACGCGACGCAGCCATTGATTCGGACCATTCTCTTCTTTGCTTCAGTCACCGTCGCCATAGTTCACTCCGCGAATTCCAAAATCCTTACCGTCAACAACTACTGAATTCAACATTCTTGCCGTAGTCAGTGCTAAGTAATATTCTTTGCCGGACGCTCGCCCAGGTTGCGTAACTCCTCGGCTTGACGTCCATGCAGACCGGGCGTGATCGCGAATGCTGTATCCATACGCACGACTCCAGTATCGAAGTCGAGCTCGGGCACGCCCTCCAGGCAGCCGGTTGGACACTCCTCAATGCACACGCGGCAACCTTTGCAGTAGTTGACCAGAATTTTATACAGACCGTTCGACCGCTCTGGACGAGCGATACAGGGCTCGGGACATACCAGATAGCAGTTGTCGCAAGCGTTGCAGGTGCCGCAACTGAAACAGCGGCCCGCTTCTTCGACTGCCTGTTCTTCCGAGAAAGCCTGAATCACTTCGTCCTGCGTTTTCCGCCGGGTATTGGGATTCAGCATCGCCTGGTTAACTCGAGGGAAGTGCGGGAAGTAGGTCATGTTCATGCGATTCAAATCCATGATCACATCTACCGGAATCGTACGCGGCTGCAACGACTCGCCGCGCATCACCTTGTCCAGATTGAAGGCGACACGCTTACCATCGCCAACGGCATTCACCACCATCAATGGTTGCCCCGAACCGACCTGCGCGATGTCCCCGGCGGCAAAGAAGTTTGTGTCGCCGAGGCGTCCGAACTTGTCGATCCTGATGGTTCCGCGTTCGTTCTTGAACTCGTCAGGCAACCAACCGAGGGACGCGCGCTGGCCGATCGCAATGATTACGTTGTCGACGGCGAAGCGCTCCGCGCGAGCTTCGCGATCGACGTTGATGGGCGACGCGTTAATTGCACCGGCAAAGCGCGCCGGATGCAGTTGCAGGGACTCGACCTTGCCGTTGCCCAGAACAGCAGTGACCGCGCGGCCATGCCACAGGTCCACACCCTCCTCAAGCATGTCATGCAGATCTTCCGGCGAGGCTGGCATCTCTTTAGGATTCGCCTCGACCGTGATCATGGTCACTTCCACAGCGCCCTGCCGCAGCGCTTCGCGAGCGCAGTCGATGGCGGTATTTCCTCCGCCGATGACGGCGACACGAGCTCCCAGCTTCACCTTGGAGGGGCCCATGCCGATGTCGCGTAAAAACGGTAGGCCGTAGAGCACGCCGCTTTTGTTTTCACCCTCGGCTCGCACGCTGTTGGGCTCGGTTAAGCCAATCGCCAGCACGCAAGCGTCGTAATTCTTCTTCAAATCGTCCCAGGTGACGTCCTTGCCAACCTCGACGTTGGTTTTGATCGTGATGCCCAGTTGCTCCAGGCGCTCAATTTCGCGATCGAGAATGTGAGCCGGGAGAACCCAGTCAGGAATGCCCCCGCGATTCAGTCCCCCGGCTTTGGGAGATTTCTCGAGAATCGTCACTTTGTAGCCGAGACGCGCGAGTTGATAAGCAGCGCTGTGACCGGCAGGGCCGGAGCCGACGACGGCCACTTTCTTGCCGTTGGGCTTCCCGGGCTTGACGACGTCGTGGGTGAGAGCTTGTCCAAGGTCACCGAGAAAGCGTTCGACCGCGCGGATCGAAATAGCCTCATCGTATTTTCCGCGGTTGCAGGCCTGCTCGCACGGGTGGTAGCACACGCGACCGGTCACGGACGGAAAAGGCATGTCCTCCTTGATGAGCGCGTAGGCGTCGATGTACTTGCCGCGCTTCACGAGGTCGAGATAGCCCTGAATTTTTTCGTTGGTCCCGCAGGCATTGTTGCAGGGGGGCAACTTGTCGCGATACACCGGACGGATCGAACGCCAGTTGCCGGTAGGGAAAAGGTCTTGTCCCTTTTCTTGCGACGGAGCGGGCGTGATGCCAGCGAATGGAACGGTAAGCCAATCGGGAATTTTTGTGCCTTTAGTCGACATGAGTTCCTTCCTACACGGCCACTGGGTTCAGCGGCATAATATGTAACTCGTTGAGCGCCATTTCGAATGCGTTTTTGTTGGCAATCATCGGTTCGATGGTTTTCATTTTGACGATGCCCGTAGTCTTTACGACCGCGGCAATCAGCGGGGCCGCGATATCGGGTGCAATCGATTTATTTCGTTCGGCCGCCCCTTCGGTCGAAAGGCGGTCGAGGCCGAGCTCACCCAGCCGGTAGTAAAGCCATTTGTGATTCGCGAGTTTGGCGGCGTCAACGCACACGAGTTGAGCCAATCGCTCCGGCCCGGGAACGAAACGGATCATGTAATCCGGCGTGTAGTGGGTGTTGATCACCAGCGTGCCGCCAGGCGGCATGCCGCGCATATAGTCCCAGCCCTTCACCATCGTGCCTTCCACCAGCACGACGATGTTGGGCTTCTCGTTTTCGTAGGTGAGTTCATTTTCGAGAATTCCGTCGCTAATCCGGCAATACTTGCGCGTGGGGCAGTTGGTGCGATCGGGGTTGTCGACGTAATTCTCCATAGCCTGCGCGTACTTGCCTTCGAGCCGGGCGGAGGCCGAGATGGAGTTGACGATATCGCGGCCCTCTTTGTCCATGATGATGCCGCGCGTCCAAACCGTGAGTTCGGTGTAGCTCATGATCAAACCTCATTGTTACTTCGTAAAATCAATAACTCGTAAAATCAGCGGATCGTAATATCAATGCTTCGTAATCGCAGAGCCGCCAGTGGATGAACCTCCAACGCTGTGGTTCAAGTTCGATGCATTCGTCCTCGTGAGTTGCGAGAGACTTCCGTGATCGGACTCTAGAACCGCCAGAAAATCGCTGCGCAGAACGATCAACGGCGCGCGGCGAGTGCCATTCTGAAATTCCACGATCGCGGATAACGTCGCCTTCTTGCACAGGCTTTCGATATCGGCGCCGGTAAAATCCTCCATCTGTTCGGCAAACTCGTTGAAATCGACCTCTGGAGCCAAAGGCACGCGTTGGCAGCAAAGGCGCATGATGGCGGCGCGATCGGCAGCGTCTGGCTTGGCGAATGGCAACATGTAGTCGAAGCGTCCACTGCGCAGAAGCGCGGGCTCGATGCGCTCAGGACGATTGGTTGCCGCAAGCAGAATTACACCTTTGACGTCGCGCAGGTTATCGATTTCGCGCAGCAGTTGGCTAAGAATTCTCTGATAAACGTCGGTGCCGAATTGATCGGCGCCGAACTTTGGCGCGAGCGCGTCGATGGTGTCGAAGAACAGAATGCAGGGCGCAGCGCGTCTCGCTTTTTTGAAGACTTCGCGCAAGGCTCGCTCAGACTCGCCGAGCCACTTCGAATAAAGTTGCGGGCCATCGATGGCGATTAGCGGCAGCTGTTTTTCGCCCGAGAGTGCACGAGCCATTGCAGTCTTCCCGGTTCCTGACGGTCCGACGAACAAAATGCCTCGCGGCGGCGACAGTCCGACCTGCTCATAAATCTCAGCGCGCATGTGAGAGTGCTCGACGATCCCGTCGAGCAACCGCTTCACCTGCGCAAGACCTCCCAAGAATGCGAAAGTCGTGGAACTCTTCTCGATCAGAAATTCGCGAGTGGCACTGGGCTCGACTTCTTTTAAGCCAGCAAGAAAATTTTCGCGCGTTACTTGCAGGGAACCCAGCTCCACGGTTGCGGCGCCGTTGGTCTCCAGCGGATAAGCGGACAGAAAGCCGCGCAGGGCAATCATGCCCACCTCTTGCCCAAGCGCTTCGAGATCGGCGCCCACGAATCCGTGGGAGTGTTCGGCAATTTCTTTGAGATCGACATCGGGCGCGAGCGGCATAGCACGGGTGTGAATTCTAAGAATCTGAAGCCGTGCCTGCGTATTCGGAACTCCGATTTCGATTTCGCGATCGAAGCGGCCCGGGCGCCGCAACGCGGGGTCGAGCACCTCCGGGATGTTCGTCGCCCCGATGACGATGACTTGTCCGCGAGCCACAAAACCATCCATCAAGCTGAGCAGCTGCGCTACGACGCGCTTTTCCACTTCGCCACTCACTTCGGCGCGCTTGGGCGCAACGGCGTCAATTTCGTCGATGAAGAGAATCGCCGGCGCGTGACGTGCAGCTTCTTCGAACACCTCACGGAGCTTGGCCTCGCTTTCGCCGTAGAACTTCCGCATGATCTCGGGGCCGTTGAGGTGAATGAAATGTACACGGCTCTCGGCTGCCACGGCGCGCGCGAGAAGCGTCTTACCCGTACCCGGCGGCCCATAGAGCAACACCCCTTTCGGCGCCAGAATACCCAGCCGCTCGAAGACGCGTGGATACTTCAGCGGCAGCTCAACGATCTCGCGAACTCGCGCAACTTCACGCTCCAGGCCGCCGATATCTTCATAGGAAACCGCGGGCGCACGCGCTACCGTCTGGTCGCCCTCCACTACGCGCAGGTCGGTTCGTTTTCCAATGACGACCGCTCCTGAAGGAATCGTGCGGACGACCTGGAAGTTCACTGCTTTGGAAAACGTTGGGACGCGCACCACGCAACCCGCAACAACCGGAACGCCGACGAGGTCCTCGAGCATCTGCTCGGGTGCAATGGTCGCCGGTGGAGCTCCCTTCCACAACGGAGTGAAGCGAACGGCCACGGCTTGTTGCGGCTCGACAACCGAGACTGCCACTTGCTCCTGCAATCCGGCATTGCAGTTGCTGCGGCAAGTTCCATCGATCTGGATCATGCCTTCAAGACCTTCGTCGGCAAGTTCGGCACGTCCGACGGCCATCGTGCCGCCGGAGATCTTTAGGATATCGCCTGCCCGTGCGCCTATGCGGCGCAGATCAGATGGCGCTAATCGCGCAATGGCGTGACCGACATCCTCCACGCGGGCTTCCGCAATCCGGAGCGTAATCGTCGCTGTCGTGTGATCCGCATGGTCCGCGTCGCGAGCTGCGAAAGCTTCGCGGGTTGTGTCATTTCCCTGGTCAGTCAATCTGATCATCCCTAGATGATGGTCGTTAGCTGGTAATCCCAAACGTTAGTGCGAACCCACTCGCATCAGTAGACCACTCTGCTCAAATTACTTCTTCAACACAATCTCTTCGACATCTTCAATGTGACGCCGCATCGCGGCTTTTGCCGCTTCGGCATCGTGACGCTTGATGGCGGCCAGTATGCGGTTGTGGCCAGCCAGCGATTTTTGCGGGCGGCCCTCTACCTGTAAACTGCGCTCCCGCGTCTCCCGCAGCAAGTCCATGAGAGTATCCAACACTTTCAGCACAACGCTGTTGCCAGACGCCAAGGCCACTGCGTAGTGAAATTCGGAATCCTCGGCGATCGTGCTCTCGCCAACGCGCAATTTTTCGGCTTGCCGTTTGAGGATATCTTCCATCTCAGAAATTTCATCGGCGGAGGCATGCGCTGCGGCGCGTGACGCCAACGAAGGTTCGAGCATCAAGCGAAAGTCAAGGAGCTCGCTCATCAACTCCTCTTTGTGCTTGAGGGCGTTGGCCAGCGGATTCGCTACGGAGTTGGAAGTGATCTCGCGAACGATGGTGCCCGCGCCTTGACGCGGTTCCACCATTCCCATCAGTTCGAGACTGCGAATCGCATCCCGTATCGAACTGCGGCTGACGCCGAGGGTTTCGGCAAGTTCGCGCTCCGAAGGCAGTTTGTCGCCCGGCCGCAGCTTCTTGAGAATCAGCCGCTCGATCTGACGCGCAACATCTTCGTAGACTTTGTTGCGCCGTATAGCTTCGAATTCGGAACTGAGGATTGGAGGCAACGCGGCTCCCAAGTGGTCTGCTAAGTGGACCAGATGGAGTATACCTCCGTTGTCAAGCTCCGGGCAATTATTTTTCCCTGATTAAGAAATGTCGATTGGCGTTCAGTGCAGAACGCACGGAATCATGAAGACTTTATGGCCTGCAGCGCCGCGAGGCTGCTCTGCCCCAGCAACTTCGCGCAATTGTACACCGCTCGCGCATGCGTCATGGGAACACCAACCCTTTCGCCGAGTTCCACCACCGAGCCGACTAAGGCCTCCAGTTCCATTGGCCGCCCAGCTTCGAGATCCTGAAGCATCGAGGTCTTGTGTTCGCCAACTTTTTCGGCACCGGCCATTCGTTGATCGATGGAAACAGGCAGTTCCATTCCTAACCTTTTCGAAACCGCTTCCACTTCCTGCATGATATTGCGAATCACATCCGAGACTCCCGGATCGCGCAAGATCTGAACCAGCGTCGCGCGGGTCAACGCGCTCACCGGATTCAACGAAGCATTGCCCAAAATCTTCACCCAAATCTCCTGGCGGATGTGAGTGGTGATCGGACAGCGCAGGCCAGAAGCCGTGAGAGCTTCGGCGATGCTGCGACAGCGTTCGGAGCGCGTGCCATCCGGTTCTCCAATCGAAATGCGATTGCCGTCCGTATGCTGGATCACTCCCGGCGCGGTAATTTCGGTAGAGAAATAAACGATGGACCCAACCACGCGGGGAGCTTCAATGGCTGCGGAAATCACTCCGCCGGGATCAATGCGCTCGAGGCGAAGCCCTTCCCACTCGCCGCCGACACCCTGAAAGTACCACCACGGAATTCCATTCTGCGTGCTGACAACTGTGGTATCCGGGCCAAGCACCAATTTCAACTGAGGGGCGAGTTGCGGCAAACTGTGGGCCTTTACGCCGAGAAAAACCACGTCCGCCGCTCCGGCTTCTTCCAGGGAGCCAACAATTCGAGGCTGGGCCTGGAAGTCTCCGTCTGCGCTTTTGACCTGCACGCCATTCTCTTGCATGGCCTTCAAATGCGGGCCGCGAGCGAAGAGCGTGACGT
>JBAPOI010000826.1:0-3496 GCA_049279555.1 Candidatus Sulfotelmatobacter sp.
GGTCATCACAGCCTAGATAAATTAAGGTCAGTTGCTTCCGGATGCCAGCACGACCGAGGCGCCGAACTCGATGTTTTCTCCACAGACGTATTGTTTGATCGCGGCGATCACCTCGGCATGGATTTGCGGCCACTGGTCTTCAGGAATACGGTCCAGCAGAGGGCGGAATGGCACCGACACGGTCTGCGCCTGCTCCCATACTTCTTCAGGCGTACCGGGCCATGTCCAGGCAATTGTCCTGGTTTCTTCATGAACATCGTGGAAGCCGGCGGCTTGCAAAATCGCTGCGAGACTTCCCGGCTGCGCGAAGCGGAATGGATTGGATCCATCCGGCTGTAAGAGAAAACCTCCTACATGCCGGTGCACGACGCCCATTGTACTTCGCCAATAAGGTTGATCGACCGATCCCCAGGCTAGAAAACAGGCACGGGCGTTCGGACGCAGAACGCGGCGCAGTTCGCGCAAGGCGAGGGCGACATCGCGGAAGAACATGACTCCGAAGCGCGAGGTAGCCAGATCGAAACTGCTTTCGTTGAAAGGCAGCGCGTGCACGTCGGCATGCCGCGTTGAGAAATTCTGCAGGCCGCGCTCCTGCGCTCGGCCTTTTGCGATCTCAAGCAGTTCGGCGCTGAGATCGAGAGCAGTAACGTGTCCTTGGCCGCCGACGCGTTCTGCGAGGCTGATGGCCGGTTCGCCGGTGCCGCTGGCGAGATCCAAAACCTGCATGCCCGGCCTGGGCTGGGCATACTCCACCAGAGCTTCGGTGACGGCTTTCCCCATCGCCGATGATTTCGCCTTCCACTTTTCAGTCGCGACGAGGCGATAGGAATTTCCCCAGCTAGGTTCGGCCGATGGTGATTCGGTCTTGGTGGGCTCGGCTTTATGCGGAGTCGACATAAGTTACTCAGCGTTCAGCAGACAGCCGAAGCCTCCCCCGATTCGAGCTATGCTCGTTTGCGGCCAGAAGAGGCGGCGGACTTGCGCGGCGTCGCTTTCGTCTTCTTCCCGACCTTTGTTTCACGCGCCGGCTTGGAGCGTGGTTTCGACTCCAGTTCCGAGGGCTCGAGCCGTTTCGCCGTCTTCCACAGACGTTCGAGATCGTAGAACTTGCGCGCCTTCTCGGAGAAAACATGGACGACGAAATCCGTGTAATCGACCAGAATCCATTCGCCTTGTTTGTAGCCTTCGACGTGGGCTGGGTGCACTCCGGCGGTCTTCAAACGCAACTCGACCTCGTCTGCGATAGCTTGAACCTGCCGCGGGTTGGTACCGCTGCAAAGGACGAAGTAGTCGGTAAATGCTCCGGAGCCCTTCTCCATTTCGAGGATGGAAAGCTCTTCCGCTTTTTTGTCGAGGCAGGCCTGAATGGCCGCCGCTACCTGGCGCTTCAGATCGTTTTTTTTCATGCAGAGAGTCGTTCAGTTTGTCAGTCGTTCGTCGTTTGCTGTCAGTCGATGGTCGTTCGCCCTGTGGGGCTGAGTTCTCATTGTAAACGACTGGGGCCATTGAGCAATTTTGCGCACGATACGACAACAACTAACGACTTTTGTACAGTTCCATTTTTTTTATGTAGTCGGCAACGGTTGGATCGACGAAGCGTGCCAGCGATTTGCCGGCGGCCGCGGCTTGGCGAATCGCGGTCGAAGAGATTGGTTGATAGACCTCGTCGAGCAGGTGGATGGTCACGCCGGTCAGCACAAGGTCCCCCGCAGCGGCTTGCTTTTGAAATGGGCGGGTCGCCTCGGCGCGCGGGCGCAGGCGTTCGGGCAGCGCATTGGCCACATCGGCGAGAGAGTAGCCCGGCCTGCTCGCGACGACGAATTCGCACTCGCGAAACAGCGCCTCAGGCTGATGCCATTTGGCAATGTCGGCGAATGCATCAATTCCAATCAGGAGGAAGAGGTGATCCGCTTTTTTGAATGGCTGTTTCAGGCGCTTCACGGTTTCGACGGTGTAGTTGGGCTTCGCGGAGGCGTGCTCTTTATTCTTGCCCTTGGTTTTGTCTATCGGCTTCACCTTCTCTATATTTTTGGGCACGCTATCCAGAACATATTCTTCCGGAGCTTCGAGCAGCGAGGGCAGGAAATCTTTTTCCTGCGCGGTCGCGAGAGCGAGCATGGCATGGCGATGCGCGAAGGCCGACAATGGCTGGCTCTGCTTGTGCGGCGGCACGTTCGCCGGGACGAAGTAAATGCGCGAAATTTTGTAGCGCTCGCGCGCGGCCTGCGCCAAGGCCAAGTGCCCGCGATGAATGGGATCGAATGTACCGCCGAAGAGGCCGATATTCATGAGCCGCTAGTTTCTTCGTTTCGAGGGGTGGTTGGCAAGTGCAAGCGGCTCTCAGCCGGTTGGGTAGCACGCCAAGAACAGCGACGCTGACGGCTTGCAAAAAGCAGGTTCCTCCACTGTGCCGTCGCTGTCGCTCCGGCTTCGGTCGGAATGACATGCATCTGAAAAAGTACGGGCATTGTCCGATTGGACATCTGATTTCGTCTGATCGGGCTTGCCTCCGTGCGACAAATCAACATCTGCCCGCGAGAGATTGGAATGTACTCATGTAATCTCGCGAGGTTACGCTTTTAGCAATAGTATGGCTGGCATGCGAGTAACCCTCCCCCTACTCCGCATTCCCCCCGCCCGCGCACCCATCTTGCGCTATGGCGTGGCGGTGCTCAGCACGACCCTGGCGCTGATCCCGGCCCTGCTGCTTCCTAACATCACCGAAAGCCGCCTGGCGGTGTTTGCCGTGGCGGTGATGGTGAGCGCATGGTATGGCGGCTGGAAGCCGGGATTGGTGGCCACTTCGTTCGCCCTCACCGTCAGCGCGTATTTTTCGTTTACCGGAGAGCACACGCCGGCGCAATACCGGTCAACGATGATCCGGCTGGCGCTGTTCGTTTTGCTGGCGATGCTGATTTGCTGGTTCAACGCGGCGCTGCGAGCGACGCAGGAAGGGTTACGACGTTCGGAAATAAATTTCCGGTCGCTGGTGACCAACGCTCCTTACGGCATTTGCCGCTGCGACGCCGCAGGTCTGGTGCTGGACGCGAATCCCGCGCTGCTGACGATGCTGGGATATTCCTCAGTGCAGGACCTCAGGGGCAAGCATCTTGGGGGACTCTACGCCGACACGAATCAGTGGTTCGAGCTGGCGGATCATCTTCTAGCGGCAGTTCCCTTCACTGGATTGATTTCCGAGTGGAAACGCAAAGACGGCACTGGGACCGTGGTTCGTGTTTCCGGACGCGCGGTGCGCGATGGAAAAAAGGGGAAGACCTTCGAGCTGTTTGCCGAGGACGTGACCGAACGCCGCACGCTGGAGGAGCAACTGCGGCAGTCCCAAAAGATGGAGGCGGTCGGAAGGCTGGCCGGCGGAATTGCGCACGATTTCAACAACCTGCTGATGGTGATTTCAGGGTATTCGGAATTTCTGCTTGATCGACTCGGTCCCGATCCGGCGCTACGCGGACCGGCCCAGGAGATCAAAAGCGCGGCA
>JBAPOI010000827.1:0-13128 GCA_049279555.1 Candidatus Sulfotelmatobacter sp.
GAATTTGTCTCGCGCGAAGCGCGAGACAAATGGAGTCGAAGGATCCCTGCAGTACCTGCGGTATTAGAGGCCGAGAAGGGCGTTCGCACAATGTTGACGAAGTTTTCTAGAGAGGACTCCCTAAGGCGGCATCGGAAGTTGAGAGCTAGTAGGGATCCTTCGACTGCATGAGTGCTGCGTTCGTGCAGCACTCACTTTGCTCAGGATGACTCGTCCGTCTAACCCCTAGGGCCTCGACTTGCTTCCCCCAAGTACACTATTCTGGGGAACTTCCCCATCGATAGGAGAACCAAAACATGAAATGGGCCATCGCAATCGCGCTGTTGTTCTTGTCGTTCGCTTCGGCAGCTCTAGCCGACGGAGTCGGCCTCCCACCCGTAAGCAATACCACGCACTTCACGTCGGCTCTCTAGTAAAATGGTACCCAGGTCGGGAACGGGTGCCGTAAGCTCCCCGGCCTGGTTTGCCTAGGTTAAATCCCCGCCTGAGATGGCTACATGTCCGCTCAAGACGCTTTTTAGCGCGTCGCGGATCGTCGCCGCTGACACTCGTCCGTCTAACCCCTAGGGCCTCGACTTGCTTCCCCCAAGTACACTATTGTGGGGAACTTCCCCATCCAGGAGAACCAAGAAAATGAAGAAGATCCTCGCGGTTGCATTGTTGCTGGGATGTTTCGCTGGAACGGTGATGGCCGACGGTAATGCCCAACCCCCCCAGAAGCCCTCTCGCAGCGTACTTGTTATGGCTGTCTAGTAAAATGGTGCCCAGGTCGGGAACGGGTGCCGTAAGCTCCCCGGCCTGGTTTGCCTAGGTTAAATCCCGCCTGAGATGGCTACATGTCCGCTCAGGACGCTTCTTAGCGCGTCGCAGATCGTCGCCGCTGACACTCGTCCGTCTAACCCCTAGGGCCTCGACTTGCTTCCCCCAAGTACACTATTGCGGGGAACTTCCCCATCGATAGGAGAACCAAAACATGAAATGGATCCTCGCAGTCGCGCTGTTGCTTTTGTCGTTCACTACGGCAGCATTAGCCGACGGAGGTGGGCTGCCGCCGTCGCGTGCCAGTAACCCCCCGCGCGCTGAAGTTGCCCGGTAGCAGCAAAATGACACTCGAAGCCGGGAGCGGTTGATGTAAGCTGTTCCCGGCTTCATGTACACCCTAGAATTCATCCCGTCCGGTCTCCTAGTGGTTTTGCTGGTGCTGTTGTTCAGGAGACGCATCTACGCTGCGCTTCCGTGTTTCTTTGCCTACGCAGGATTCGCTGTGGTAGCGGACGTGGCGCGCTTTGCGGTTCATAACCACCACGATTGTTACTATGTGATCTATTGGGCCACCGAGGCTGGCTACGACATTCTTGGAATGCTGGTGATGTATGAAGTGTTGCGCAATGTCCTCGGTAGCGTGACCACCGTTAGCCGGTCTCGTTTAACCTTCACAGCCGTCTTTATTGCGGGAGTGGGCCTGAGTCTGGCTCGCGCTCATTCCGCCCCGCCGAAAGTTAGCGGCTTCGAGTTATACATTGTCGTCGGCGAAATTGCCGTCCGGTTCGTACAGGTGCTTGTTTTCGCTGGGCTGGTAACGCTCGCCCCAGTGCTTGGCCTGCGCTGGCGACAATACCCATTTGGCGTAGCCACAGGGTTTGGACTCTACGCCACAGTTATGCTTCTTGCCACCACCAAGTTTTCGGATTTTGGAACACGCTTCAGATTGTTGTGGGGATGGACCTCAGTTGTGGCATACTCTGTTGCCGTGCTGATCTGGATATGGTTTTTCAGCGTGCCGCAAAAAGTGGAGACTCCAAGTTCCCAGCTATCGGTTCCCTCCCCGGGTGATTTAAATCGATATAAAGATGCGTTACGGAGGATGCGTTAAGCCATGTTCTCTGTGATTTTTACATGGACGATGGTTGCGTGGGGCGCACTGTCGTGTATTTATATGCTGCGCTGCGCCTGGGCGCGCTTTCCCAAGCGCGATGTCGACGATGTGATTCCGTTCCTCTATCCGGTCGACCTTTCGCTGGCCGAGTCGCTCCTCGACCCCGCTTCGGAATTCGAGTGCCGCTGGAGGCTGGGCCCGAGCCAGTTTCGCGCCGCGCAACGGAAGCGCATGCGTCTTTATCTTGAGCTGACTCGCCGCATGGCTCACAATGCCCGGGTGCTGGTGGATTATGCCGTCGCCGAGAAGAACAACAACCCGGACCCTCGCCGCGTCAGCGCAGCGACCGATTTGCAGGAAAGGTCGATTGAGATGCGCCTGTATGCCCTACTGGCAGGAGCCAGACTTCGGATTTGGCTGTTGCTTCGTTCCGAATTGCTGACCGGAACGCCCAAACTCTCTCTTCTGCGAACGGCAGGCGAGATTGACGGATTGCAGACCTACAGTGCTCTCAGAACCGCAGCCACTGCGGCGTTCGTGCATCTGCCGGCCGAGGCACGCGAATCGCTGACCAGGAACCTGTGAGAAAAGTGTTTCCGGTACTGGGAGACGCGAAAGAAAGTGCCTGTTGATCCTGCCAAAAAGCAGGTTCCTCCACTCCGCCCTCGCTGTCGCTCGGGTTCCGGTCGGAATGACAAGTGAGAGTGAGATGATTTGCTAATCCTCGCCCGCGCGCCAAACTGCTGATACTCTTTTACTAACACTCATACACTGATACCCATGGCAAACTGCGTCCGATGTGGCCGTCAGCTCCCCGGTTTTTCTTTCGGAAGAAAGATCTGCCAGTGGTGCGTGCAGCATGGAGCCGCGCAGCGTGGCGAAATAGTCGACGACACGCGCCAGCCGGTGATGCCCACGCCATGGGTTCGCCGCGGTGAATCCACCATCGGGATCACGCAGGTCATCTTTGGCATCAACGGCGCGGTATTCCTGGCCATGGTGGTCCAGATATTCCTGGGTAAGGCGCCCGAAGGCTCGAGCATCATGGATTTCGGTCCGCAGATCGGGCAGTGGGGCGCCAACATTGGCGCGCTTACGATCTCTGGAGAATGGTGGAGGCTGCTGACCAACATCTTCGTTCACGGCGGAGTGATCCACATCGCGTTCAATATGTGGTGTCTGTGGAACCTGGGGCAGCTGTGCGAAGCTCTGTATGGGGGTTGGACCTACGCTGCGATTTATCTCATCTGCGGTGTGGGAGCAAGTTTGGCTAGTGCCGGGTGGCATCCCTATGTGCCGAGCGTTGGCGCATCGGGGGCCATCTTTGGACTGGCTGGCGCGTTGCTTGCCGCTTTCAAGTTAGGTGAGTTCTCCGTGCCGCGAGCAGCGCTTTCCGGCACGCTGCGCAGCCTCGGCGCGTTTGTCGTGTACAACCTGATTTTTGGATTCGCACTGCCCGGGATCGACAACGCCGCTCACATCGGTGGGCTCATCACGGGATTGATCGTGGGTGCGTTAATTGCCCTCATCGCTCCGCGGCAAGATCACGCTCCGCGGCGTGCTGCGATTTTTCTTGGCGTCATTCTCGCGCTGGTGGGCTGCGCTGCGGAACTGGCCCATTACCATGAACTTCCTCTGCGCTTCGGACGATCACCTTTTGACCACGCTGCGAATGTGATGCCGAGCCGGGTGACGCGGGACGCCGTTTTGGCTGACGCTCCACGGCAGTTGAGTTAGAGATCCTTCGCTTCGCCTGAAGAACGGCTCCGCTCAGGATGACAAAGGGTCTAAATTTTCAATTCTCCCACCGCGCGCCAGGCCTGATTGATGGCTTCATCTGTGTAGGCGTAAGCGCCGGCGTCGGCGTTTGCGATGGCAATTCGTCCGAAAGTTTTTCGCGCGACTTCGCAGGGAGTCTCGCCACCTTCCAGCCAGAACGGATCCCACAGCGAGTTATATTCGTAGGCGTATCCATGCGGCCAGCGATTTACGGTAATCGCCGCGATGTCGCGCGCGGGATCGAAGTCTCCCGCGCCCAAGGTTCGCGCCAATTGCTGGCGGATCTTGCGCTCGATAGTTTCGAAGGTCGTACTGTAAAGCTCAATGCGGCCGGCGGTGTGCTGGTCGCGCGCTGGAAGTCCCGGCTTACAGGGCGTCTTCATCATGTGAACCACGATCGGTTCTTCCGGCTTGCGCGCGCATTCGTAGCCGCCAATACTTACCGCCGAGTCCAGCCCAAGGCGCGTGTGATAACACCCGGGAGCATAAATCGAATTCGTCTTGAGCTTTTGGAACGACGTCCAGTTGCGCAGAGCGACGTTGGTGTAGAGCAGCGGCACCTTTTGCGCGGAAGCCAATGCGTCCTTCTGCTTTTGCGGCAAGCCTTCGCAGATGTAAGGAATCACCACGTGCCAGCACGCCAGGATGCAATTCTTCGCCTTTGCGGCATAAACCTTGCCGCCGCGCGCATAGGCTACCTCTACTTCTCTCGACGAAACCATATCGCCGATGTGCTTTACCCGCACTGCAATGCTGTTCAACCGGATTTTCACTGGTGAGGCAGACGAATCGAGCCTGGCATAATTCGCCTTCGCCAGGATCACGTCTGCAGCAGAACTTCCTGCAATCGCATCGGGGATCAGCTTGCGTACCAGTAGGCGCGCGATCGTCGCATTGCCATCAGGAAAGTGGAAAAAATACTTCTCCGCTTCTTCGTTCGGAATCGCGTCGCGGTTCATTCCCTTGCCGGGCGCGGGATCGAGCTTCATGCCTTCGAAACCGGGAAGATCGACTCCCCAGGCGTCCTGGGCGGATATTGCATCGATTCCCAGGCCGAAGGTCCCTTGCAGCACCGGCTGGTAAAGCTTGACTACATCTTCATGAGCCTTGGTAACGTCTCTGAGGAAAGTCGCGTAGCTCATGCGCGCCAGCTTTGCTTTCTTTTCCGTGGAGGTGAGGCCGGGAAAGTAATCGACTGCGGCGTGACGCAGGCGATCCAAATCACTCTTGGCTTGCGCCGCCAGCGGTGCGTCTGCGAGAAACTCTTTCCATGCTTTCAGACCTTCTGCAGTGAGGAAATCTTTCTCGCCGCCACTGAGCGATGCGGGGCTGGCAACCAACCGGTCCACTCCAAATGTTTCTTTATCGAAAAAGATTTTGGAATGCAATCCGAGCGAGTGATAAAGGTTAGCGTCGTGATACTTGGAATAAGAAGGCACGTCGACGCCGAGATCCTCGATGACTCCACGCGCTTCTTTGCTGTAAGGCGCGGGGCTTTCAATTGAATACGTGCCGCCAAAACCGAGGCGGAAGGCATTGCCCACACGAAACTCGTTGCGTTTGGCGTGCCCGCCAAAGTCGTCGTGGTTGTCGAGGATGAGGATGCGCGCGTTCGCTCCCGCGAGTTTTCGGTAGAAATAGGCCGCCGAGAGTCCGCTGATGCCTCCGCCGACGATGATGAGATCATAAGTTTCGCTGGTGTCTTGCGGCGAACCGGCGGTGTCCCAGAAAGTACCGTCGCGAAGAGAATGCGCTACGTCGAAAGAGCCGGGATGGCTGCCGCGCAATCCGGTGAGTGCGGGCGGATAGTAATCCGGCAACTTTGTGGAATCGCTATCGCCTCCCGCGAAAACCTGCCACGGCATCAACGCAGCGCCGGCGGTTACTGCTACGCCGTTGAGGAAGTCACGGCGCGTGATGTTGCGCTTCATTCCCAGTTCGCGGTCGCTATGGTCGCTCATAGGATGATTCGCAAGTCAGGATCTACGCGATTAGCCATCCGCTTTCTTGACTGCCAATTCCGCACCCTGGAATCCGATTTTGCTGTGGGTGCCATCGCAGAAGGGTTTGTTCACCGAACCACCGCAGCGGCAGAGCGAAAATGCGGGCTTGCCGGTGAGGTCATAGGGGGTGCCATTCACATCAACCAACTCAACCGAACCTTCGGGGGCTTCCACGCGGAACGGGCCATTCGGGCGTACGGTGATTTTTACCTGAGCCATATTATTCCTCCAACCTTACGGGATTCCAGTAAGGATACAAAGATAACACCAGGCAGGGGCGCACGTCGCGGCCAAGGGCTAGCGGCCCGATAAGGTCGGGCCGCCGGACAGCCGAGGGCGGCTGTCTCTACAGGAGCAATAGCAGGACTCCCGACTCTACCACTAGGCGGCTAGGGTGTTGGCGGAGATGAGGCTGCGGTAAAGGTCGAGGTAGTTGTCGATCATGCGGGCGGCGGTGAAGCGCTCGCGGGCGCGGGCGAAGGCGCGATCGGCGTAGGCGTGGCGCAAGGGATGGTCGGCATCGAGCTGGCGGAGAATTTGTGCGAGGCTGCCAGCGTCGTTGGTGCGGAAGTAGAGCGCTGCATCTCCCCAGACTTCGCGGAAGCTGGGGATGTCGTTGGCCACGATGGCGCAGCGGGAGAATGCCGCGTCCAGAGCCGAGAGGCCGAGCGGTTCATAGCGTGGCGTAGCGGCGTAGACGGCAGCGCGGCTGTAGAGCGCGCGCATTTGAGCTTCAGTTTGCGGACCGCGAATGGCAACGCTGTGCTTGCTCGTTGAAACTTTAACATCGGCGCGGATGGGAATGCGCGGCAGCGGCACGGTTTGCTCGGCGCCGACGATGCATACGGGGATCGGCAGTGAGTGTTGCGTGAGAAGAAACACTTGTTTGCCTACGTCGACAAGACGGCCGATGGAGAGCACAGACTCATCTTTGCTGACGTAGGGATTGAAGAAGATCGGGTTGCGCCCGGGATAGATCACCAGATCGCGGTGCGGCCAGCCGTAGGTGGAGCGAATTGTATCGAGCATCGAGGCCGAGGGTGCGACTACGGCATCGGCGGCAGCGATGCCCGCGATGACGGTGTCGCGATACCACTTTAACCAGCGCGAGGGACGCGGCGTGCAGCCTTGCACGGCTTCGGTCCAACTGATGAGGTCGCCGTGCGCCATCACGACGCGGGGTACGTCCACCTGAAGATTGCCATAGCAAAATTGATGGAGATGAAGCACGTCGGGCTGGACCTCACGCACTAGGTTCGCAAGAAACGCTGAAGATTCAGGCAGATCCTGCGGCGACTCGTGCATCCATTCCAGGTGAAACGCGGTGGGCCGATAGTCGAGGCCGTGGAGCAAGTCCATCCAGGAAGTCTGCTCGGGAAGTGGGATCTCGCCGAAGCTGACCAGCGTCACCCGCACACCGCGTGTCACCAGGCCCGTGACCAATTCGCGGGTGTAGATCCAGGCGTCCGACATCGTGTCGGCTGTGACCAGTACGTGCACAGAGCCTCCGGGAGTGGGAAACCCGCACCGCATGCGGGATTCGGCGTGCTGCCCGCCTATTTTAATGCGAATTAGGGCAATGCGCGGCGAAATTTTTGGGGCAGATGAGTCTCTGCGGGTCAGCCTCTGCAAAAGATTGCGGTTTCGGTAAGTCAGAGGACTCCGGGAGGTTCAACCCAGGGCTGACCCCGTGTAGAATCGCCGAACATGATCGCTGAAGCATGAGCCGCCGAACCATGAACCCGCTCGAGATATCTTCCGATCAGTTCCGCAATCTGGCGGAGCGGGTTACGCGCCTAGCTGCGGAGTACCTCGAAACCCTAGACTCACGCCCCATCCATCCCAGTGTGAAGGGCGACAAAATTGACGCTCTGTTTCAAGCCGAGCTGCCGGAGAAAGGATTGGAAGAGGCAGCGCTGACCGGCCTCGAAGACATAGTCAGAAATTCACGAGCACAAAACGGGCGCCTTCTTTGGATACGTACTGGGATCGGGAGAGCCGGTGGGCGCAACCGCTGATCTGCTGGCCAGCGTACTCAATCAGAACGTGACAGCCTGGCGTTCCAGCCCGGCTGCGGTGACCGTCGAAAAAATAGTCGTGGGCTGGCTGGCGCGCGCAGTCGGCTGTCCGAATCTCGTGGGAAGTCTTACCGGCGGAGGATCGTTGGCCAATTTGATGGGGCTGGCGATGGCTCGGGAGGCAAAGCACGCCGCCAACCAAGATGGCATGAAAAGCGGCGGTGTCGTCTATGCCTCCGAAGAAGTTCACATGTCGATCCCGAAGAGCGTGGCGCTGCTTGGTATCGGACGATCAAATCTGAGGCTGGTCGCCACCAACGAATCGTTCAGGATGATCCCCGGAGAACTCGAACAGACGATGCGCAAAGACAAAGAAGCCGGGAAGATCCCGATTGCGGTGGTAGCGACTGCGGGCACGGTTAACACTGGGGCCATTGACCCACTTGCGGAGATCGCTGACATTGCGCACCGTCATGGCGCGTGGCTGCATGTGGACGGCGCATACGGAGCGTTGGCAGCAATGGCCGTCCCAGATAGGTTCGAGGGTCTGGAGTTGGCTGACTCGCTTTCCCTTGATCCGCATAAATGGCTTTACCAGCCACTCGATGCCGGCTGCCTGCTCTATCGGGATGCGGCGTCAGCGCAGAAAGCTTTCGCTCACACGGGCGAATATGCACGGGCTCTTACAACCGATCCCGTGGAAGGTTTCGCGTTCTTCGAAGAGTCGCTGGAATTGTCTCGGAGGTTCCGCGCTCTCAAGCTGTGGCTGTCGCTGCGCTATCACGGCTTCGAAGCCTTCCGAAAGGCGATCCAACAGGATTTGAAACATGCCCAGCGATTGGCAAGGCTGTTTGCGGAGCGGCACGAACTTGAGTTGATGGCGCCGGTTGGCCTTAGCGTGGTGTGTTTTCGATTTCGCGGAGCCGACAACGGCTCCGAAGAAAAGCTGAATCGGTTGAATCCTGCGATCTTGAAACGCGTCGTCGAGCGCGGGCAGGTTTATCTTTCGAATGCCTCATTGCGAGGAAAGTTTTGTCTGCGCGCGTGCATTGTAAACCATCGCACGACGGATGCCGACATTGACAGCGTCATTGCAGAAGTGCTGGCGAGCGCGAAAGAGGTTATCTAGCCAGCCGCGTACGTTTTCGCGCCCACAGACTTTGCCCCTCTAGAAGGTAAACTTCCCTGCCTAGTTGTTGTCGGCGTTGGGAAATGACTAGATCGCGTTCGGCACGGCGCTGCGCATAGCAGGTCTTCGTCGTTGATGACGCCATCGCCGTTGCGGTCCGGTTGGCGCGACGAGTCAGTTCGCGCCTAATCTGAGGCGCATTTCGCGGGCAAGATTATCGATGGTACGAATTTTTTCCGCGGCGGGGGTAGGGACGTTGGGCACAGACATGGCGAGTTCGCACGAAAGCAACATGACCGTGAGAGATTCGCACATCTCGCTGCGAAATTGTTCCTCGACGGACCGGCGGGCCTGGGTTTCCTCGCGCTTGCGGCGGTGCAGCGCGGAGCGAACCTCGCGCAACAGCCGCTCCATGCCGCTCACCGCGAAATTCAAGTAGACAGGAAACGCCGTACCAAGGTGGTCCAGCACCAGGTCGCTTTCGCTGGGGTCGTTTTCCAGAAGAAACTGGTCAATCACTACAGCTGAGTAAGACTGCTCCCGCAGCTGGACCATGGCTTGCTGCAGGCTTTCAGCCCAGTGAGTTTCATTCCCGGTGTCCGCTTTCAGGCTGGCAGCGCACTCTTGACCGCGTGCCGAAGGTGTTATGAGTAGAATCATGCGTTTTCTATAGCACGCACGCGACCACTACTGTCATCACTGAAAAGACAAGGCTTAGAGATCGACGGCCGCTGTGCCGTTCCCGTTGCAGAACGCCTCTTAGCTTGATTCCGTTCATATGCGGACATTGGCAAGTTCAACCAATGGTTGAACTCCGCCAAAGGTCGGTCGAGACCTGTCATACTCTGCCGCAAAGAACTGGGAATTGTGCCGGTCTTTAATTTTTGTGTCTATCATCTTTAATTTTTAATCTTTGCTCTTTAGGTTTGTGCCGAGTAATCCTTCAACTTGCGGTACAGAGTTGTTTTGCCGATACCAAGCAGGCGCGCGGCCTGCAACTTGTCACCGTTCAGTTCGGCAATGGCGTTGAGAATGCTTTGCCGCTCCAGCTCAGCCATGGGCACGATCCGTTTCTGGCTGTGCCCGTTGCCGTTGCCTGAGGGCGGTGCTTGCGTGCGGGCAATCGCCGGAGGCAAGTCCGGGACGTTGATCACAGGGCCGCTGGTAAATGCGCATGTGCGTTCCAGGCAGTTTTCGAGTTCGCGAACGTTGCCCGGCCAGTCGTAGGCCAACATGGCTTTGAGGGCATCATCGCTGAGAATCTTATCCTGGCCGGATGCGCGCGATGAGCGTTCCATGAAATGCGCGATGAGCAACGGGATGTCCTCGCGGCGCTCGCGCACGGGCGGAATACGCAAGCTCAAAACGTTGAGCCGGAAATAAAGATCGCGACGAAAGGCGCCCTCGGTCACAGCCTGCTCCAAGTCGCGGTTGGTGGCGGCCAGGATGCGGACGTTGATGGGAATGCGGCGGGTGCTGCCGACGGGGCGAATTTCTTTTTCCTGAAGCGCGCGCAAAAGTTTGGCCTGCAGATCGACCGGTAGTTCCCCAACTTCATCGAGAAAAACAGTTCCGCCTTCCGCGATGGCCAGCAATCCGTCTTTCGCCTGATTGGCGCCGGTGAATGCGCCCTTCACGTAGCCGAACAATTCGCTTTCGATGAGGGTGGGTACGAGCGAGCCGCAATCGACAGGGATAAATGGCTTGTCGCGGAAGGGTCCGGAATAATGGATGGAACGAGCGACCATCTCTTTGCCGGTGCCACTCTCGCCCAAAATCAGGACGGGATGAGAGCTGCTGGCAGCTTTGGCAATGATGCGATAGAGCTTCTCCATCTCCGGAGCGCGGCCGATCAGGCCGCCATATCCCTGCCGCGACTTGAGCTTCTCGCGCAACATGCGATTCTCGGTTTTGAGTTTGAGATGGTTGGAAACACGCTCCAGCAGGATTCTGAGTTCGTCGGCGCTGAATGGCTTGGTGACGTACTCGTAAGCGCCGTGCTTCATCGCCTGCACAGCCGATTGCACCGTGCCGTATCCGGTAACGACGATCACGAGCGCTTCTGGGTTTTGGGCCTTAATGCGGCCCAGAGCTTCGAGGCCGCCTGCGCCTGGCAGGCGAAGATCAAGCAGGATGGCATCGACATTGTGAGTCTGCAACAAACGGTAGGCGTGTTCCGCCGAGTCCGCGACGTGAGCGGTGAAACCGAGGGACAGCGCGACTTCGCGACATGCATCGCGGATGGAGCGCTCGTCGTCGACGATGAGTAGGTTCAGAAAGTTAGCGGCCAGTATTTGAGGAGGAGCAACGATGGGGCTTACAGCTGTTGACGTCATAAGATGGATTCCTTCTTGATTTCCTGAAATGTTGAAGACGAGTGGGAGGAGGGTGAGTCTGAAATAGGTGTGATCGATGAATCTGGATCGGCGAAGTCCGTATCAGCAGAATCACGGTCAGCAGAATCCTGATCGGTGGTAATAGAGGTTCGGGGAAGCAGAATCATCACTCGCGTACCGTGGCCGGGTTCGCTTTCGAGGTGGATCAAACCGCGATTTGTAGTGACGATACTGCGGACCGTGGTCAATCCCAAACCCGTACCTTTGCCCGAGCTCTTGGTGGTGAAGAAAGGCTCGAAAAGACGCTCGCGAGTTCTCGCGTCCATGCCTCGACCGTTGTCGGCAACAACTAGAAGCACACACGGAAAATCGCCGGCGGTACGTGCCTGCCCGTCTAAAGGCTGGAACTTGCAATTGCTGGTTTGGACAGTGATGCGGCCACCTTCGGGCAGAGCATCGCGCGCGTTGAGAACGAGGTTGAGTAAAATTTGTTGAGCCTGCGCCGGATCAATCTTAACCATGCCCAACTGCGGATCAAGCCGCAAATCGAGAGTGATGTTTTCGCCAATCAGTCGTGTCAACAGATCCTGCATGGACGCGGCGATCTGATTGAGACAGAGGGTGCGAAGCTGCGCGGACTGGGGCCGGGCGAAAACCAGCAACTGCTGAACCAGGCCGCTGGCCTGAATGATGGCGCCGCGTATCTCATCGGCATAACGGTGCCTTCGATCCTGAAGATCCAGACTGGATAGCAGCAGATCGCAGTACAGCATCACGCCAGTCAGAAGGTTGTTGAAGTCGTGCACCACACCACCGGTCAGGCGGCCAACGGCCTCCCACCGCTGAGCCTGAATGAAGCCTTCTTCTCCTGGGAGATCGCTCTTTCCGTTGCCAGCGTCGGGGTCACTCGTGTGCCGAGCCACGAGAACATCAAACTCCGACTCATTGGTGCCGTCGGACAACCGCCATGCAATCCAATTTGCTCCCGAGCGCCCATTGGCGGAGGCGCTCGCCGGAATCGAGACGCTTTTCCGGTCAAAGTCGCGCAATTGGCGAAATAAAAATTCTGTTTTTTCCCGGTCCTGATCACAGGCCAATTCGGCGAAAAGCGACCCGCGTTTGGCCGCCGCATCGCTCTTTAACTTTAAGCTGCGCGCGAAGGCAGGATTCATTTCGAGAATTTCCCCTTGCGGGTTGCAGCGGGCCACGGCGACGGGAGCTTGATCGAAGATGGCACGAAAATTCGTCTTCGCGCTCTCTCTTGCACCGGGTTCCTGCCAGGGAAGCGGAATTGCAGCGCTCATACTGATACTGTGCGGCGGGACGAATCCCGAATGGAACCCGAGATTGCATATGCAATACCTCGGTGTTCCCGAAACGGGAGCGCCGCCCGTAGCTTTTGCCGCGCGGCCTCTCCTATTTCGATCCCACTATAGGAGGCCCAATCTGACACTGCGAAGGGCAGACGTCACTGTGGGCTGAGACAATCCTGTGGAAAATAAGGAAAGCAGACTTATTTTCTGTTACTTAGCGAGAAAAATAGGAGTTTTGAAATAACTATTGCGGGAGCGTCCAGCGAACCAGGCGAAAGTGTGTTGCGTCAAGCAACTACTCTTTAGAGGCGTCCAATGTTGCCACCGCGTGGGGTTCGTCCACCGTGATTGGAGCGATTAAGCGGAATGTAAGACGCCGACCTTTCTGGACGCGGACGGTGTCGGATTGTGCGTCGGCTTCGGTTCGCTTGGGGGAAAGGTTCGACTGCCGCGAAGTTCCGCGCGCGAACAGGCTCGCAGTTTGTAATGGAAGCTCTTTGCCGTCGACGACAATGGCAGTTAAAGTCAGTTGCACGTAGCCTTTGCTCCGATTGCTGCCGGAGTTGGTTGAACGGTCAAGGCGCTGCGATGATGCTTGGGCTGACTCGACCCGTCCGGTCACTTGGGTACCCGAATCGATAACGGTCCGGCCATCGATCAGGATCGGTCCGGCG
>JBAPOI010000828.1:0-14997 GCA_049279555.1 Candidatus Sulfotelmatobacter sp.
GATTTCCCCCGTACTCTCCGGGTCCGGCAACGCATGTTCGGTGTCCGGCTCGGTCATTACCTTATAGATATAGTCAACCAGCTCCACAAAACGCGGGGACTTCCGATCGCGTGGCTGCACCAGTCGCACATTAAAATCCGAGCGGATGCGCGCCGGGTTCCTGCCTAACACCACGATCCGGTCCGCCAGCATCACGGCTTCCTCAATATTGTGCGTCACGATAAAAATCGCGCTCGTCGGCATTTTCTTATTGAGCCAGAGCTCCAGCAGTTCACCACGCAGGTTTTCCGCCGTCAGCACATCGAGCGCGGAAAATGGTTCATCCATGAAGAGCACTTCCGGTTCCACCACTAGAGCTCGCGCGAACCCTACACGCTGTTTCATCCCGCCTGAGAGTTCCTTAGGGTAAGCTGTCTCGAAACCATCCAGACCCACCGTATCCAGCGTGCGCAGCGCCCGCTTGCGCCGCTCCACCGCTGCCACGCCGCGCGCCTCCAGAGGCGCTTCAACATTTTCCAAAACCGTGAGCCAGGGAAACAGTGCGAAGCTCTGGAAGACGATCGCCACGTTCGGCGCCTGCCCACCCAGCGGCTTGCCGTGCCAGAACAGCGCCCCCGACGACGGTTGCGAAAGCCCGCTCAAAATCCGCAACAGCGTGGACTTGCCGCAGCCAGACGCCCCCAGCAAAGCGACAATTTTTCCCGGCTCGATGCTGAAGTCCGTTAGCCCCACCACCTGAATGCGTGTCCCGTCCGGCTGGGGATACGACTTCTCAATCGCCCGGGCTTCGATAATCGGTTCGCTCGCCAAGAAAATTCTCCATCACTTCTATACACGATTCGCCATCGCCGCGCGAACCGTAGCATCATATGCTCAGTCGCGCACCGTTTGCGTTTATGAATTGTTGATGAATTTAAGACTTAAGCATTAGCGATGCTAACAACAACCCAGACAAAAGTCCGCGATTACAGAGCGACAGAGACCTACGCCGCGAACTCTTCATCCGCCACCGCGACTGGCGCCCGCGGCAGGCGGTCGGTTACCTCGGCGAGACAGGCAAGTTTGGCGGCCAGTTCAGCGGTAAACTGCCCCGGAACCATACGCCATCTCCAATTTCCTCCGTGTTCGCTGGGCGTGTTCATTCGCGCATCGGTACCCAACCCCAAAACATCCTGCAGCGGCACCAGGGCAAACTCAGCCGCAGAAGTATGCGCCGCGCGCACGAATGCCCAATGGATTCCATCCTCGCAACGGCCGAGATATGCTTCTGCATTGCTGCATTCTTGCTTGGCTGCTCCCGATTGGAACCAGCCCACTGTCGTGTCATTGTCGTGCGTTCCCGTGTAGATGACCTTTCCGGCCGCGCGATGCGGCAGATACATGTGCGCACCTTCGTCACCGAAACCAAATTGCAACACGGCCATCCCCGGAATCTGCAGCCGTTCGCGCAGGGCGTGCACTTCGGGCGTGATGTAGCCCAAATCTTCCGCGAAAAACGGCAATCCACCCAGCGCCTCGCGCAGCTTGTGAAACAGATCGTCTCGCGGACCATCCACCCAGCGCCCGTTGATTGCGGTCGGATCAGCCGCCGGGATCTCCCAGAACTGGTCGAAGCCGCGAAAGTGATCAAGCCGGATGTAGTCGCAGTGCCGCGTCGCCCAGCGCAGCCGGTGCACCCACCAGTCGTAGCCCTGCTCTTTCATCACATCCCAGCGATAGAGAGGATTGCCCCAGCGCTGCCCGGTCTTGCTGAAAAAATCAGGAGGCACTCCCGAAACCACTTCCGGTTCAAGATTCTCATTCAGCTGAAAAAGTTCGCGATGTGTCCAGACGTCCGCGCTATCGTAGTTCACAAAGATCGCCACATCGCCGACAATTCGAATCGACCGCGCCGCGCAATACTTTCGCAGCGCCCGCCACTGTTCGTGAAAGGCAAACTGCAAGGCGCTCCGGATTTTAAAATCCGCGTCCAACTCCTTGCGGGCTTGCTCTAACGCTGCGGGTTCGCGACGCGCCAGTTCCTTCGGCCACTCGTTCCAGCTCGCCAGCTTCTGCCGCGCGCGCAACGCGTCGAACAGCGCAAAATCATCGAGCCACCAGCGATTCTCGGAACAGAAGCGCTCGAAGCGCTCGCGAGCGCTGCCCGAAGCCGATCGCACAAAATTCCGTCCGGCCTCGAAAAGAAGCGGCATCTTCCGGGCAAAGACCTGATCGTATTCAACCGAACCCTGCTCGGGAGAGAGTTCAGTAATTTTCCCCGGATCGATCCAACCGTGGTTCGCCAGCCTTTCCAGGCTGATCAGCAGTGGATTTCCCGCAAATGCGGAAGTAGAAGAGTAAGGCGAGTTACCGTAACCGAGGGGCCCCAGCGGCAGCACTTGCCAGAGCGACTGACGGGCCGCTGCCAGCATGTCTACAAATTGATAAGCCGCGGGACCAAAATCACCGATGCCACCGCGCGAAGGCAGCGACGTGGGATGCAACAGAATGCCTGCGGCGCGCGGAAATGGCATGCAACTGAGGACTACCTCGGAAAAACCTCCATTAAACTCATCCCGAACCAGGCTTTGGTGCGGCGCCAACGCTCTGGTCGAGTCGCGCGGAGCATCGCGCTGTTCGAACGATGCATCAATCGTGCATTTGGCTCGCTTAATGGCCTACGCTCCGGGCTCGTTTCCCGCCCGAGTCAAGGCCTTCATTTCTTCCTGGTTGATTTTGATCTTGCCCGACTTCTCCATCTGCTCCCGCAGACTGGTCACGAACAATCCGAAAAGCTCCTGCTCTTTCGACTGTAACAGCGTATCGCGAATCTGATCGCGCTTGGCGGCAAAGTCCGCGTCCGACGGAGCTTGCACTTCAAGCAGAGAAATCACAATGCCGTTGCCTCCATTGTCGATCGGGCCGCTGATGTCTCCCGGTTTCATGCCGAATACTACCGAGGCCTGGCCGGCCATCGATCCAATATCGGGAACCTGCCCCTCCGGCAAAACGAAATCACTTGTTTTCACAGTCGCGCCCAGTTCTTTCGCCGCTTTTTTCAGATCGTGCTCCGTCTTGGCGCGGTCCGAAAGCTCCTGCGTTTTCTGCGACAGCAGAATGTTCGATCGCTCGTTCTTGAATTGCTCTTCCACTTTCGTCCGGATTTCGTCGAAGGTCGGCGTCGATTGCGGCTTCACCGCCAGCAACTGAAAAACCGCGAAGCCCTGCGACGTCGAAGCGATCGCCGGCGGCGATTTTTCTGCCGCCGTAAACACCGCATCCATGAACTGCGGCGCCGGACCGAGACCCGGCACCATATCCTTGCGTCCAAAGAAATCGGAGCTCACAATCGTGTTGCCCTTTGCTGATGCCGCTGCGTCCAGCCCCTGCGTCTTCGCCGCCGCTAGCAAATCCTCCGCCACCTTTTGTGCGGCCTGCTGCGACTTCTGCTGCTTCACGATCGGCTCGATCTGCGCCTTCACCTCGTCGAGCGTCTTCATGTGCGCATCCTGCTTATCATCCAGCCGGATGATGTGGAAGCCGTCCAGCGTTTTTACCACCCCGCTGACTTTCCCTTTGTCCAGCGCTGAGACCGCCTTCTCAAACTCAGGTCCCATCTGGCTCTTGCTGATCCATCCCAATGATCCGCCAACGTTCGAGCTTCCCGGATCCTCCGAAGACTTCTTCGCAACATCTTCGAACTTGCCTCCGCCCTGCAATTGTTTCAGCAGATCGTCGGCGCGTTTCTGCGCTTCGCTCACCGCCTTGTCGTCGATCTTTCCATCCGTCCCCGGCAGCGGCATCTTGACCCAGATGTGGCTCACTTTCACTTGCTCGGGCACTCGATATTGGTCGCGATGCTGATCGTAATAGGCCTGCAAATCCTCGCGCGTTACCTCCACCTGAACCTTCCCCGGATCGATGGTCGCGTATTTTACTTTGCGTTTTTCCGGAATCGAGTTCGCGTAACTCTTCTGGTGGCTATCGTAAAACGCCTTCAACTCTTGCTCCGTCGGATGCAGTCCCTTCTGAATGTCATCCTGTTTCAGCACCGCGTAGTCGAACTTCACTTTCGTATTCTGCTTGTCGAATTCCTTCCGTATGGAAGCGTCGCTCACCGACGCTCCACCAGTGATCAGCGCTTGTAACTTGCCGATCATGATTTCCCTGCCAACCGACGCCTCGAAAGTTGTTGGAGTCAGATTGGCCCGCTGCAGCATCCCTTCATACTCTGTCTCGCCCACGAAATTGCCGCCCGGAAAGAAATACATGGAATAGCGCCCATGCTGCAGTTCGTCCTTTACTTCCTGCGGCGACGCCTTCAAACCCATACGTTGCGCCTCGCTCAAGAGGGCTTGCCGGTCAATCAACTGATCTGCCGCCCGTGGAGTCGCTTGTTGAATAAGGAACGGCATCAGCATTGACGCATTCTGGCCATATTGCTGCGCCTGTTGTTGCGCCATCTGTTTGGCCTCGTCGCGCACTTGCTCGGCGGTAATATCTTCTCCGCTCACCTTGGCCACAACGCCTTTGCCCGGCGTACCCGTCAAGTCGCTGCCCAGCCCACCCGGAATCAGCGTGATCACCATGGCCGCGCAAATGATCAGGAGCAGCCCGCTCAGTACGATTTTCTTGGTCGGCCCTTCAGTTTGCAGGAATCGGATCATCTTCTTATCACTCCAGAAATGTCACGGCGGAATTCTTAATTATAAACTACCCACCCGGATGGCCTTTAGGCAGTGTCATCCTGAGCGAGGATTTTGCTTCGCGAATGCGAAGCAAAACCACAGTCAAGGGATCCCTCATCCCTTCCGCGATTGCGAACCTGACAAGGAGTTTCAACCTCTGCTATTGCGCTACATCCTTGTTTCCCAAATCACAACGCCCAACCGTTCAAAATCAGCTATTGAAACGTATCAATAGACGTGTTATCCCTCTTAGGTCGCTACGCTTGGCCCAGCAAGGAACGAGAACAATATGAATTCTTTAATGCCGCCTATATCCCGCACGCGCCTGCTTGCTCAAGTCTTCGCAATCTTATTTCTCAGCTCACAAATCTATTCCGTCGCAGCCGCCGCGAACCCAGGCGTACCCGCGCAGGAATCACAAACCGATAAACTCCCCCTCCGCGATCACTGGTCCCTACAATCCTCCGCCAAAGTCGACGCTCAGGGCGAGACGATCTCTACCCCCACCTTCACCCCCCAGGAATGGCACGATGTAACCGTCCCTTCCACCGTCGTCGCAGCTCTTGTAAAGGATAAAACTCTCCCCGATCCATTCTTCGCCACGAATCTTCGCCAGTTCCCCGGCATGACCTACGGCGTCGGCAAGAATTTCTCTAATATCGCCATGGCGCATGACAGCCCCTACGCTGTCTCTTGGTGGTACCGCAAGCAGTTCACTGTTCCTGCTTCCTATGCTGGCAAAACCGCGTGGCTGAACTTCAAAGGTATCAACTACCGCGCTAACCTGTGGCTCAACGGAAAGCAGATTGCCAACTCCAATCAGGTCGTCGGAGCCTGGCGTACCTACGAATTCAACGTCGCCGAATTCTTGAAGCCAGGAGCAGAAAATGTTCTCGCGGTTCAGGTCTTCGCTCCTACCGAAAAAGATCTCGCCATCACCTTCGTCGACTGGAATCCCGCCCCTCCTGACAAAAACATGGGCCTGTGGCGCGAAGTCTATCTCACCACCAGTGGCCCCGTTGCGCTTCGCTATCCCACCGTGGTGTCGAAGTTGGATTCGCCCGGCAATGATTCCGCTCAACTCACCGTCACTGCCCAAATGAAGAATGCTGCAGACCATCCGATCAAAGGCACATTAAAAGGTCAGATCGAAAACGTCACCTTCGGGCAGAAAGTTGAACTTGCCGCAAACGAATCGAAAGATGTCACTTTCGCTCCCGCGCAGTTCCCTCAGCTTGTCCTCTCTCACCCCCGGCTGTGGTGGCCTGCGCAAATGGGCAAGCCGGACCTTTATTCGCTCTCCATGGAATTCGACATCGACGGCACAACCAGCGATCGTTCAGAAACCGAAATCGGGATTCGCGAAGTCACTTCAGAAGTAAACGCCGGCGGAGGACGTGCGTTTCACATCAACGGCAAGAACATTCTCATTCGCGGCGGGGGCTGGTCACCCGACATGATGCTCCGCGAAGATTCGCAGCGCCTGACTGACGAGTTCCGTTACGTGAAAGACATGGGATTGAACACCGTTCGCCTAGAAGGCAAACTAGAAACGCAGGAATTTTTCGACATCGCCGACCATGAAGGCATCCTCGTCATGGCCGGCTGGTGCTGCTGCGATTTTTGGGAACAGTGGCCGCACTGGCAGCCGCAGGATTTTGAAATCGCCCAACAGTCTCTGCGCGATCAAATCTACCGCCTGCGCAGCCATCCCAGCCTCATCCTATGGCTCAACGGCAGCGACAATCCTCCTCCGGCGAATGTCGAGCAGATGTATCTGAATATCGAGAAGGAGCTTCTGTGGCCGAATCCCGTCGTCTCCTCGGCCACCGGCAGGCCCACATCGGTCACTGGAGATAGCGGCGTCAAAATGACGGGGCCATACGAATATGTGGCTCCCGCCTATTGGGAGCAGGACACTCTCACCGGCCAGCCGCATCGCAAGAAGTGCAACATCGGCGGATGCGGCGGCGCCTACGGCTTCAACACCGAAACCAGTATGGGACCTGCTGTTCCGCCCATCGAGAGCGTACGCATGATGGTCGGCAAAGATCACCTATGGCCCATCGACGACGTGTGGAACTTCCACGCCGGTGGCGGCGAGTTCAAAGATATCCATGTCTTCAGCGATGCCCTTGCCAATCGCTACGGCAAGTCGGACAGCGTGGAAGACTTTGCCTTCAAATCACAACTGCAATCCTACGAAGGCGTGCGCGCCATGTATGAAGCGTACAGCCGCAACAAATATCAATCCACCGGCGTCATCCAGTGGATGCTGAACAATGCCTGGCCCTCCATGATCTGGCACTTATACGATTACTACCTGCGCCCCGGCGGCGGTTACTTCGGCGCCAAGCGCGCGATGGAGGCTTTGCATCCCGTCTACGGTTACGATGATCATTCGATCTGGTTGGTCAGCAGCCAGTATGAAGACGTCAAAGGCCTGAAACTCACGACCAAGATTTACAACCTCGACATGGCCGAGAAATTCTCCCACGAGGATGCCCTCGACGCTCCCGCCGACAGCACCACGAAAATCTTCACGCTACCTCAATCGCAAGATCTAAGCTCCGTCTATTTCTTAGTCCTTCGTCTCGCGGACTCAACCGGTAAAATCGTTGGTTCAAATTTCTACTGGCTTTCGTCCAAACCCGAGACGATCGACTGGTCGAAATCCAAATGGTGGATGACCCCAACCCGTTCCTTCGCCGATTACACAGCACTCGCACAACTGCCCAAGGTAAAACTTAAAGTTGCAGAGCAGACCGAGCATAAAGGTGAGAACGCGATTACGAGCGTGACGTTGGAAAATCCCAGCTCGTCTATGGCGTTTTTCGTTCGCGTAAAGGTGAAACGGAAAGACACTAATGACGAAATTCTGCCCGTTGTTTGGGAGGACAATTACATCTCCCTGCTGCCCGGTGAGAAGCGAGAAGTCATGGCTACTTATCGCTCCGCCGAACTTGGAGCAGAAAAACCAGCAGTAGAAATCAGCGGCTGGAACGTAGAGTAGAGACGATGGCACAAAGCACTAGAAAGGGTGAACTAAGACGAGCGAAACAATAAGCCGCGAAACTAAGGGCTATTCCTCCGCCGCTCTTTTCAGATTCTCGAGCCCAGTTTCGAAGTGCTTCCCCATCATTCTATCCATGTTCACGAAGACGCTCATCACCTTTAGCATGTAAACGTTTGTGCCTCGCATGCTCCACGTCGTACGGGTTGAGACTCCGTCAGGTTGCAGAGAGAACACGTTCACATTGTGAGCCTTGAATGGTTTCACCCAGTCGGCATCAACCGAAACTCGATAGGGTGCGGCCGATTCCGTAATCAACATCCTCCCTCGGCCAGCGCTGCCGGTGCTAGTCCAGTCTGAGACCGCGCCCGTGCCGCTTTCCGGCCCGCTGAATGTTCTTTTCATGGACGGGTCTTCCCTGTCCTGCGGCGCCCATCGAGTCCAATCATGGAAGTTGTTGATGAGCGCAAAAATTCTTTCAGGCGGAGCTTTGATGCTGAGCGAGCGCTCGATCAGGAAAGTGTCCGGCTTGGTCGCCGCAAAGACGAGCACAACCGCAATCAGAACGGCCACAATAATGAGAGATCTCAGGATCATGGGCAGCCGTGAAATTATTAACGCCTTCGCCTCTACTCCAGCGACTTCGGATCCGACAAGTTCTTCGGCGACTTCCTATCCAACAAGGTGACCAGGTCTTTCGCGCACGCCGGCACTCCGACCTTGTGTTCCAAGATAATGTCCCTCGCGTCCAACTTCGTTCCGTACAACTTCTCGTTGGCGTTTCCATCCGATCGCAGCGTAGAGCCTTCCAGAGAAATGCCTGCGAACAATCCCTTGTTGCGCGAGTAGGAAAGAATCTCAGCATTCATCACGACATCGGTGGCGCCTTCCGCCGTGCGTCCCTTCGGGCCAGCCGCCGCTGAAGCGTCGGCTCCCAGCTTCACTTTGCTCGACAGCAGCGACCGTGCTCCCTTTGGATTCATCACCAGCAAAACAAAATCCGTCGCCTGGCCGCCGATCTGAAAGCCAATGCTTACCCCTTCTAGCGCATACAAGGCCGGAGGTCCCCACGGTCCGGTATAGTGCTCGCCGCCGCGGCACACCATAATCCCGCGTCCGTAGCTCCCCCCCACGCCAAACGCTCCCTTTTTCACCGACGGCAGAATCACGAGGCACTCCGCTTTATCCAGCAAGTCCTGCGGAATGTCATCCGGAATATTCAGGATCTCCTTCATCACCACGCCAGCATCGTGCACGCGGTCTTCTTCCTTCTCATCATTCACAGCAAATGCAGGTGTGCACAGGCACAATGTCAGAAAAAAGGCTGCGATCGTCTTCATTTTTCATCTCCATGTAATCTGGATTTCCTTTCGCCTTTGGTACTGCTTGCGACCCAACATCTTAAACTGTTCTTACCGCACGGGTCCTCAGAATCGGAGCCCGGTTACCGCAGACATAACCTCGCAGCGCCCGCGAGGGCGGTTTCGCCGGATTAACCAAATGTCATGACCAAACGGGTGCTCCTTTTGTAACTTGGCACTTGGCTCGAAACGCCTCTACAGTCAAAGAATTGGCGAACGGCCATTCACCCTTCGGCACCCGGCGTGCATCTAATGGTTAGGAGTACCCTCTGGCCATGGGTGAGAGTGAAAAATTTGGATGGTTCCGGCATGAAGTACACGCGTCTCAAGATGCCTCGGCTGCTGGGTGCGCTGGTCGCGGCCTTGGTTTGCGTGTATGTGGCCGTGGCCCAATCTGGTTCCTACACCCCGTATGCCGCCACTGCCGCCTATCCAACCGCCGCGGTTGCTGACGATTCTCAAGGCAGTCTTCTCACGATTCACAAACGCGTAGACGAGGTTAACGTCCTTTTCATCGCCACCGACAAGCACGGCAAGTTTGTACGCGACCTCAACCAGAACGACTTTGCCATCCTCGACGATCACAAACCGCCGCAATCGATTCTTAACTTCCGCCGCGAAACTGATCTTCCTCTGCATCTCGGCCTGTTAATCGACGTCAGCGGTTCGGTTCACGGACGTTTCGACTTCGAGCAGACCGCTGCCATCAGTTTCCTGCAACATTCCATACGCTCCGGTTTCGATAAAGCCTACGTCGTCGGGTTCAATACGCACATGCAGATGAGCCAAGATTTCACCGACAACGTTCAACTGCTCTCCGCCGGCGTGCGCAACCTCCAAGACGGTGGAGGCACGGCCCTCTTCGACGCGGTTTATAAGACCTGTCACGACAAATTGCTGAAAGATAAGTCCGAACATCCCGTCCGCAAGGCCATCATCATTCTGAGCGACGGCGAGGACAATCAAAGCGAAGTCAGTAAGGCTCAGGCTATCGAGATGGCGCAGCGAGCTGAGGTCATCATCTACGCCATTTCTACCGACGACAGCGGCCTGATCCTCCGCGGCGACAAGACTCTCGAGCAACTCGCCGAAGCCACCGGCGGCCGCGCTTTCTTCCCCTTCAAGATGAAGGACATTACCCACTCCTTTGCTGCCATCGAAGACGAACTCCGCAGCCAGTACGTCGTCTCCTACAAGCCCGCTGACTTCGACGCCGACGGCCGCTACCGCTCCATCGAAATCTCCGCCAACAAGAAAGACCTGCAAGTCCGCGCTCGCAAGGGCTACTTCGCCCCTCAGCAGTAGCTCAGGAAGTGGACAACTTCAGTAAGTCGTCTTCGCAGAAAAATCCTCGCATCGATGCGTTTTTGTTCTTAGTCCCCGCTGAGCGACGCGGCGATCGAGTCTACCTTCGCGTTGCAGCAGCTTTCGTCTTGATTGCGGCGTTGGGTTGAGCGTACCGCTGTAGCTCCTCTTGAAGGCCCTGGCGGATGATGTCGGTATTCCGTTCATAAGCGTCTTTCAATTGCGACAATACAGGTTCCGCAAGATTGGCGGCCGGAAGGAACGGCTCGGCGTTCGCGCGCTGGCAGGCTTCATTCAGCAACGGATATTCATTGGCGAGAATACTATCAAGAGTTTCATCGTCCCAATGAGTTACCTCCAGGCTTCCATCTTCGGTGGGAGAGAATCGAACGCCGAATGTATCGAGTCTCCGGATCGACGCGATTTCGGGCGCTGCTCCCAGAGTAGTGATGCTCATTGCAACGCGACGCGCGCCACTCTCGTCGGCAGCCATGGCCACCACGCAATCTCCGTTGGTAAGGCGCAAAATATAAATCATGGGCGACTCCGCGGAAAGCATTGACAAATCGTTTCTAAAGCCTCGGCCCGTCCTTATGATGCTCCAGAAAATCTCGGCGTTGTGATTAACCAGTAAGGCTCATGAAAGTTGCGGGCTCAAAAGGGGAAAAAGCCGGAAGCGGGAGCCTCCGGCTATCAAAAACGAGAATCGGCTATCCTAATTTTTCTCCAACCGACTTCGCCTGCGTAAAGAGATACAGGTAGTCCGGGCCACCGGATTTCGAATCCGTCCCTGACATGTTGAAGCCACCAAAGGGATGCGCTCCAACCATGGCACCGGTGCACTTGCGATTGATGTAAAGATTGCCAACGTGGAAGTCGCGAATGGCGCGGTCGATCTTGTCGCGCGACTTCGTGTAAATGGCGCCGGTCAAGCCGAACTCGGTGTCGTTGGCGATTTCAAGTGCGTCGTCGAAGCCGTGGGCCTTAATCACCGAGAGCACGGGGCCGAAGATTTCTTCCTGCTCGAGTTTTGACCGGGCCGGAATGTCGGCGAAGACCGTGGGACGGATGTAATAGCCTTCTCCCGCTTCGGTCTCGCGCTCGCCGCCAGTAAGCAGGCGCCCATCCTTCTTGCCTTGCTCGATATATTCGAGGATAGTCTTCATCGAGCCTTCATTGATGACTGCTCCCATGCCGGTGTTTTCAGCGGGATCGCCGATCGTAATTTTTTCTACGCACGCTTTGAGCTGTTCGAGGAATTTGTCGTAGATGCGATCATCGACGATGGCGCGGGAGCAGGCGGAGCACTTCTGGCCCTGGAAGCCGAATGCGGCTTGCGCGACACCTTCGACAGCAGAGTCGATATCGGCATCGGCGTCGACGATGATGGCGTCCTTGCCGCCCATTTCGAGGATGGTGCGCTTGATCCAGAGCTGGCCGGGTGCCTGCGTCGCGGCAGTGTGGTTGATGTGCAGTCCTACTTCGCGAGATCCGGTAAAGGCAATGTAGCGAGTGTCGGGATGTGCGACCACGGCATCGCCGAAGCTGGCGCCCGCGCCCGGGCAGAAGTTTACGACTCCTTCGGGCATGCCGGCTTCTTCGAGCAGTTCGACGAACTTCGCGGCGATGGTGGGAGAATCGCTGGAAGGTTTCAGAATGACAGTATTGCCGCTGACGATCGAAGCCAGGGTCAGGCCAGCCATGATGGCACAGGCAAAATTCCACGGCGGAATGACCGCGCCCACACCGAGCGGGATGTACAGGAGCGAATCGCGCTCGCCCGGGAGTTGCACTGGCGCCACGGCTTTCGCAAGACGCAAGGCTTCGCGCGCATAAAATTCGCAGAAGTCGATGGTTTCGGAGATGTCAGCATCGGCCTCGCCCCAATTCTTGCTGACTTCGAAAACCAGCCAGGCCATGTATTCCATTTTGCGCTGGCGCAACAGATCGGCGGCGCGAAACAACAAGCCGGCGCGCTCTTCGACGGAGGTGCGGCTCCACGGCCCAAACGCATTCATCGCCGCGTTCATCGCGGGTTGAACGTGCTCTTTGCCGGCTTTCTGGTGGATGCCCACGATCTGCGAGGGGCGCGAGGGATTCAGCGACTTGATCTTGTCCGCAGTTTTGACGCGTTCACCGCCGATGATGAGATCATATTCGCGGCCGAGTTGGCCGCGGACACGCTCGATGGCGGCGCGCATTTTGCGGGCGTTGTCTTCGTGGCGGAAATCGTAAAAGGGCTCATTGATAAAGGGGCCTTGATGGGATGACGTACGCGGCCGGACGGGGGCTTCGGCGATTGCCATGGGGAAATCCTTTCAGGAAACGAAGTAAGAGTCCGATAACTTCGACTAGTTTACACCTCGCAAAGCGGCGGGGCGCAGGCCATTGAGCGACGCAGGGTTGTAGAATTTAAGGAGAGAATTGTTGTTCTTGGTGGTGGGCGAATTGTCAAGAGCCGGTTAGGAGCGAATCTAGGTATTTGGTCAGTACCCCGACCGCGATCTTCTCTGCCACCTCGCCGGCGCCATGCGTCGCCTTCCTAAGAAAGCCGCACAACCGCTGCTTCGCGTTTTGTCTAGCGGGCGCGGGCGCGGACTGGTCCTTCAATTGATCGAGGTCGGATCGACCCTGAACTGCCTCCAGCGGATTTGCATAGTGGGAGAGCAGCTTTATTAGCGCCTGGTCGTTCTCGTTATATTCAATTGGTCCGTTAACTACCTGATTGATCTCTGTGCGAATTGATTCGGCTTGGCTGATAGAGATGCTGCCAATGTTGACGGCAATTCCCCCGCCGCCCGCTGCAACCGACATGAGGCGGGATAGGTTGGTGGGTGCGGAGGTAAGCGCTTCTAATGCACCGGCGTCAATTCCCTCTGATTCGAACTTCTGTTTCAAGAACAGCATTTTACGTTCAAACTCATGCCGAACATCCAGGACGATCCGACGATAGTCCTTGGAATACCTGCCCACGTACTCCCCTGCCTCCTGATCGCTGAAGCCCTTACTTTTCAAGATCGACTCGGCTTGCGACGGGCTATCTCCGCAAAGTCTCATGAAATCATCGAATCTAGCGAAGGCTCGGCTCAGGTGTTCAAGGCTGCCCCCCACGGCGTTCCATTTGAAGACGTAGATGGTACCTTTCTCAGATTTGCGGGACTCCACGGAAAAATCTTCGCGCTCAATCTGGCGAAGGTACCGTTCCAGAACGGTGAGGAAACTTCTAAGTTGGTCGGCCTGTAGTCTGTCATCAGGCACGAATAGTCTAAGGAATATCCCCTGCTCGGCATCATCCAGGAATTCCTGAAGCCGTATGGTCACGTCTGACCGCGAGAAGAAAGGCGCAACTTGGACGCCGCTTCCGTAGAGACTTCGGAGTAGCGAGCTAACCTCTGATTTTCGGCTCTGATAATCGCTCAGGCGGTTGACGGCGTGCTTGAGTCTGACTGCTCCCCATGCATCGGGGTCCCCTAGGTCGGGCTGACGGGCAAGTGCCGCCTCCAACTCTTGGAGCGACATGGGTTCCCTTGTGATCGCGTGCCGCATTGCAAAAACCCCATCAAGGTTGTCTTGAAATACGAAAACTATCGTCCTCTGCTGCGATGCGTTGCGGAGGATTGCGGCAAACGCGTCGCAGTATTCCGTTCTACTAGCCTGGAGCAGCAGCGTAGTGTGGAGGTAAATAACTGTAGCCCCGAGGCAGCCTGAGTCGTGAAGGGACTCAATAGCCGCCGCCCGCTTCCGCCAGGTCTTCGGACTGACATTGTCGAGATTCAAGGAGACGCTTTCATACCCGATAGCCTTAAGAGTCGCTTGAAGCCCCTCGTGATTGAACCCACCCAGGATTACTACGGTCTTTTTCTGGTTCCCGCCCATCGCTCCTGCTAGCCTTTCTCGATGCGGCACAAAGTTGATGGCTCCGTCACACGAAGCCGTGGTACAGCCTAGTTGAACAGCCCGCCTAGGGCAAGCAACTCGGGGAGGCATCCGGGGACAAGTGATACTCACCACCGGCTCGGAGGGCAGTTGGAATTTCCCGTGTCGATCACACGCTTTTCGTGGCTAGAAAGTGCTAAACTCGAACGTTTCTGCCATGGCTGTAAAGATGAATATTCAGCGGGTAGGCGTGGTCGGCGCGGGCACGATGGGCAATGGCATCGCGCATGTGTTCGCTCGCAGTGGGTACTCGGTTGTGTTGTGCGACGTAGAGCAGCGTTTTCTGGAGCGCGGGCTGGCCACGATCACGAAAAATCTGGATCGCGAGGTCGCGAAGAACAAGATCTCGGCTGAAGATAAAGCGTCCGCGTTGAAGAACATTGAGCCAGTGACCGAGCATGTGCGGCTTGCCGAGTGCGATTTCATCGTAGAAGCGGCGACGGAGAAATTCGAAATCAAGACGGAAATTTTTCGCGATCTCGCCCGGCTCACGCGGCCTGAGGTGATTCTGGCGTCGAATACCTCCTCGATTTCGATCACGAAACTCGCGGCGCTGACCGCCCGTCCTGAAAAAGTGATCGGGATGCACTTGTTCAATCCCGTCCCCGTGATGAAGCTGGTCGAGGTGATTCGCGGCCTGGCAACGTCTGACGAAACTTTTTTGTCGGTGCGCGACCTGGCGGTGAAGCTCGATAAAACCCCGGTCGAGGTGAAC
>JBAPOI010000829.1:0-18267 GCA_049279555.1 Candidatus Sulfotelmatobacter sp.
TTGCCATTGCTATCGAAGATCACGCCCGCCATGGGCTCATACCCGTCGCCGTTCTTGTTGTCGAAGCCGTGCAGAACAGTCTCTCCCCACTTTCCACTTGCGGTTTGCGTTAACTCGAATACCGTACCGCCATGGTTGGGGCCACCGATTTGGGTCGTGCCGTAGAGGTTGCCGGCAGCGTCGAGAATCAGGCTGGCGTAGGGGGTTCTCCCGTCTCCGTCGTTGAAAAAATGGAGAACCTTTGTCGTCCAGCTTCCGCCATGTCCCCGCTTTAGTTCGAAGATTCCGCCGGCGTGAAACGATCCACCGCCGGTCGTGGTGCCGTAGAGATTGCCGGAAGGATCGAAAATCAGGCTGGCTAGCGGAGTCGCACCACCGTCATCCGTGTCGTTGAAGCTATGCAATACTTTCTCGGCCCAGCTTCCGTCCGCGGCGTGTATCAATTCGAACACCGTACCGAAGCCGTAAGTGCCTCCGTCTGCTGTCGTGCCGTAGAGATTGCCGGCCGCATCCGAGATCAAGCCAGCAAAGGGATAGTAACCCTCTGTGCTGGTGCTGCCGAAGTTGTGCAGAATTTTCTCCTCCCAGCCTCCGCCCGCTTTTGGCTTTAACTCGAAGACCGTGCCGCAGGAGTTTTCGCCCTGGTCGCACACCCCGGTGCCGCCTCCCTCCGTGATGCCGTAGAGATTGCCGGTGGCATCGAAAATCAGAGCGCCCGAGGGATTGGTGCCGTCGGTGCTGGTGCCGCCGAAGTTGTACAGTATGTTTTCCGTCCAACCTCCGCCCACAGCCGGTGACAGTTCGAATACCGTCCCGCAGCCGATATTTTCGCCGTAGCAGTTCGTATGCGTGCCGCCGTCGAGCGTGGTGCCGTATAGATTTCCTGAAGCATCGAAGACGAGCGGCGAATAGGTCTGGTAACCGTCGGTGCCGTTGTCGGCAAAGTTATGCAGCACGGCTTCCGTTTGAGCCGAGGCGTAGGTGGCCAGGGCGAGCGATGAAGTGAAAACCAGCAATAAGACCGGAAGGCGATTGCTTTGCATGAGGGCACTCCTTGTACCGACGCTGAGGGCGTCCGTTGCGTTTGATCGCAAGCCGACAACATCCCACGGGTGGCGCCCGTTGTCAAGATGCAGGATCTTGCAGTACGAAATCTCCGACCGCGTCTCTAGCTCCTAGCGGCAGATGTGGGCTCGGGGCAGCGCGAGTCCCAAATTTCCCGCGCAACTGAGGGAGTATACTTCCTCGGGAAGGGTGGGGCGTGGCCTGTCCCTAGCCGATTAGGCAGAAGTAAGAGGCAAGGCTAGGAGTGATTATCTTGTTGCACATCGCAACTTTCATAGCCTTCGCTGAGGAGCCTGCTAAAGCGGCAAGCCACGACTATATAGAATCCATCAAGAACCTCTTTGAGATTGCCGCGATTGTGGTCGGCGGGTTTTGGACTTACCTGAACTATATCCGTGGTCGTACTTACAAGTCCCGCCTAGAGCCGAGCATAACGTGCAGAGCAGAAAAAGGTGCAGCGCGGTGCCACCTAGTTGCTCTCGTTCAACTCAAATGTGTCGGTTTATCACGAGTGCCCATCGACCAGCACGGGACCGCTTTGATAATGTACTTCAGCCTTCCCCGCGCTGAGGCCGATGTAACAGAGTCGATGCAGGTTCGCTGGTCGAGAACCTTTTCAGCGGTTGACGTTTTCACTAATCACGCCTGGATAGAAGCAGGAGAGGTCATCAGCGAGCAACTGATGATCGAATTGCCAAAGTATCACGCACATGCGTATAGGATAAAGGTCAAAATTAATTCGGGACGATATTCATGGACAACGGTAACTACCGTTAACGTAGAGGAGGATTGCAAAGGAGTGTAGCGATGGAAGCAACGAGAAAAACCGCAATGTGTCTCAGTAACGGGCCTCTCGACGAGCAAGAGGAACGTCGGAACCCGCTCGACGATGACGATATTGAGAAAGCCAAGAAAAGACAACAAGAACCCGAATTCCCGAACGACGGCGACAAACAGTCTAACTTCCCGATCTAGTCTAGTAAAGGAGCCGGGGCAATGAAAACGACGAACATGATAGCGAGGACGCGGTCCAAGTTCCCTGCGGATCATAACAAAGGCGTACCCACTACCGACCAGGCGCCGCGGAATCCCAGCGAGGATGACGAAATTGAAAGGGCAAAAGAAAGGCAAAGGGAGAAAGAGCTTCGCGAAGGTAGCCAGGAACCAGCCTAGCGCGACGGTCGCTGGAGGAGAAGTGCTAGGTCACCCGCTGAGAGGCACCACCCGCGTCGTGCGGCCGACAGTTCGGGCCTGCGCCAGCGATGCGAGATGTGAGAGGAGTAGCACTCCTCAATGCATGGCAGAAAAACGACGAACTCAGCCGGATGCTTGTCCGCAATGCGGTTGGGCGAAAGTATTCTTCAAGTAGATACCCCCGGTCGGAATCAATCCTTCCGAGCGCATCGATCCGTTGTGTTCTACTCCACTGCTACCTTCTTTCCGCTGTGCTTCCAGTAAAGATATCCAGGCACGCCGATCAGAACGATTGCGGTGCCCCAGAAGGCTTCGGTTGGCCGAGTGACGATTGTATTCAGCGTCCACGCAGTGCCGACGAGTACATAGATTGCGGGCAGCCACGGATACCCCGTGCAGCGGTAGGGGCGCGGAATGTCGGGACGCTTCCAGCGCAGCAGAAACATTCCGATCACGGTCAGAGTGTAGGAGAGGACCATGCCATAGATCACGTAGGTGTAGAGCTGATCGTAGCGGCCACTGAGAGTGAGCAGCGCGGCCCAGATGCCTTGTCCAATAAGGCTGAAGGCGGGGGTGCGCCACTTGGGATGGATGACCGCCATGCGCTTGAAGAATACGCCGTCCTGCGCCATGGCGAGATAGACACGGGCGCCGGAGAGCGTGCAGGTGGCGGCGGCGCTGAAGCAGGAAACCGCGATCATCAACGAAAGCCAAACCGCGGCGCGCGGAGAAAATAATGCAGTCGCGGCGTCGTGTACGATGGTTTCGCGCTTGGCGATTTCGTTAAGTGGCAGCGCGTACAGGTAAGTCATGTTCATCGCCAGGTAAATCGCGCCGACGACGAGCACTCCTAAAACCATGGCCAGCGGCACATTGCGGCGCGGCTCTTTCACCTCACCCGCGACCCAGGTTATATAGACCCATCCGTCGTAAGCCCAGAAGACTGCGATTAGTGCCACGCCCATGACAGAGATCAACTGCGTGGGATGAAGGCCCATGGTGAGGCCGATGCCGTGCGATTGGAAGTGAGACCAGTCGCCTTTGCCGATGGCGAAGCCGAGAATTACGAAGGTAGCCATAGCGGCGAACTTTGTCCAGGTGGAAAGATTCTGCAGCAGCGTGCCCCAGCGCAAGCCGACGACATTGACGTAAGTCAGAGCGGCAATCAGAACCAGACCGAAGACGTGCGCGCGCGTGATAGTAACTCCGGCAAGCGTGAGAACGACGTGTTCTTGCGAGACAATCGGGAAGACTTGTCCGATGTAGGCGGCGGACGCGACGGAGAGTGCGGCGATGGTGCCGCCGTTGGCCACGGCAAAGAGCATCCATCCGTAGAGAAAAGCAGTCAGATCGCCATAAGCCTCGCGCAGATAAATGTATTGGCCGCCGGACTCGGGGAACATCGAGCCTAACTCTGCGAAGGCGACGCATCCGAAGAGTGAAATGACGCCGCCGATAACCCACACCAGCAGGAACAGCATGGGCTGCGGCAGCGGGCCGGCGATGTCTTTGGCGGTAAGGAAGATCGAAGAACCGATGATGCCGCTGACCAGCAGCAGCACCGAATCGAGCAGGCTGAGTCCGCGAACTAGAGTTGGCTGCGCCGCAGCCGATTGCGCGTCAGATTTAGCAGGTTTAGCGACGGAGGTGACTGGGATGGGTTCCATCATCCTATTCCCAGTTCGTCCGGAGATTCCAGCGGCGTGCCGCAGCGTCGGCAGATGACGGCGGAGCAGTCGCCGCAGGTCAGGGGATCATTCACTTCTTTAGCGCAGTTCGGGCAGTAGAGGGAGCCAGGGTCGGGTTCTGGAGAAGGATTCTCGGGGCGTGTCGCCATGAGGAGGAAAACTGTAGCATAGCGGTGGGGTTGGCGGTAGCGCTGAGACAACGCAGTGGGCTTAGCTTCCGGTTAGCCGACCATCCGGAGTTTGTGTGACGTGGCAGGCGTTGGCGACACCGGTCAGCCCGAAGGCATGCTAGCTGCTTCGGCCTGATGAGCTAGCGAATACGCCTATGCTTGAAGGTAGCCTCCCTGTGTTCTGTGCCCCCAAGAATCCATTCCGTAGCAGCGATGCTTCCACCGGTGAGAGGCCAGCGTGTAAACCGCAGGTAGGGCACCTTGGGAAACCAACGTGGATTGAAAGGACGGGCCGCTTCAGGGTGTAGCAAGCCGACCACATTCACCTCTCGGGGATAGATGGTAATCAGAAAAATTGCCGCGATACTCTGGCGGCAAGGGGAAATCATCAGCTCTCCAGAAGCATTTAGAAGACTACGGCGACAGAATACAGCGTCATGGAGGTCAGTTGTTTCGTAGGGCGGATCTCCGTTCAGCGGGACATTTGTCTGTGGAGCAGAGATCATTAGGTCTTTGGCAGCCCCTCGGCCCAGCAGGGTGCCCGCGAAATCATAATCAGAAGTAATGGCTAAAACTCCCGGCAAACTGTGGCCTCCTAGCTGTCTGGCCTTGTTCGTAGCCTCTTGGCGCAGTTTGTCAGTGATAAGGCTGAATGCACCGCCGCCCCTGCCGGTAATCTTTAATGGCAGGCTGGATTTCTTTGAGACTGAAGCCGAATCCAACGAGGTAACCTCTAGCAGAAACGACTCACCGGACGATGGTGTGCAGCAAAAGTCTGGCCCTCCTGTGCTCGGGTCCTCATAGATATCCGGATTCAACTTTTCAGCCCGAAGGAGAGAAAACACAACGGCCTCCGCTTCGGCAGCCTTCTGGTCTGAAGTCAGTCGCCTCTTGAACTGCGCAAAATGTGCTGCATACTCTGTATTGCGCGACAGAAAGCGCCAATAGAATTCAACGATTTCGTCGAGCGATACGCCCGTTTGACCCGCCGTCTCGTTGCACACATCCTTCATTTTATTCTTTCCGTGTCGCAGAGCAGATATCTCCCACGAGTTGGCTTGTGGCAAGGTTTACATTGGTCTTTTGCTGCCCCGGGCCGGATGAAGGGCAAATCGGAAACTGGATTGTTGCGGTCTGCCTACGGATAGACTGAGGCAACCGCAGCACTCGGCGACACGATAAAATCTTCCTATGCCAGAAAAATCCCTCACTCCCGACGAAAAACTGCAACAGGAATTCAATCGCTGGGCCGCGGCCGGCGAAGGGCCGAAGATGGAGCAGCACCATTTCGACATCACGACGAAAACGATTCGTCGGATGAACCTGCGTCCGGGTGAGCGCGTGCTCGATCTGGGCTGCGGATCGGGATGGGCGACGCGGCTGCTGGCGCGACTGGTGGGCGAAGGGCCGGATGGCTTCGGGCAGGTGGTGGGACTCGATGTTTCCGACGAAATGATCCGCGAGGCGCGTGCCGCCTCGAAGGATTTCGACAATATACTCTACGTCTGGGGATCGGCGCAGCAGATTCCGTGGGAAGAGAACTTCTTCGACAAGGTGCTATCTGTCGAGTCGTTCTATTATTACGCCGATCAGGATCGAGCGCTGCTGGAGCTGTTTCGCGTGATGGCGCCGCGAGGAAAATTGTTCATCTTAATTAATCTGTACAAGGACAATGAATACTCACTGCAATGGGTGGATAAGCTGAAGGTGCCGGTGCATGTTCGCTCGACGGCGGAGTATGTTGACCTGCTGAAGAAACACGCGTTCGAGAACATCGAAGCCTGCCGCATTCCCGACGACACACCCACGCCCGACGACTACCAGACGAAGTCGTTCCATAGCCTTGAGGATCTGAAGGCATTTAAGCGCGAAGGCGCGTTGCTGCTGATGGCTTCGAAGCCCGATCTGCGCACGCCCGCGCCGGGATACACGATTTATTAAACAGGGAACCGATCTTTAAAAAGTTGTGGGTAGCCCCTTGTCATCCTGAGCGCGTCCTTTGCGCGAAGGACCTATGTAATTTTTAGTTTTCTGCCTTTGAGAGCGAGTACGAATACGGATTCTGCTAGCACATCAAGAAGTACTTACGGCTTGAGGCGCTAAGTGGTCACTGAGCGGTTCGTCAATGATGACAGCGAACTACACAGGTCCTTCGCGCAAAGAACGCGCTCAGGATGACAAGTTTGAGGGAATGCTAGATTTTGCTGTCGTCATCGTCGTCCTTATCGTGATGACTCAAATCCTTTGCTGGGCTCAGGACGCGGCCGTCGGAGGCGTGGCGAATTTCGATTCGGCCATTCACGTTCTCGAGCTTAATGCGTGGGCCACCGTTGCCCAACTTGCCGCGCAAGTCATGGCCGACGAAGTTGTGATGATTGACGTGCAACCCGAAGTCGTTCTCGATTCCTCCGGAAATTGTGTTGGCTTCAATTTCCGCCTTGGAGTCGGAAGGAATGGTCAATTCGAGCGAGCCGTTGACCGAATGCAGTTCAACCGATGACGCCGCCAATTGATCGAAGCGCGCGTCGAGGTGGCCGTTGACGGTCGAGAGATCGGCGCGCCCGGAAAGGTTGTGCGCCTCCAGTTTGCCGTTGATGCAGGAAGCGTGCACTTCACCAGCCGCGCCGGTGATGTCGAGCGAGCCATTGATCAGCTTGATTTCGTCGAGGCGCGCTTCTCGCGGCACCGTCAAGGTGTATTCGACTCCCGGCGGATTATTGTGCGAACCCCAGTTGAAGGTGAGATCGTGATCGCGATACTTGGTGCGAATTGAAAGATAATCTTTGCCGGAATCGATATCGATGTGAGCTTCATCGAGCCGCTCTTTCCGGTCGGCATACTTCACGGCGTCGACCTTCACCTCATTGCGATCCCAGGTGGAGATGTGGACCGCGCCGTTGATGTTGTCGAGTTCCACGCGGCCGTTTTGAGTAAGAGCGTAAGTCTGGTGCAGTTCTTCGGTGAATTCTCCACGGTGATCGGCAGCTTGGGCTGCACCGGCAGAGAGCAACATAGCGCAAAAGGTAAGGACGAATGCTGACCGGGTCTGCAATTCTTGCCTGCTGTTCATCGGGATCCTCCGTTTTCTAGTATTGGACGTGGCAATTCGCAATTCGTGAGGGACTGGGTTGGGACACTTGTCCACATAAATACTTATACGAAGGTTCTATCATCTAGGTTCCTAGTCAGTTCTTGGCGGGTGGATATTTTTTACCCGCCTCATTCAACAGAAAGATTGCTAGGATCGTAATCTCGGGCTCAATCGGATGCCGGTAGCGCTGGCCAGGAAAGACCACATAATAAATTGCCGGATATAGCAGGATCAGCCAGAACAGCAGCCAGGAGCCGGGTTTGCGCCGCCGCAGAGCGCGGCCCAGGCCCCAGAACATGAGTACGGACGAGGCCAGGAACAACGAGTTCTTCACTTCTTCCAGCCAGAAAGTTCGCCCCGGCCGCGGCGCTCCAGCCCAGTAGTAAACAAAGCGCTTCATGCACAGGACAGCAAAGCGTCCGTAATCAGCCATGATGTAGTCGAGAGCCTGCCGCTTGCGCATCGCAACATAAGCGAGCTCGCCCATGGCTTGATATTGGCGCATGGCGTACAGATCCTGCGTGGGATGCAGGTACTCCATCCAGGTACCATCGGCACCGGTGCCATTGCCCAGGCGCAGCTCTGCACCAAAGTTGTCGCGGAGAAAGACGAACTTGCCGAAAGTTTCGTAATTGCGCACGAGCCAGGGCGTGATGCAGGCAAGAAAAATGGCCGAGGCCAGCGCCACGCCAGCAAACGATCGCTTGCCGCGCTTCGCGCGGTGATACCAGGCCCACAATACGGAGGCTGGCAAAAACGCCAACAGCGATGTGCTGTTCAGCGCAGTAATCCCCCAGAGTAGACCGAAACCTAGCCACGGTTTCAAGCCGTCGCCTTCTTCCAGAGTAAGAGTGAGCCAGAAAATTGCAGCGATTAACAGCGCCGACAGACTCGTCTCCCAGACCCAGCGCGTGCACCAGAACATGACATAAGGCAGAAAAACCCACGTCCAGGCGGAGCCGACTGCGACTTTCTCGGAGAAAATCCGGCGAGCGATTAGAAAAATTGGAATGCAAGTGAGCGCAGAGAAAACGCTGTTCAGGGTGAGCAGCACAAAGGCCGACGCCCGGGAGTAGATGCCGAAAATATGGAATACACCTGCAATCAGGTACGGATAAAGCGGAGGCTCCCACGCGGTTGGCCCAGTGGGTGGGCCGAAGGGATTGCTGAAGCCGTGCCCCGAGGCAATCGCAGCGCCGATGCTGCCCATCTCCCAACCAAAGCCGAAGTGATTGTCCGCACTCTTGAACTTATAAGTGTGGCCGACGAGGATCCAACCCACGCGCAGAAACAGGGCAACTACCACCATCCAGCGCATTGACGTGGGAATACGATTCCACAAATCAAGCCATCCGCGAGCCCGGTGGGAATCAGGCGCTGCCGCCCCATTGGTTGAGAACATGAAAGTCTATTTGTAGCTGAGTGCAGGCTGGCGGGCAACTCGTGCCGCGAACTATAATGGTGCTGACTGAGGTCACCGAATGGGCTGGCTGCAAAACAAGTTCGAAAAGAATTTCATGATCAGTACGGTCGATTACGTTTTCAACTGGGCGCGCAAATCGGCCGTCTGGCCGATGACGTTTGGTTTGGCCTGCTGCGCCATTGAGATGATTGCTTCGTCGACTGCTCGCTTCGATATCGCGCGCTTCGGTTCGGAAGTGTTTCGTCCCAGCCCGCGGCAAAGCGACCTGATGATCGTCGCCGGTACTGTGACGTTGAAGATGGCGCCGGTGGTGAAGCGCATCTACGACCAGATGCCCGACCCGAAGTGGGTGATCTCGATGGGCGCCTGCTCGTCGGTGGGCGGGCCGTTCAATACTTATGCCGTGTTGCAAGGTGTCGACAAGATTGTTCCCACGGATGTCTACGTCACCGGCTGTCCGCCGCGTCCGGAGAATCTTTTCTACGCGTTGCTCAAGCTGCAGGACAAAATCGACACTATGACGCTGGCGAAGAAACCTACCGAGGTTCGTCTTGATCCAAACATGATGGAGAACTTCAAGCGCCAGGTGATGATCGCGCAGACGCTGCAGCCGAAATAAGCAATTAGCAGTTGGCAATTAGCATTTTAGTGAAATGATTTAAGCTAACTGCTAATTGCCAATTGCTGATTCCCATGCCAACTCTCACGAAGCTGACCACCGAATCCGAGCTCCCGCCCACCGACGAAGCCAAAGAATTTCCTTGTGGCGCAAGGACGATCTGTGTCGCCAACGTCAACGGTTCCTATAGCGCGATGGATAACGTCTGCCTGCATCGCGGCGGTCCGTTGGGGCAGGGAATGATCGAAGGCGGCAAGGTTGTGTGCCCTTGGCATGGCTGGGCGTGGGATCCGAAGACCGGCGCGGCCGAGCAGGATCCAAGCATGAAGGTGGCTGTCTATCCGCTGAAGATTGAAGGCGGCGATGTGCTGATTGAAATCTAGACCAGCCGTGATTTGTACTGTTGTCCCAATCTCGCCCACAATTTCGAGAAATTTCATCCTTCGTAAAATACATCATCCCTTCCGCCGTCTTCATAGAGGAGAGCATTGAATCGAGAGGGCTCATGGCGCTGCTACAACGAGCGACTCGCTTCGTTTGGATCGGAGTGATTCTTCTGGCTGTGATCGGCGTTGCAGCCGCAACGCGACGAACGCTGGTCTTGTTCTGGCCCGAGGTGTTCGCTGGCAAGTATCCGCCTGCTGCGGCCCTGGATGTAGGATTTGCCCGGCACATGGCGTTGACCCTCGTGCATATCATTCCGGGCGCGCTATTTCTAGTGTTCGCTCTGCTGCAGTTTGTTCCCAGCATCCGAGCCAAGCATCTGAAAGTTCATCGTTGGCTGGGAAGAATTCCGGTCGTCACAGGATTGGTGATTGGAATTTCAGCGCTGGTGATGAGCTTCACAATGAATATCGGCGGGCTGAATGAAACTGCGGCAACCACATTGTTCGCCATTCTGTTCTTGTTTTGCCTTATCAAGGCTTACCGGCACATCCGCCGCAAAGAAGTGGCCCAGCACCGCGAGTGGATGATTCGCGCTTTTGCGATTGGCCTGGGCGTGGCCACGACCCGGCCGATTGTGGGCATCTTTTTTGCTTTCCGCAAGCTCACGCCGCACGAATTCTTCGGTATTGCGTTTTGGCTGGGATTTACGATCACATTTTTCGCAGGGGAAGCCTGGATCGATTACACCCGCCATCGCCTGCAAGTCGGCGTAGCTGAATCGATTCGCGGCCGCAGGTAGCGCGTTTGCGAGTCAGTTCACCCGAGATAGTGCAGGAACTTCCCCGGCTGATTCTCATACCCCGGAAACACTTCATTCAGATTTTTGTTGCCTAGGTGCCGCGCGACTGCCTCACCAAGCACCTGCCTAAAATCCGTCGTCAGTGCTAGGTCGCGGCCTTCATAGAGTTGCGACTGATCGAGGCCGGGCCAGCGTCCGTAGACCTTGCCACCTTTCACAGGGCCACCTAAAACGAACATCACGTTGGCGTGGCCGTGGTCGGTGCCGCGATTGCCGTTTTCGCGCGCAGTGCGGCCAAACTCTGACATGGTCACGACCACCGTGTCCTCCCCAAGATCTCCCAGATCAGTCCAGAAAGCGGAGATCGATTGTGAGAAGTCGCGTAGCACATTGGCGATCTGGCCTTCGGTTGCGCCCTCGTTCACATGATGGTCCCAGCCGCTGATGTCGGCGAACGCCACTTGCAAGCCGAGGTTTGCTTTGATGAGTTGGGCAAGCTGGCGCAGGCTGTCGCCGAAGCGTCCCTTGGGATAATCGGCGCCGAGCGCGGGCTTGTACTGCGACGGGTCCGCTGACTTCAACATCTTCACCGCGTCGAAAGTTTCTTCGCCAGTGCCGTGAAGCACAGTATCGACAGAATGGTCGTACATGGCTTCGAACGCGTTCGCAGTCGGCGAAGGTTTGGGATTGCGTCCTCCGACAGAAAAATCGTTGATATTGTTCATGGCGATGGCCGGCTCAAGACCGCTCAGAATGCGCGGAATCGAAGGCCCCATCGCAATCGCTTGAAATGGAGATTTTTGCACGGGATGAGGCAGACCGCGCAGAGAGCGGTTGAGCCATCCGTCCTCGGTGCTCTTTAGGCCGGGAGTGCCGGACTCCATAAAGTCCTGTGCGTCGAAGTGGGAACGGTTGGGATCGGGCGAGCCGGAGGCGTGAACGATGGCGAGGTGGCGCTGCTGCCAGAGCAGCTGGAATGATGCGAGCGAAGGATGCAGTCCGAAAAAGCCATCAAGGTCGAGCACCGCTTTGCGCGGGATGTTGATGCTGGGCCGCATGGCATAATACTGCGGCTCGGTGTGAGGGACGACGATGTTCAGGCCGTCGGCGGCGCCGCGCTGAAAAATTACGACCAGGCGTTTGTTGCGGGTGCCCGGATCGGTCGCGCCCATCGCGGCACGCGCAAGAAAGCTGGGCACCGCTGCTGTGCCGACGACGGCGAGGGCGCTGTTGCGAAGAAAAACGCGACGAGTGATGGACATAAAAAACGCTCCTGGCTGCTAGCTCTTGGCTCCTAGCCTTGTTGTAGCGCCCGCCGAAAAAACGGAGGCTCCCTAGAAGCTAGCAGCCAGAAGTCAGTAGCTATCTCTTCTGAAACTCCGGCGAACCCAGCAGCAATCCTGCGATCGTATTCACTTCCGCAGAACGCGATGCATCGTCCGACTTGCGCTTTCCGGACTTGTTGTCTGGCTTCTGCTGCCCACCGTTTGCCGCTGCGTCGATCTGGGCAACGATGGAGTCATGCGTCTGTTTCGATACCGTGCCATCAAGCAGGTCGGCTTCAAGCTTGGCGAGCGTTCCACTCGAATCAAGAGGCGGAGAATCGCTCCCGGCCAATCGAGCCACATCCAGCTTCACGCCTTTTACTTTGCCACTGGTGAATGCTAACGCGAAATTCATGCGATTGAGCAGCGCTGACGAGCTTACCCAAGTTTCCGCCTTCATGGAATATCCGGTCGGCGGCTGTGCGCCGTACAGCGGCATCCCCATATTGTTGAGCTGGCGGGTCAGGGGCAGCGCGTCGTCAACCTCCGCGCCTGTGGCGCGAACTGCCGAGGCCACAAATTCCAGAGGAGTTTTCACCTTGTCGCGATAAGCTCCATCGTCCCAGAACTCGGGAGAATGGAACATCGTGCTCAGCACTTCGCGGATGTCGCCCTTTTTCTTCAAGAACGTTTTCATCATGCGATCGACCAAGGCCGGAGGCGGATCGTCGGCGACGAAGCGTTCCGCGAGTTTCAGAGAAATGAAATGCGCGGTCTGAGGACTCGTGGCCAATCGATGTAACAGTTCCAGGCCTTCGCCTTCGCCCTTGGGCTTAATGCGATGTCCGAGCACAACCTTAGGGCCGGGTTCATGCATGCGGGGATCGAATTTGAAGCCGCCACCGTTGGCCGGTTTCTCGATGGTCCATCCTGTAAAAATTTTCGCAGCCTCGGTAACGTCTTTCTGCGAATAGCCGCCGTTCACGCTGAGCGTGTGCAGTTCCATCAGCTCGCGGCCATAGTTCTCGTTGAGGCCGCTGTGATGTTTGTTTGGATTCGGCCGACGTGGATAGCGGCGCGCGTAAGGAGTCGGATGCGCCGGAAGGCCTAGAGCTTGCGGAGAATCCGGACCTACGCTCAGCCAGTTGTCCAGATAAAACAACATGGCCGGACTCTTTGCCGTTGCCACCAGCAGATCTTCGAACTTGCCGAACACATGTGGGCGGATAACATCGCGCTCGTAGCTGGTGAGCATGATGCGGTCGAGCCCCTTGTCCACGAAAACGTTGAAGTGATTGAACCAGAAGTCGGTCATCACCTCTTCGAACTGGCGCTCGCTGTAAATGGCACGCAGAAGCTTCGCTTGCGCCATTTCACCGGTGACCACGCCTTGCGGGTTGTTCATCGCGAGCAAGGTTTCTTTCTGCTTCGGAGTCATGCCCTCGAGAAATTCCTGACCTTTGCCGCCGCGCAAAGTATCGGCGAGGGTAAGCTGCTGCGGCAGCTTCATGCTGACAATTTTCTTGTAGCGCTGTTCTGGAGGAAGACTCGGCAGTTGCTGGACTTCGAGATCTGAGTAGAGTTGCTCTTCGCGCAATCGTGCCTCTTCTTTTTCCGCAGCCGTTAGCGGCGCCGCGGGCGCGGTTGATGAAGGAACGGTGGCCGCCATGGTATTTTCGGTGTCGGGAGTGGCCTTGGAGTTTGAGTTTGCGTTCGCTGCAGCATTGTCTTGAACAGCAGTAGTATTATCTGCCGTCGAGTTTGCTGCCATCGACGAACCGTTCGCCGGCGCTTTTCCTGACACGGCGCCGTCTGCATTCTTGTCGGCGGCTTCCCTCTCCTTGCGTTCTTTCTTTTCCTGGTGGCGTTCGATCTGTACCTCGTAAACCATGCGCAGCGCCGGATCCGACGGCATCGACTTCTTACCGTTCAGCACTTGATTCAGCTCCTGTCCGTCCGGGAAGTCTTCCGCGAGATCCTTTGAACTCATACGCAAAGTCCGGAATGTTTGCAGGTGGCCGTCGAGAGTGTCGTCGTCGATTTTTTCGGGATGCAATTGCAGGTCAATCCAGCGGTCGACACCCATCGCCGCTACTTGTTGAACATCTCCGGGGCGCGGGCCAAAGGTCAGGCGATTAAGTGCGTGCAAGGCGCGTCGCTGCTCGCCCTGGCTGATCGGGGCGTTGCTCGAATCCTTGTTCGTGTCTTTCTTCTTTGCGAGCAACGACGGGGCAATACAAGCCAGGCCCGAGAAGAAAAAAAGGACGAGAAAAACCGCAAACTTGGAACGGCTCACACCCATGAGGACTCCCCGCCAGGAAGACACGAACTCTTCCCATTATCAACCCGGACGATCGGAAAAAGTTGTTGGCCGTGGTTACTGAAGAACCAAAGGAGTTGGGGGGCAAGAAAGGCTGCTGGGCACGGCATCTAAAGCTAGGTGAGATACATCTTGCCGCGGGACACTTTGTGCTGCAGAGTTGCCGCTAGTTGGTCGATATCGGTGGGAGCTATGTTTACCGTCATGTGGTCGGCCACTAGCGGAGTTCGATTGCTGCCCACGGCGTCGCGCCGTACCTGGATCAGCAAGGCCTGTACCACGTTGGGATCGTATTTCATGGGAGACATGCGGACGAGATCGCTAAGCGCGCTGCCAAGCGACAGCGATTCGCGATAGGGACGCGTGCTGGTCATGGCGTCGAAAGTGTCGGCGAGCGCCATGATGCGCACCGGCATCGGCATGTCGTCGCCGGCAAGAGCATCAGGATAACCGGAACCATCGCTGCGCTCATGATGCCATCGTACCGATTCATGAACCTTAGGCCAGGGAAATTCCACGCTGCTGACGATCTGATGGCCGACTACGGTGTGGTCTGCCATCTCGCGAAACTCCTCGGCATTGAGCGCCGCCGGTTTGCTGAAGAGCCGGCGATCAACGGCGACCTTCCCGATGTCGTGCAAATATCCAGCACTGCGCAGTGCGGCCGCTTCGCTCGGTTCGACGCCCATCGCTTCACCGATGGCTGCAGCGTAGCGGCCCACGCGTAGGGAGTGCCCGTGAATGTTGACGTGCTTTACGTCGATTGCCGTGGCGAATGCTTCTAACGCAGTGTCATAAAAACCGTGCAGGGACGCCATCAGACGCAGGTTTTCGGTCACGCGCTGCGCTAGCGTTTGGGTTAGCGCATGGTTCTGAACGGCCAGCCCAATGTAGCTGCACAGCAGTTCCATGGCGTCGAGTTCCGAGTCTTCGTAAGCTGCGTCGCCCGGACGCCGCCCCAATGCAACAACTCCGGCGAGCTTGCCGGCCGCTTTCAAAGGAGCCAGGCACTTGAACAGCTCTGGAGCGACATTGCCATTCGAACTAAGAAATACCGAATACGTGGAGGAGTTCAGTACGATCGGCTGGCGGGCGGCGCTGAGCGCGTGGGCATGTTTGGGTAGAAGAGGAATGAAGGCCGGCTCGGGCAGCATGTCAAAGCCGGCAGCTGCCACCGATGTCAGCATGGTGGGCTTTTCGTTGAAAAGGAAAAGCGCGCCCTCTCGCGCACCAGCGGCCTCCATTACAGCTGAGAGCATGCGCCGCGAAGTTTCGGCGAAGTCGCGCTCCGCGGTCAGCTCCGGCCCGAGTTCGGAGAGAGCCTCAACCGTGCGCAACAACCGGCGGAAATTGTTGGTTTCCACAGCCACTCAAGTATGCGTGAACGCTGAGCAGAATGAGCGTACCATGCGCCAACATGCGCAGCGAGAGTGCATTGTTGGTTAGTTTGGTGCGATGCGAAGGAACAAGGTGACGAGTCTGATTCCGGCTTTCGAGGTTCGGGACGACCTCTGCCAGTCCTTGCCCGGGGCAGATTAGAAATGTTCGCGCAGTTCGGCGAAGCTACCTACGATGAGCAACCGTTGCGGCGTCCGAGCTGCGTTCACTTCGTCATGTTCAAGAATCCACGTATTTCCATGCGGCACGAAAACCGCGTGCAATCCCGCAGCTAGCGCCGGATTGATGTCGGACCTGGGGCTATTACCGATCATCCACGTGGAGCGGGGCGCCAGCGAATGTTTCTCGACGAGAGCATGATAAACGGCGGCATTTTTTTCTGCGACGATTTCGGTCGCTGCGAAATGCGACTTCAGTTCTGAGCGCTCGATTTTTCCGGTTTGCTCTGCGACTGCGCCCTTGGTTACCAAGATAAGGCGATGCCGACTGGAAAGGTACCGCAGCGTTTCAGGGACTGCGGGCAAGAGTTCCAAGGGATGATCGGCAATGGTATGAGCAAAACCGTGGATCTGGGCGTGCAACTCGGGCGTGACCGGGCGAACGCTGAGCCGCTCAAACGTATTCACGAGAGCATGGGCAAAGCTGTGCAGGCCGTAGCCATGCGTCACGATGCATTCCCGCTCCACGTCGTTTAAGACCCCGCGCACTTGCTCGGGAGAGAACTCGTGGTGGTTGAGGAACGAAATAAAATTGGCGATGGCCCGCTCAAAGTAGATGTTGTTCTCCCAGAGCGTATCGTCGGCGTCGATGAGGAGGGTTTGGGGAAGCAAGCTTCTAGCTCCTAGCTTCAACGGACCAAATAGTTTAGGGAGTGCGTTGATTCAAGAATGTGGTGCATCGTCAGAAAGCTTGCTAGGGGCTAGGAGCCAGCAGCTAGAAGCTGAACTCACACCCAATCCACTCTGGCTTGCGGTCTGATGATTCCCGCCTTGTGGCCCATGTCGAGCAACCGCACCACGGCCTCGCGGCCCTCAGGGCCGTAATCGAGCGTGCGCTCATTCACATACATTCCGACGAAGCGGTCGGCGGTCGACGTGTCGAGATCGCGGGCAAACTGCATCGCGTAGGAGAGCGCTTCTTCGCGGTGGTCGAGCGCGTACCGAATGCTATCGCGCAACGCGCCGTTGACTGCGGCGATCAGTTCCTGCCCGAGCGCGCGGCGGATGGCATTCCCTCCCAACGGCAACGGTAAACCTGTCATCTTCTGCCACCAGCGGCCGAGGTCGACGATGCGGTGTAGTCCGGCCTTGTCGTAGGTTAATTGACCCTCGTGGATGATGAGCCCAGCTTCGTACTTTCCTTCGAGCACCTGCGGAATGATCTGATCAAAGGGCACGACTTCAGTCTCGACCCCAGGAGCGAAAAGATGCAGCGCGAGATAAGCAGTCGTGAGAGTGCCCGGAACGGCGATGCGCTTTTGCTTGATTTCGCTCTGCGTAAATGGCCGGTGCGAAACGATCATGGGGCCATAGCCCTCGCCTACGCTGCCGCCGCAGGACATGAGCGCATACAAATCCTGAATGTAAGGATAGGCGTGAAACGAGATGGCAGTCACGTCGTAGACGCCTTCGCGCGCCTTCTGGTTCAGGGTTTCGATATCGCAAAGCGTGTGCGTGAAGCGCAATCCAGGGACGCGGACCTTGTTGGTGGCGAGGCCGTAAAACATGAAGGCATCGTCGGAGTCCGGGCTATGAGCGATGTTGATCTCGCGCACACTGGACGAAGGATTGCCGCCTGAATGTTTCGCTTCTTGTTCCGAGATGACAGTCATTTCTTGAACCCACCTTCGTACACCAAATCGACAAACGCCATCTATTGTTTTGCAGCCGGAGCGCGATGCCATCGTGCTGCGATTCCTGCCGCCATCATGATCTTGATCACCTCAGCAAATAGAAACCAGTAAAGGCCCCACCGGAAAGCCTGCGCGATGGAATGCGTGAGAAACGCGAGCCATGCGAGACCTCCGGTGAAGAGCACAATCTCGCCAAGAAGGCCGCCGATTGCGGCACGAGAGAAAGTCTTTCGCCCATGCTCCATTACATATCCCGCGAGCCAGGCAACCAGCGGGAAGGCCAAAAGAAATCCGCCGGTGGGACCGAGCATTTGCGCGATTCCTCCCGGGCCGATGGGACTGAATACCGGTAAGCCCATCGCCCCCTCCGCCAGGTAAAGCGCGAGTGCGGCAAACCCGTACCGGCTGCCGAGCAGCAGGCCAACCAAAAGCACTCCGAAGTTCTGCATCGTCAGTGGCACCGGTGTAAACGGGAGGGGAATCGTAATGCGCGCGCATAACGCGACAATCAGACTGCCCCCAATCACGAGAGCAACTTGCTGCGTGCGGCGGGAAACGACAACTCGTTCCCGCGGTGCACTCAAGGTTTGAATTGCTGGTTTTGTCATGGGAAATTATTCTCCGAAACGTAACGAGGAATCTTAATGTTCGACGTCGCCCCGCTCATGCCCGCCGCTGACCTCGCGGGAGCTTCCTTCCCGCGCCCCCTGTGCCTCTCGCAGATGACGTCGCAACCGCATGTAAACTGCGATTGCAACGCACACTACGACCAGGGTACTTACGCCAAGGATCAGGAACCACCAGATCATCCGCACAGCCGACTAGGATAGCAGATGGACCGCGCGCGAAACGCACAAGGCGCCCTCCGAACCGCGAAAAATCAGATCGTTCTTAGCTGGCCTTCGCCGCGGCCCGCTTCTCCTTCATCATTACGATTCGCTTGAGCGTCCACTTCAGGCGTTCCCGTCCATACTTGGAGCTGTTGATCACCTTCTC
>JBAPOI010000830.1:0-6283 GCA_049279555.1 Candidatus Sulfotelmatobacter sp.
GATTGAGCGACTCGTCCATCGCCGCAATCAACTTATCTTTTGTCGGATATTCTTTTCGCCATTCTTCCCGCGGACGCAGATCGACAAAAAACTCGGTGTTGTAAAAGCCGCTGGCATCACTGCCATCGTCCGGTCGCCCGACCTGGCTCACAACTTGCGTGACTTCCGGAAAGCCGGCCAGCACCAGCCGCGCTTTGTTCGCCAAATCGATTCCAGCCGTGGGTCCGGTGCTGGGCGCTAGGGTCCCGCGCACCCAGACCGCGCCTTCATCGAGATGTGGCAAAAATTCCGACCCGATGATTCCGCTGAAGATCAAACCCAGCATCGCTGCCAGGGCAAGCAGTCCCAGGCCCAAAGTCAGTTTGATGTGATCGAAACACCAGTCCAGCGACCGTCCGTAATTGCGGTTCAACCATTCGAGGGCCGGATTCCGCCACTCCTTGATCCCGCTGCTGAACAGGAAGCTACAGAGCACCGGCGCGATGAACAGCGCGAATACCAGCGCCCCCAGCAGCGCAAACGCCACCGTCCACGCCATGGGGGCGAACAGCCGCCCCTCGACTCGCTGCAAAGTAAAAATCGGAAGGTACGAAACGATGATGATGACGCGCGCGAAAAACACCGGCTTCTGTACTTCATGCGCCGCAACGGCGATGATTTCCATGAACGACTTTTTCTGGTTGCCGAACGAAGTGTGGCGCAGGATGTTCTCCACCATCACCACCGATCCGTCCACCACCATGCCGAAGTCGAGCGCTCCCAGCGACAGCAGGTTCGCCGGAATCTGCCGCAAGTCGAGCAAAATCGCCGCGAACAGCAACGAGAAGGGAATAGTCACGGCAACAATCAGCGCACTGCGTACGTTGCCCAGAAACAAGAACAGAATCAGAGTGACCAGCAAAACGCCATCGGTCAAATTGCGCAGAACCGTGTGCGTGGTGTGCTTCATCAATTCGCTGCGGTCAAGGTGCGGAACAAATCGCACTCCCGCGGGCAGCAATCCATGCTGCCCGTTCGTTCCATTCAATTCGTCAATCTTCTTGTGCAACGCGGCCAGCGTGGTTTCCGCCACCGCGCCCTTGCGCAGCAGCACGATGCCTTCCACCACGTCATCGGAATCGATGATGGTCCCATCTTCTTTCCGGATGGCTTTTCCCAGTTGACCGAGGCGAACCTTAGGCGCCTGCACCACCTGCCCCAGATCGCGCACCCTCACAGGGGTTCCGCCTTGCACCTTGACCACGGTCGCGGCAATGTCGTCGGTGGTTTCCATTAATCCCACTGCGCGTACATTCAGCGCCTGCTCTCCGCGTTCGATAAATCCGCCGCCGGCATTAATGTTGTTGGCCGCCAGCGCCGTCTCCACTTGCGCCAGCGTCAGCCCGTATGACACGAGTTTCCCGGGATCCACCTGCACTTGATACTCTCGCGTCGGCCCTCCAAACGGATTTACGTCCACAATATTCGGCACAGATTTCAACTGGTTCACCACAAACCAGTCGTCCAGCGTCTTCAATTCCATCACGTCGTATTTCGGATTCGTGCTGGTCAGCGTGTAGAACATGATCTGCCCGGTCGGACTGTAATCCGGCCCAATCCCGGGATTCACCCCCGGCGGCAGCGTCACCATCTGCAACCGGTCAAGAACTTCCTGGCGCGCGTTGAACGTTGTGATGTCGTCGTCGTAGATGATGGTGATCATCGACAGCCCTGACAGCGACACAGACCGAAGATGCGTCAGATGTGCCACACCGTTCAATTCCACTTCCAGAGGAACCGTGATCTGCTGCTCGACTTCCTCCGCCGCGTGCCCCGGCCACTGCGTGATGATCTGCGCGTAGGTATCGGCTACGTCGGGGTAAGCTTCGATCGGCAGATTGTGAAACGAAATAATGCCCCACACGAACAGCACCAGCGCTCCGCCCAGAACCATCAGGCGATTGCGCAGCGCGAAATCGATCATGACGCGAATCATCTATGTTGTCTCTTACTTTTTTTCTGCCACTTCGGTCGAGAACTCCAGCGCGTTCGCCACCACTTCGTCGCCCGGCTTCACGCCTTCGCGGATTTCCTGCATACCATCCGGAGCGAGCCCGTCCGCCTGCACCACCACCCGCCGAAAATTTCCGCCGTTGCCGATCTCTTTGCGGAAGACCCAGTCTTTATCGTGCAAACGCATGATCGCGGTTGCCGGAACGACGACGTGCTCCGTCTTCTTCCGCGACCGGAACTTCGCCACCGCAAACATTCCCGGCCGCAGCGCTCCATTGCCGTTGGGCAGCACGATGCGCACCTTCGCCGACCGCGTATTCGGGTCGAGCACGCGGGAAATGTCCACCACCGTTCCGCGAAACATGCGATCCCCAAAAGCGTTGAGCCGGATTTCCGCCGAGTCTCCCAGATGCACGTCGCCCAGGTCATTCTCGAACACGTCGCACACCACCCACACCTCGTTCAGGTCGGCGATAGTGAAAAGATTCGGTGTATTGTCCAAACTCTTCACGCCTTCAAATCCTGAAACATTCTGCTCCACAATTGTTCCCGCCACCGGCGCGCGCAAATCGATCAGCGCACTCGGATGCACCGGGTCTGCTCCCAGCACTCGCACATGCTGCTCCGCCGTCGCCACATCCACTTTGGCCTTTTCTTCCAAATCCTGGGCTGTCTCCAGATCTTTCGCGGCGATTGCTCCCTTGTCATAAAGCAACTGCGCACGCTCCAGCGCCTTGCGCGAAAGCACTTCATCTGCGACGGCTTTCTGGTAGTCCGACATCGCGGCCGCCAAGTCGGGACTCGAAATCACCAGCAGCGTTTGTCCCTTCTTTACCGAATCGCCCAGCTTCACTTTGAGATCGACGACGCGTCCTCCGCCCAACGACGTCACGTGAATCGTGCGGTTCACATCCGGAGTCACGGTCCCGTTCGCAGTAAGTTCGGTTGGCACCGACCGTGTTTCTGCCTTCGCTGTCTTGAACAACTCCGGATGCTCCATGGAAAAAATGTCGGGATCCACAGTTACGGGAGCCTTGCTGGCCGCCACCGGAGTCTCCTTCGAGCAACCCGCAGCAGCCATCAAAGTAGCAATTAGCGCGGCGACCATCAGTCTCGACCCGAGGCGCGCAGTAACGAGGCGTGCAGTAACGTGCAAGAGCGGCGCTTCAGCGCCGCATCGAAGCCCCACGTACCATCCCGGCTTCAGCCCCTGTGGTCGCATGTTACGTTCACCTTCCGTCTTCATTGAATAACCTCGCGCCCCACCGCTTGGTTCAACTGTGCCGCAGCCGTCAAGTACGAACCCACAAGATTCACGTAGCTAAGCTGCACGGTCCGGTATTCGGCTTCCGCATTAATAAAATCCAGCAACGACGCTCCGCCATGCTGATAGGAAAATAGAATCGTGTCGCGCACTCGCACCGCTTGCTCCAGATACTTCTGTTTGTAAGGCAGCAGCAAAATCACATTGCTGCTCAATGTGGTATATGCCGAATCTACGTCGCTGAACACCTGCGCCTGCGCTGCGTCCCGCAACTTCTCCTGCCGCGCAATTTCGATCTTCGTCTGCAGCTTGTTTCCCTGGTTCCGGTCGAAAAATCGCAGCGGAATACTCACGTCCACACCAAAATAAAAATCGATTGGCGGATTTCTTCCCACGTCGAAGCTCAACGTCGGATCCGTCGATCCATTCGCGACCGCCAGCTTGTAATCGGTCTGCGCCTTGTCCACCGCCTGCACCGCCGCCTTCAAGTCCGGTCGAGCATCCACCGCCATCTGCCGGTACCCATCCAATACGCCAATCTGATCGTTGAAATCGAATACGCCCACAATGTCGAACTGTTCCACCGGCGTGCGATCGTTCAGCAACGTCAGCATCTGGATCTTCGCCGTCCACAAATTCACTTCCGCCGTCTGCACATCAGACTCGTACTGCACCCGCTGCAACTCCAGACGGTCCAGATCGATCTGCGCGATGTCGCCCGCATCGTAGCGGTCGCGGCTGATCTTCAACACGTGGTCGTAGTACTCGAGATTTTCTTTCGAAACCTGCAACACCGCCTTCGCCTGCAGCGTCTGCACAAACGCGCTGCGAAGATTGAAAAGCAAACCCCGCTCCAGGTCGTCCTGCTGCGAAATTCCAATTGCTGTCGCCTTCTTCGCGCTTTCCGTGCGCAATTCCCGCTTGTGCGCTCGCTCGTGCAAATAGCTCACCGTCGCCGAAGGCAGCCAGTAGGCGAACGGCCCATGCTGCGGCCCAACATTGAACGGATCGATCTGGTCTGAAAGCAACGCCAGGTTCGGATTCGGCCGCAGGTGCGCTGTGATCTCCTCGGCCTGCAATTCGTTGAGGTTCAACTTTCCCGCCAGCAGCGTAGGGTTGCCCAGCTCCAGCCGGTCCTTCACCTGCTGCCACGTCAGCGCCAGAGTCGTTGGCTTCTTTGCCTGCGGCCCTGCTGGAGGGGCAGTCTGCGGCATTGTCTGCGCAGCAGCCATCACCGCTGCACCCAGCAGAGCCATCACCGCCCAACCTCGCAAGATTTTTCTCAGCATCATGAAATTCACAAAATGCTTCTGAATCCCATCCTGTTTCTAAATCCCAACTTGTTTCCGAATCCGAACACGTTTCCGAATCCGAAGAAGATCGGCAACACGACCCGTGCCGCCGAACGCAGATTTTCTTGAGTGTCCGTTATCCCGGTAAGTATCTGCTAAAACGGATCTGCTAGAGATGAGCCGATCCCGCTGCGGATCTCTCAATGATTTCCATCAGCGATTTGGAACCATCGTCATATCCAGCGATGATTCCTCAGGAGGATTCGGTGAACTACCCGCGACGGGGAACAGGCGGAGCGCGTCCGGCAGGGAAAACGCCTCCCCTTGCCAGCGGCAACAAAGAAATATCCAAAACTTCAAGCGGTCGAACTTCCTGAACATCCGGCCATGTCGCACTCGCCACCAGCGCTGGAGGCCCTTGCAAACGGTTGACCCAACCCGAACTCTTTTCGCTCCCAGCCTGCCGCACCGCTCGCTCGCTCGATGCCGGCTCTTCCATCTCAGCCCGCATCGCGCGCAGATCGTCGGTAGCCGAGATCACGGGAAACAACAGAACCAGTGCGCACCCCAGAACCAGCAAACACTGCAACGGACTCGGCCTTCTGACCGTCGATCCGGCACTCCGCCGCCACAGCCAGTAAGCCGGCAACGCCAGCAAAACCCACACGAGATTGAGCAGCAGCTCCATAACAATAAGCAAAGACAGAAGAGCTGGTGAAAGTCCTCTTCTATCAGGCCCGTAAATACAAGCTCGAACTGTAGTTTTTCAGAAATCCAAAACTCAAGTCAACATGACCACCGTACTTAAGATCCTGCGTTGTCATCCTGAGCGTAGCCGCTTCTCAGGCGAAACGAAGGATCTCCGGCTCGGCCGACCTCGCGCGTAAGCCAACTGACCACCACGACACCGGCGAAAAAAACTACGGTCCTACCATTACCTGCAGCGGCCCTGGCGTCTGCATCGCCTGCCTGTAGATCGCATTCCGTTTGGCCACTTCGCCCACCACATTGACATAGATCACATATCCCCCATGCGGCAACGTCTCGCCAAACGGCAGCGCCATCTCCTGCGTTCCTTTGGTCAGCGCAAAGTGCTGATAGCCAATCTCAGTCGCCCGGCCGTTCTCCGCCACAGCCTTCACGTCAAACGTTAAATCGAGGTCGTCCACCGTCGTGTTCGAAACCTCCACGCTGCCCTCGATGCGGCTTCCCGTCACATGTGCCGGAACCTTCCATGCCACCGTGAGCGCTTCCACCACTTTAATGATGTATCCCCGCTGCACCGCCTGCTGCGGTTTGCCACCGTCCTTCACCATCACCGTAAACTGAAATTCGCCTGCCCGCTGCGCCTCTCCGTGCAAGTCTCCATTGTCGTCGAGCGTCAGCCCAGGCGGCAGCGCGCCTTTTTCTACCGTCCAGTGCAGCACCGGCACATAATTGCCCCGCGCGTGAAAAAACACATGATACTGCCCATGCGGATACGTCCCCGGCAACTCCGCCGGCTCAATCACAAGCCCCTCGGCCGAGTTCTGCGACGCCGCACTTTGTCCCGCTGTAGCCTGCGCCCCAGCCTGCCCGAAACTCGCGCCCAACGCAACTGTTAGAACAACCATTTTCCACGCTGTCATCCTGAGCGAAGCGAAAGCCTGCCCTGAGCGAGCCGAAGGGGACCTATGCAACTTGCCTGCGCCGCCACCAGCTTCGCTCGCGTTCAATCTCATTAGAATTCTCAACC
>JBAPOI010000831.1:0-4027 GCA_049279555.1 Candidatus Sulfotelmatobacter sp.
ATCGTGGGTTTCGAAATCGCTGCTACCAAAATCGAGGGCCAGTTCAAGCTCAGCCAGGACCATCCCCGACAAGATCAGGCGAACGTGATCACGTCTCTTGGGAAATCGGATGATTCGGCTGTGTCAGGAGTATCTCGCATGATGAAAGAGCAGGGCCTCGGCCGGGTAACACCCGACAAGCATGGCGAATGAGTTCGTAGGGGACGGACGTACGCCTGTGCGCCGATTCTATTGATGAATAAGAAAGGGAAATCAGCGAAGAGAGCTCCACTAAGCGGGGTTCGCGTGCTAGTAGGTCGCGCCCGGCATCAGGCCGGAGCGCTCTCCAGCGAACTGCGCAAGCTTGGCGCGACGGTGCTTGAGATTCCATTTATCGAAATTCGCAAGCCGCAGTCGTTCAAACCTCTCGACTCAGCGATCAAGAATCTTGCTCAATACGACTGGCTCATCCTTACCAGCGCCAACGGAGTCGCGGCCATGTGGGAGCGCATGGACAAGCTGAACCTGGAGTTTCCTGCGGTTTGGGAAGCGCACGAGGCGTCTCCTTTTGCGGGCTTAACAGCTGCTTCAGCCGCTCGGGGTCTCCGCATCGCCGCCATCGGCCCGGCCACGAAGAAGGCCATTGAAAAGCGCGGGGTAAACGTGGATGTGGTACCCAAGGAATACGTAGCGGAATCTGTCGTGCGCAGCCTGCGGCGACGCGTGAGAGGGAAGCGTGTGCTGCTAGTTCGTGCCAAAGTTGCTCGGGATGTGATTCCGCGCGAACTGCGCCGAGCCGGAGCGCATGTCGATGTTGTGGAGGCTTACGAAACAGTCGTATCGGAATCCTCCCGCACGCGCTTGCGTGCCGTCCTGAAAAATTCGAGGCGGCGTCCACATATTGTTACGTTTACCAGTTCATCGACAGTCAAGAACTTCGTGGAACTGCTCGGATCCCGCAGAAATCGAACAAAGGTGAATGGAATTTTGACGGCTTCCATCGGTTCAGTTACATCTTCTACGTTGCGCGCGTTGGGCTTCTCCGTCAACATCGCAGCCAAAGAGTTCACCATCAATGGATTGGTCGCTGCTATAGTCGCTGGAGTGCCTGCGCGTGGGTTTACTCCGTGAGCGAACAACTGCAATCGGCCGGCACCACGTGCGCCAGTAAAAAATCGGCTACGCGTTTGTAGGCGTCGATCTGGTTTTCCACTCGCGCAAAGCCGTGGCCTTCGTTTTCATAAATCTTGTAGTCCACTATTCCGCCGCGTTTCTTAATCGCATCGACCACTTGCTGCGTTTCTGATTTCGGACAGCGCGGATCGTGTCCCCCGGCAAGCAATAACAATGGCGCTTTGATCTGATCGATGAAGTTGATCGGAGAGCGGTCTTCATACAATGCTTTATTCTTCACTACATCTCCCATGGTCGCGAGATCGGACTGCTGCAGCACGGGATCTTCGTTCTCGATCTCGGTAAACCAGTTAACGAACGGCACGATGGGGACGCCCGCTGCCCAAACCTCGGGCGCTTTCGTCACAGACATCATGCTGAGATAGCCGCCATAGCTTCCACCCATCACAGCAATTTTTTTCGGATCGAGATGGCCGGTCTGTTTGATCCAATCGACTCCGGCCAGTACGTCCTGCAAATCGCCGCCGCCCATATCGAACAGGTTCGCCTGCTGAAATTCTTTTCCGTATCCCGTCGAGCCGCGATAGTTCGGCGCGAGCACCATGTATCCCTGATTCGCCGCGTACTGGATAAAGCGGTTGAACGAATTCATTGTTTGGGAAGTCGGCCCGCCGTGAATATAAACGATGGCGGCGTTCTGCCCATTGCGTGCCATGTTGAAGGGCACATAGAGAAACGCTGAGATGGTCCACTTGCTGTCGCGGCTGGGATAGTGCACGAGATAAGGCTCAACCATGTCCTCCGCACGCACGCCCGCGACGAGCGAGTGCGTGACCTGATGCGATTTGCCGGTTGCGAGCGTGTACACCCAAAGATCACCGGGAGCGGTGGGTCCGTTGTGATAGTAGATCAGGCGCGATCCGTCCTTGGTGAAGGCAGAGGGTCCGCCGGCCGGCTCGTTCAGACCTTTCGGGATAGGCAACATCGTTGATTTGCCGGTCGCGAGATCGTACAGGTAGATGTCTTCGTTGCCGTCGGCTTTGGCTTTGAAAGTAATGTTCTTACCGTCAGGAGAGAACTCGCGGCCGCGAATCTCCCAATTGTCTTTGGTCAGCCACGAGAGTTTCTTCGTCGAAACCTCGAGCAGGCCAATATTCTCATAGCCGTTGTCAGCATTCGAACTGAAGAGAATGTGCTTGCCGTCTGGAGAGATATCGTCGGCGGAATAACGCTGCTCGCCTTCGTGGGGCGTCAGTAGGGTGCTGTTCCCAGCAGCAACATCCGCAATAAAAATATTCGAATCCGTCCCTTTCGCCTGCTCCTGCGTGTAGACGATGTATTTGCCGTCTTTCGACCAGATCCCGCCGTAGTTTCCCTTATCTTGCGGCGTGCCGGTCGTAACGTGTTTGATCTCGCGCATCACCATGTCGTACACGTCGATCTCGTAGGCTGCCGAGGTTTTTGGTTTCACCTCGTAAGCCAGATACCGTCCATCCGGCGACCACGTAGGATTCATCTCTGCGATTTCGCGTGTGCTGGTGAGGTTTACCACTTTTCCGGTCTTTGGCGAGACTAGAAAAATATCCCACTGCTCGTCGCCGTCGTAATCGGATTGATAGGCAATCCATTTGCCATCGGGCGACCACGCGGGTGCGGTCTGGCGCTGGTCGCTGACCGTGAGTTGCACCGGCCATCCGCCTTCGGCGGGGACGAGCCAGAGGTTGTTGCGCCCACTCATGTTGGAGATGAAGGCGATGTTCTTGCCATCGGGCGACCATGTGGCACGGCCGACTTGCCGCGTCATAAAAAGCTTCTCGATGGTCAGACTGCGCGGCTCAACTTGGGCGTTGGGCTTGGAGGCGACTTGCTTGGGGTCAGTGACGGCTGCCGGGGTGGAGAGCGTTTGCGCAACAATAGTTTCGGTCAAAACTGTGGCCATGAGGATGACGATAGCAAAGAGTGCGAAAGGGCGCATAGATAGAGCTCAATTGAACCTGAGAAGCATAAAGTCTAGCAGAGGGCTGCGTCGAATGATCAGGGCTTCGTGGTAGGATGGCCCGGCACGTTTCCACGGAGCGCGATATATGCAGAAGAGTGCGGCCAAGCAGAAGCTATTAACGAGGAAAATCGTCTGCATGGAGTGTAATCGCCAAACGAGTCACGATATTCTGCACACAGAAGAATTTAGCGATTTCAGCGAAGATAGCGGGATCCATTGGGGTGCCTCATATCACACTGTAAGATGCCGGGGTTGCGACACTATTTCGTTTGCAGAGGTCTCTTGGAATTCGGAGGATGAAGACGATGAGGGCCAGCCTATCCGGACAACTACCCTGTATCCGAGCCGAGCCGTTCGAAAACCGATCGAGGGATTTTATTACCTTCCCAACAAGGTTCGCGCGGTGTACAAGGAAACTCTCGCCGCCTTGAGCAACAAGGCACCCATACTTGCTGCCATCGGGATTCGCGCCGTTGTGGAGGCTGTCTGCGCCGACAAGGACTCCTCAAAAGTTAACCTTGAAAAAAAGATCGATCTCCTAGTAAACAAAGGCCACCTCGCATCCTCGCAGGCGGACTTCCTCCATCTGCAGAGGTTCATGGGGAACTCTGCAGCCCACGAAATAGAGGCACCTGACCGCGAAGAACTCGATGCGGCGCTGGATATCGCCGAAAGCTTATTAAAGACCCTTTATGTATTGCCAATGCTTGCGCAGGATATGAAGAAAAGTCAAACTCAACTAAAAGCTCGAAACGTCCGCCTAGGCCTGCCCGGCGCCCCGGCCGGTGACGAGGAATAGATGCTGCGGCTTCGGTGGGTGGTATAGCGGTTCTTCTAATATTTCACCGAACAGGAATTTTCGAGCCGTTGAATCATACTTTCGCGTCTTCGTGCATCTCCACCGTGCTCCAGGTC
>JBAPOI010000832.1:0-4609 GCA_049279555.1 Candidatus Sulfotelmatobacter sp.
GGCAAATAGTCAACGAGTAGATATCAGATCGGGGAATTGGAAGCTCTTTCGGTTACAAACTGCGCATTTCCGCTTGACGTGAAAGAGGCGATTTGGCGCGCGCCAATTCTCAACCCACAATCCCACCCACAAAAATGCGCTGTCTTATATGACTTCCGCGAACTTTGGCAGTCCCCGCGGTTCTTCTAAGTTGTTGTAAAACCTAATCACGCAGCGCTGTCACGGCAGAGGCCGCGGGTTCGAGTCCCGTCGTCCCCGCATTCTTTTCCAGGGAGGATCACTCTCCTCTTACTGGAACTGATATCCAGACTTGAGTTGGCAGCGGTAGACTCTGGTTTGGTCGGAATTGGCGCGGGCGTTGCAATCGGCCCAACTGAGCAGGACCGTCGGGCCGAGAGGAAAGATTACAGTTTGGCCCTCGAAGTCGGCTTCGAGGCTTACGCCTTCAGCCGCGGCCGGCAAGGTGAAGTTGAGTCCGTCGCCGAAGATGACGGGATAGGACTCGTGCACGGTCTGGCTCACCATGGGATGAAAGACCTCGGCTTCCAGCAGAAAGGTCGCAGTGTCGGACCAATCGCGAGCGGAGACCATGATGGTCTGGCCTCCCTGGGAAAACTTGTCTGTTTCGATTCTGGTGAAAGGACACGGTCCGGCGATGCAAGAAGCTCTCGCATTGCGGAATTCATTGCCCGTCCCGGCATCGAGTGACGCCGACCCGATGGCCGCTTTCCATTTGCCGTCGGGAGAGCACGGCCGTTGTTTCTTGCAGGGCACATTTCCTTGATTTTCGATTTCAAAAGACTTGGCTGCGCTGCCCACATTGAGCTCGGTGTGCGCCTTAATCGAATAACGCACTCGGACATTTGCAACTTTCACTTCGGGATGATGAGAGGTGGGAGCTTCGTTCGCTATAGGGACCATGTGAACCACGTAGAGCTTGTCACCTACAAAATCGTCCAATTTCAGGTCCTGATATTGAGAATGATGAAAATGCAAGGTGATGGCGTTCCCCCGTCGCACGAATCGCTGTAGCGGCACGCTGAAAAAACCGGAGGAATCGGACTTGACCTCTCCCGTTCCGGCGGCGATGGTATTCGAAACCGATACCTCAACGTCAGCGATGGGCCGCTCTTTATGGGGATCAGAAGACTTTACGGTCACGGCTCCCTGAAGAGAGATCGGTTGCCGAATGCTCCATCCGACAAGCAGAATTACACTGGCAAGGACCAGCAGCGTAACAAATGCCGCGATCCCGACTGCGAATCTTTGGACAGAACTCATGCCTACGCCTTTGTAATCATCATACGACGCCTCTACGCTGCATATACTAAACGCGCAGGCAGCGGCAGTACATCCCGAGAAAATGATTTGTATCAGGGCATAGCTTTAGCGTTGGCATCTGATTTGCACACTTTTATCTCTTCTATACAACACTGAACTTTAATAAGATCGAATAAGACAAACGGATGAAAGAAGAAAGGGCAATCCAGCTGTCGCGGCGGCGAGTGCTGCGACACATGTTAGGCACAGGTTTGTGCTTACCCTTGGCGAATCTTGTAACGCCTTTGCGATTGCTGGCTTCGGCCCAGACTTCTGCGGAGCCGGCGGCAGCCACGTTATCTCCAGAGGAGGATGTCTTTCTCAATGAATTGGAGAGCGCCAATTTCCTTTTCTTCTGGGAGCAGGCCAGCCCGAAAACCGGAATGGTCAAGGACCGTTGCAATGTCCATGTTGACGATCAGGGGATCGTGGCCAGCATTGCGGCGACGGGTTTTGGCCTCACTGCGCTGTGCATTGGAGAGAAGCGTGGTTTCGTTGCCAGGGATGAGGCGATCGAACGAGCGATTGCGGCCCTACGTTTTTTGTGGAAAAAATTACCGCAGCATCGCGGTTTCTTCTATCACTTCGCGAACATTAACACAGGAGAAAGAGTTTGGGATTCCGAAGTGTCTTCGGTCGATACCGCAATTTTGCTCTGCGGAATCCTCGCCTGCCGAGAGCATTTCGCTCATGCCGGAATCACTCAATTGGCCGATCTTATCTTTGATCGCGTGGACTGGACCTGGCTTTCGGAAGATACCTCTCTGCTGCCGCATGGTTGGACTCCTGAATACGGTTTTCTCTCTTCCCGCTGGGACTATTACAGCGAACTGATGATGATGTATCTGCTCGGTCTGGGATCGTTAAGTCATCCGCTGAAAGAACAAGCCTGGAGCGCATGGAAGCGGCTCACGTTCGAATACGAAGGGTTGCGCTACATCGGATCGTTCGCGCCGCTTTTTGTACATCAGTACTCGCAGGCCTGGTTCGATTTTCGAGGCAAGCGCGATAAGTACGCCGATTATTTCGAGAATTCCGTAACCGCCACGGAAGTCCATCGGCGCTTTTGCGTGGAACTGGGGAAGCAGTTCCCCGACTATAGCGACGACTTATGGGGAATCACGGCTTCGGATTCGGAGCGCAGTTACGTGATTTGGGGTGGACCGCCGGCCACGGGACCGATTGATGGCACGGTTGTACCCAGCGCCGCCGCGGGTTCCCTGCCCTTCATGCCGCAGGCGACGCTGCGGGTACTGAAGACGATTCGCACCCGCTATGGTGCGGCCTGGAACAAGTATGGATTTGTAAACGCCTTCAATCCCCTGAAGAACTGGTACGACCACGACGTCATCGGCATCGATACCGGCATTACCATGCTGATGGCAGAGAATTTGCGCACAGGCTTCGTCTGGGACACCTTTATGAAGGCTCCGGAAGCCCAGCGAGGGATGGAGCGGGCGGGCTTCAAAAAGTACTATAAAATCAACATTCGGTAGGAGATCCGGGACAGGCTCCTTTCTCTTTTCTTCGACCGGCGCAACAACCCAGAGCCTGCAGTCCTCATCCAAGACATGCTCAACGGAGCTTATCTTGCCGGGCCGGAATTCATTAGACTACACTCAATGCCGGGGCCTCCACTGGTCTGGCGCAGCTATCCAGAGGCTGGCGTTTCGTCGTTCGCTTTTCACCGAAAGTCCCGGGCAGGAGGACCCGTGAGGATGCGACCGTGACGATGACTAAGAAACCAAACTTCTGGAGCGGATGGAGCGAGCGCTTCTCTGCGCTGCGTAACGTGCCCGCCGTTTTACGCATCGTCTGGGAGTCCGGGCGGGTAGTGGTCTCTGCCAATCTGGCGCTTCGGGTTGTCGTCTCGCTGTTGCCCGTTGTTCTGCTTTACATCACGAAACTCATTATCGATGGCATTGTGCACACCCTTGCCGCCCATCAAGCGGTCCCAGTACGACTGTGGTGGCTGGTTGCTGCGGAATTTGGTTGTGCGCTTCTAAGTAGCATTTTGACTCGCGGCCTCGACTTTCTCGACGCGTTGCTTGCCGATAAATACACGCGTCACGTAAGCGTGATGGTGATGAAGCACGCCGCCGAACTCGATCTTGTCGCGTATGAGAATCCCGAGTTTTACGACCGCATGGAGCGGGCGCGGGTTCAGGCCACTGACCGCCTTGGAATGATTCAGGCCATTGGGCGGTTGGTGCAGCAAGTAATTACCACGATCTCGCTTTCGGTCTCGATCGTTGTTTTTTCGCCTTGGCTTCTCCTGCTGCTGGTTGCCGGAGTTGTACCGGCATTTCTTGGTGAGAGCCACTTTGCTTTCCTCGGCTACGCCAAGAACTTTCGCCAGACTCCCATCCGGCGGCAGCTCGACTACCTGCGGGTTGCGGGCGGTAGTAAGGAAGCGGCGAAGGAACTCAAGCTCTTCGGGTTGGCCAACTTTTTTACGGATCGTTTCACCCGGCTTTCTGACCAGATATATAAAGAAGATGTTGCCTTGGCGCGGCGCCGCCTTATTGCCGGAGCTTTGCTGTCGGTAATCGGGACCGCGGGGTACTACTCCGCGTATGTATTCGTCATCTGGCGGACGGTGACGGGGATTCTGAGCATCGGCACGCTGACGTTCCTTTCTGGCGCTATCTTGCAGGCCAGCAGCAACATTCAGCAAATTTTCTCAACCGTCGCGGGCATCGCCGACCAGGCTTTGTTCCTGACCGACCTCGTGGCGTTTTTCGAGATGAAGCCCACGATCCAGTCCAATCCGAACGCACTGCCGGCGCCACAGCCAATCCGCATTGGATTTGAGTTTCGCAACGTCTCGTTTCGTTATCCCGGAAGTTCGCGCCTGATTCTCGATGGACTCAATTTTCATCTCTCTCCGGGCGAGCGCGTCGCGTTGGTCGGTGAAAACGGCCAGGGAAAAACCACGATCGTCAAACTTTTGACACGGTTATACGATCCGGTGGAGGGGCAAGTACTGCTCGATGGCATCGATCTGCGAGAATACGATCTGGATGATCTTTACCGCCACATTGGCATCATCTTTCAGGATTTCATGCGCTATGAAATGACGGCGAGAGAGAACATTGCCGTGGGCCGTATCGAAGAAATCGAGAACCTGGCGCTGCTCCATCAGGCTGCGGAGAAGAGTATGGCGGACGAGGTGATCACGCGCCTACCGGCTCACTACGAACAGATGTTGGGCCGCCGCTTCGATGGCGGTGTTGACCTCTCCGGCGGAGAGTGGCAGAAAGTGGCGCTTGCTCGCGCTTACCTGCGG
>JBAPOI010000833.1:0-2577 GCA_049279555.1 Candidatus Sulfotelmatobacter sp.
CGAGCCCCAGGCCAATGCTGGAACCCCAGCGTTGGGCATCGGGAGCTTTGAGTCGGATAGGTCCCCAGAGCTGCGGTGGCACGAAATTAACCAAGAACACGAGGCCCGTGTCTCCCACCTTCCGAAAATCCCGGTTGGACCGAGACCGAGCCGACCCTTCTGGTGTAGACTCGCGAAGCGAAGCCCTTTCTGAACCGCTAACCACCAGCGAGACCGGGACGAAGAACGCGTTGTTCCGTGAGGAGAGACAGTGGCCTATATCGATGCCCTTCGGTCGGATGAGACCCTTATTGGCCGCCTCGGTGAGCCTAACGCCCACATGATCTGGGCCCTCGGCCTGTACCTGGAAGAGCCCGACCTAGAAGCTCTAGCATCTGAGTCTCTGACGGATGGGCCTAACGACAAAAAAATAGACTTCATTAGGCTTGATCGCGACGCGAAGCGCATTGTCTTCGCTCAGGGGTGCTTTGCGACAGCCGAGAAAGCGGAGGCTCCTGCCAACAAGGCGTCCGATTTAAATACGGCTGCCGCTTGGTTATTTTCTGGAGATATCAGCCTTGTGCCTGAGCAACTGAGGCCAGTAATTGAGGATTGCAGAACGGCGATTGAGGACGGGGACATTACAGCCATTGAGCTAATTTACGTACATAACCTCCCGGAATCTATCAACGTCAGCCGCGAACTTCAGACCGCGACGACATTTTTGCAGAAAGCCCTAGGAGAGTCGGCAATACGCGCCACTTCGAGGGAGCTCGGGCGATCGATGATCGAGCACCTCTTTGCCGGACAGGAATCACACATAGCGGTTAAAGGCGATATCAACTGCCCATCCCAAATGCAATTCAGCGAAAAAGGAACAAAATGGGAAGCCTCGATTATGTCCATCCCGGGCGTCTGGCTCCACCAACTCTTCCTTCAGCACGGTGACGCCCTGTTCTCAGCAAATTACAGGGGCTTCCTTGGGATAACACGCCGACGGAGGATCAACACCGGCATCCGTCAATCAGCAGAATCAAAACCGGGTGACTTCTGGGCTTTTAATAACGGCATCACTCTTCTGACCTTAGGAAAACGGGAAACCAAGGATGGAACGGTCCTAACCGGAATCTCGATCATCAACGGAGCTCAGACCACCGGCTCCATCGGTGCTGTGGATTTGTCGAAATACGACCTCAAAGGAGTCAAGGTCCTCTGCAGGGTTATCCAATGCAGTGACGCCGACACAATCGCGGACATTGTTAAGTACAACAACACCCAAAATGAAATAACGACATGGGATCAGTACAGCAACGACCCTGACCAAAACCGAATTTACGAGGAATTCGGGAAACTTGGACACACGTACGCCCGAAAACGCACGATCAGCCTGAAGGGGGATCAAATCGGTATCGAAGAAGTTGCCCAACCGCTGTTAGCATTTCGGGGGAAATTTCAGGACGCAAACAGGAGCAAAAATCAGATCTTCGAGAGGCGCCCTCTATATAAGTTGGCTTTCGAGGGCAAGAAGGCGACCCATGTTTTATTCGTATACTCCCTAGGCCGTTCAATCGACGAATGGAGAATCGAACTGAAGAAGAAATCCACAGCTGGAACCATCATATCGATCGAGGAACAGCAGCTTGCGCTTCTACGCAACCTGAAATTCAAATACTTCTTCATAAGTCTGGTCGGTCGCTGCCTTGAAACTCTGCTCGGTCGCAAGGTGGATTTGGAAACGATCGCCTTCACAGTCGATGTGTCGAACGCAAAGGCAAACACACTCCTATCGTTAGCAGCGCTATGGTCGCCCGTTATACAGGCGATACTGTCATTTGCGGTGACCGGGCTCACGCTCGAAACATTTTCAGCAAGGGGAGCTGAGGACACCTTACTCGAAGAAATTGCCAAGCAAGTAAATGGGCTTTTATATGTCTCGAAAACGGGCGCAGCCAATCCGGGCTTCCTGCACTCGTTAACCTGAAATCGGAAAGTCGAAATGATTTCCGGCGCGCCCTCACGACACCATCACCCTCCCGCGCGCTGCTATAATCAAGAATTGCGCCCATGTCCCCAAAGCGTCTGATTCGTTCCACCACAGTTTTATCCATCCGCCGTAATGGCAACGTGGTTCTTGCCGGAGACGGCCAGGTTACGCTCGGCGAGTCCGTCATTAAACATACCGCGAAGAAAATTCGCCGCCTTTACAACGACAAGATTCTCGCCGGATTCGCCGGCTCCACCGCCGACGCCTTCACCCTTTTCAGCCGCTTCGAATCGAAACTCGAGCAGTACCACGGCAACCTCGGACGCGGCGCCGTCGAGCTGGCAAAAGACTGGCGCACCGACAAGTTCCTCCGCCATCTGGAAGCGTTGCTGCTGGTTTGCGACAAAGAGCAAACCTTCCTGCTCAGCGGACAAGGCGACGTGATCGAGCCCGACAGCGGCGTGGCCGCCATCGGCAGCGGAGGCCCCTACGCCCAGGCCGCCGCCGAGGCGCTCTCCCGTCACACTCAGCTATCCGCCCGCCAGATCGCGGAAGAAGCCATGAAGATCGCCGGCAAAATGTGCATCTATACCAATGACACAGTAACGATAGAG
>JBAPOI010000834.1:0-26947 GCA_049279555.1 Candidatus Sulfotelmatobacter sp.
AGGCAAAATGACTGCGATGCAAACGCGTTCTCACGCGGTCTCTAAAGCCCAAGTCTTTACTGGATCTGATCGGCACGGCTGAAGCCGTGCCCTTCCCAAAACTGATTTATGGGATAGCTTCTAGTTAAATTGTCTTGCACGATGTTTAAGGAGGATCTATTTATGAAGGCAACTTCCTCTGAACTGCTCATGCGCAACTTCAATGAGATTTTTATAGAGCTCGATCCCCTCAAGCGTGCGGCAATGCTCTCGGAGTCTTATACCGAGGACTGCCTTTGGATTCATCCCGGCGGTCGCATTGTGGGCCGCGAGGGTATCAATGAAGCGGCTACAGAGATTCGCAAACACTTCCCGGAATACCGCTACACGGTTACGGGCGAGATCCAGATCATGCACAATGTAGCGACTTGCCGGTGGGGAAGTGGGATGCCGGGTCAACCGTTCCACTACACGGGAACAGACTTCCTTGAAGAGCTTGATGGTCGCGTGTCAAGGCTGTACACGTTCATTGACCAGAAACTATTTCAGTCCTGACTGAGGCCTTAGCGAAGATCTTTGGCACGGTGGAATTCTGCTTTTAGACATCGGAGATCTAACAATGATCCCTACATCGCGCCGCCGCATCGAAGAACGATTGTGAAGAGTTGTGGTAAAGGCGGGGGCTGATCTAGAAGATGAGTTTCAGGCCTGGGTGGAGGGTGGCTATCCGATCAGGACGCGCCTTTCACAAATGCCAGCGTGCTCGACGGCATCGAGACGCTGACGGTTCCAACGATTGCGCGTCTCGCCTGGAAGTTCTTCAGTTTGAAGATAACCGTTGAAGTCACTTCGTGGCCTTTGGAGACCAGCAACGCCCCATCGGTGGTGCGTACTTCGTCCTGGATGACCATGCCGGGTGCGAGGTCCTCGATGCGGCACTTTCTTATGACTCCTTCATCCGCGTTGGGATCCAATGTCACCGAGGCCGTTCATCTCTTCCCGGCTCGACTGTCCCGAGAGAACGATGCGAACCACGTCGGGATGGAACTGTTTGACCTGTTCCAGCAACTGTGCGCCATCCGTTAACGGCATCCGCATATCCGTGATGATGGCGTCGTAGGGGCCCTGCTCCAGAGCCTGCAAAGCCGCGGCGGCGCTGTCCACGAAATCCATGTGCCACTCAAGGTGCATTCCATGCAAGACTCGCCGCAGGCCATTGAGGACCATGACTTCGTCGTCGACAAAAAGCAGTCGCTTGGGCAATCAATTCTCCGTCGCCGAGTCGAGAGGTTGGATGGGAAGCTCGATAAGAAAAGTTGAGCCGCAGCCCATCTCCGTTTCAAACCAGATTTTGCCGCCGTGTTTCTTGACGATGACGTTATGAGCCAGGGCCAACCCCTGTCCGGTACCCTTGCCAACCTCTTTGGTGGTGAAAAAAGGGTCGAAGATTCTTGAGCGGATGGCTTCTGGAATCCCGGTTCCTGCGTCGATCACAGCGATTTCAGCGAATGTATCTTTCCTGCGGGTCCGTACTGTAATCTGGCCCATTTCGGCCTCGCCTGATTTTTCTTTGATGGCATGGGCGGCATTCACCACAGATTCAGGATGACCTGATTGATATCGCCCGGGTAACACATGACGGGCGGCAGAGATGGGTCGAAGTCGGTGGCAAGTTTCGCCACATATTTCCACTCGTTACGGGCCACGATGATCGTGGATTCGATGGCGCGGTTGAGGTCGGCAGCGGCCTTGCCTGCCAAGTCGGGATGGGAAAACTCCTTCATGGCGCGCACGATCTCGGCCACGCGACGGGCGCCATCGAGACTCTGGTCAATGGCCCGGGGCACCTCGACAGTAAGGAATTCAAAATCACATTTTCTTGCGGCCTCATCCAGAGCGGCAGCAACCTGCGGCGGCAGCGCTCCCGCCGCGCCTTGAATCGCATTGCGATACAGTTCCAACAAGGAATAGATCGCTTGCCATGAATCCTTCAGGAATGTGAGGTTATCGCTGACGAATTGCGTAGGAGTGTTGATTTCATGGGCGATGCCTGCGGCTAATTGGCCAACGCTTTCAAGCTTTTGGGCATGCCGGAGCTGGCTTTCCAGAGCGTTACGCTCGGTAATGTCGCGCACAGAGGAGAAAACAAATTCCTGACCATCGAGTTGCAGGTAGTTCGCGGTCACTTCGACCGGGAAAAGTCGTCCGTTCTTGGTTTGGTTCACGGTTTTGAGGGTCATCGAACCTCGCGCCTGAATCTCCCGCCAAAACGCCGCCCACGCTTCCGGCGGGAAGGCTGGATCGATCTCGGGTATGGTCAGCTCCACCATTTCCTCCCTGGAGCGCTCGGAGGCGCGGCAGGCTTCACGGTTCACATAGAGAATCTGCCCTTCCGGGCCAATCCGGAAAATCGCATCGGATGCGTGTTCAATGGCGAATTGCGCCAGGTGTAGCTCCTTTTCGGCGCGCTTGCGCTCCGTGATATCGGAGAGGATTCCATCGGCATACCAAACCCGTTCTTCCTCGTGCGTATTCGTGGCGCGAGAATAGACCCAAATCCACTCGCCATCTTTTCGTCGAAGGCGGTATTCCTGGTCAAAGGCGCTTTGGTCTGAGAAGAGGGACTCGTAAGCTTGCTTCACCCGGGAAAAATCCCCAGGATGAATACGGCCGAGCCAAATGTCGTTCTCACACATTTCCGCTTTGCTATATCCAAAGACAGCTTCGGCTTTGGGACTGATGTAAAGGATTCGACCCTGCCGGTCGGCCGTCCAGGCAATGTCTGGAACGCCAGCCAGAATCCTGCGGAATTTTTCTTCGCTTTGGCGGAGCGCTTCCTTATCGTTATGGATCTCGGTGAGGTCCTGGATAGTTACCACAAACGCGGTTCGGCCTAACGGTTGAATCAGGGGATGCACCCAAGATTCGCTGGGAAAGCGGGTGCCGTTCTTTCTCCAATAAAACTCGCCCGTTGTATGCATCGAACGATGCGCTTTAATTGCCTGGTAAATGGGACATTCTTCCACCGGATATCTGGCTCCGTCGCTCCGGCTGTGATGAATCGATTGGTGAAGGCTACTACCGATTAATTCCTCAGTGCTGTAACCCGTTATTTTCAGGAGGGCGTCGTTGCAAAACGTCACATTGCCGCCTACATCTATTCCGCAGAGCCCTTCTACGAAGGCATTCAGGATCAGCTGGAGTTCAGCCTTCAACTCCGTGTCGGAGCTTTTCAATAATTGGCTTAGAGGCATTTAAGGGGCTCGCGCTTTTTACATCGGCAAAACTGCGCAAGAGTATGAATGAGGAGGTGTTAAGAACTGATTGCGGAAGTTTCAGCAGGGCTTGTAGGGTGAGGTGGCCGACGCGGTTAACCAGCGCGGGCGTTACTGACGGCATTCAGGAACCTGCGGGCCAGTTCGGCGATGGACGATAGCTGTCGAAGTTTGCTCCGTTTGATATCGCACATGGTCGTCTCGTTTCGCCTCGTTAGCCAAGTTGACTAGAACTTGACCATGATGGCGTACCTCACGCTGGGTTCGTCCTTGCGCAGATCGGGACAGAAACCGGCGCTTCCCGCCACACAGTTGAAGCCTGGAGTAGCCGAAAGGAATGGCCCCGGCACGAACGTAGTGGTGCCTACCACAGACCCGGCACTTGGATTGGGAATCGTGCTGGGTTGGACGTTGTCGCCCGGAGTGATCCCTCCACGACCGGTCCAGTAGGGTACATTTGCGTGGCGATATCCGTACTCCAGACGGAAGGTAATGTACTGTTTGGGCATCCAGTCGAAGGTGAGGGAACCGTCCCAGGCTTTGTATGGGTCACCCGGGTTCTGAGTGAAATAGGGTGACCCGGTTATCGCATCGGCTCCATTGATGGGAGGAAGTAAGGTTAGATAGCGGCCCGGATTGTCCATGGCACCGCCCCCCAGAGTGATGCCATACAGATCCTTCTTGAACCACCAGCGGTTGTAGAGCATCCATCCGGCGAAAGTCTGCTTGCTGCTGGTGAGCGTGTTGTGGTGGCAATTCACGTTGTTATTGATGGTGCGACCTTGTGCGCTGACAAACGATCCGCTCGCGCCGTATTCGCAGCCCAAGTCACCGGTAACGGAAAAGGCCATCTTGTCCAGGAACTTATCCGGCTGATCGTAGTATTTGACCTCAACGCTGTCGTCGGTGTGGATGCGGGAGCGCCCAAAGTGGCCATCGCCATTGCCCAGCGTGTCTTCACCCATGCCGTAGTTATTGAAGACCAGCGAAAGCCAGGGCTTGGGCCGATACAAGATTTGCCCACCCAAGCCGGGTTTACTGCCCAGTCTGCCGTAGGATTGCCATCCGTTGATGATCCAGGGCTCAATCTTTAGCTTGTCGGTGGGAAACCACTGAATGCGAAGGCCATTGAAAAACCATGGAGTGTTCGATGAGACATAGGAAGGTTGATACGCCCAATTATCAAAATTGTAGTAACTGAAAAGACCGATGTAGGAAACGAAAATGCCAGCGTCGAAGTTGAGGCCATGGTTCACGTTGAAGTGATAACCCGCATTGGCCTCGGAAACGTATTTGTACGCGCCCCGAAGATCCCACTGACCACGCCCCGCGCTGGCATCATTGCGTGGCGTGGTGACGCCGAACATCCCGTTCATGGTCAGGATGCGGGCTTGAACATTCTGCCAGTGGAAGTTGCCGCCAAAGCTGATTTGCTCGACCTGGATTTCGTTGGAACGAAAGATTTCGGTCGAGCCACCCATGGTGTCATCTTTGGGATGGTTCAAATCCTCGATGTAGTCAACATCCATGCGGATTTCCGGAGTAAAGAACTTGGAATCCCACACGACGTCTTTGTTGCGAGGATTGCCGTTCAGCCAGGTCCAGTCGGCATAGGCAAACGGAACCGTCGGTTCCGGTTTTTCGGCCACGGGTGGCACCCCTGTTCGCACCTCCTGCGCGGCCGCAGCATTGGCCACTGGAGGCACCGCAACAACCGGCGCAGCTGTCGTTGCTGTTCGGTGCTTCAGTTCAGCTTCGAGCTGTTCGATGCGTGCCTTCATGGCGGCGAGTTCTTGTTCGACCGCTGATATCGTCGGATCGGCGGCGGCCGGCGCGGATGCCGCGGAAGAAGAAGTGCCGGGCACTTCGCTGGCGCGGGCAGACCCGTCACGTGCAGGTTCATTCGGAGTCGCCACTTTTGCTTCAGCATCAAGCGAAGCCTGAGTCTGGGCTTTACAGCGCGGCACGAATGCAACCGCTAAGGTAAAAGCCACCACTATTTGTAAGACCAGCTTTGATTCACGTAATTGAGTTTTAGTTTTCATCACGCCCCGTTTATGTTGCACATTTGAGCGGCACTGCATGGCCGGTTAACGCGCGGTTCAACTTGGTTCGCTGCGGTTCCTAGAATTCTTGGTAAATCCTTAAATCTCTAAAGCGATAAAGAATTAGTAAGAACTCCGTAGGCGATGAGTACATCTTCAAAGTCATAGAGTAAAAACGGTCGAATGGGTTTCATCGAGAGACTGGCTTGGATGAAATCTCATCGAGAGTGAGATTCAATTCGAGGACGCTGACTCGCGCTTCCCCCAGAAATCCAAATTGCCGGGACTGTGTATGTTGACGAACCGCTTCACGCACAACGTCTTCGCTTAGTCCCCGCTCTCTCGCAATACGCGGCACTTGAAATTCCGCTGCCTCGGGTGAAATGTGAGGGTCGAGTCCGGAACCCGATGTGGTTAGCAGATCGATCGGAATCTCCGCTGCGGGATTTTCCGGCTGCAACCGATCGGCATCTCCCTGCACTCGCGCGATGAGAGATTGATTCGTCGGTCCCAGATTCGATCCGCTCGAGTTGCCCGCATCATATCCAGCGCCGGCGCTCGAAGGGCGCGAGTAAAAATAACCCGCCGATGAAAATGTCTGGCCGATCAATCGAGAACCGACTACGTGGCCATTGCGCGTCAGCAATTCTCCATTGGCTTGCTTCGGAAAGAGAACTTGCGCCAGTCCCGTAATCAACAGGGGAAACAGCAGGCCGAACAATACAGTGGTCACCAGCGTCATCGGCACAGCAATGATCAAATTCCTTTTCATGTTCGCTCTCAGGCCAACCCCGCTCGCACGATCAGCAAGTCGATTAACTTAATTCCGATGAAGGGAACAATCACTCCGCCCACGCCATAGACCAGCAGGTTTCGGCGCAGTAACACGGCCGCTCCCTGAGGAATATATTTAACCCCGCGAAGCGCCAGCGGAATCAGCGCTACAATGATCAGCGCATTGAAGATGACAGCCGACAGGATCGCCGACTGCGGCGTGGCCAGCCGCATGATGTTCAGTGCTTGCAAGACCGGAAACGTCCCGGCAAACATTGCCGGAATGATGGCAAAATATTTGGCCACGTCATTTGAGATCGAAAAAGTCGTTAGCGCACCGCGCGTCATCAATAACTGTTTACCGATCTCAACGATCTCAATCAGCTTGGTCGGATTGGAATCCAGATCCACCATGTTGCCGGCCTCTTTTGCTGCCTGGGTTCCGGTGTTCATGGCGACGCCTACATCGGCCTGTGCCAGCGCTGGCGCATCGTTGGTTCCGTCGCCCGTCATGGCGACCAGTTTTCCCTGCCCTTGTTCACGGCGAATCAAATCCAGCTTGTCCTTTGGCGTGGCCTGCGCAAGAAAGTCGTCGACACCAGCCTCGGTCGCAATTGCGGCTGCAGTTAGCGGATTGTCGCCCGTGATCATCACGGTTTTGATTCCCATCGCACGCAGCTGATCAAAACGCTGGCGCATGCCGCCCTTGACGATGTCTTTCAGGTGGATCACTCCCATTGCGCGGCCATTCTCCGCTACCACCAGCGGGGTTCCGCCGGAGCGGGAAATGGTTTCAACCGCTAGCCGCACCTCCGGAGGAAGCGGACTTCCCTGCTCTTCAAGATACTTTGCAATCGCGTCGGTCGCACCTTTGCGAATGGCGCGGCCATTCAGATTCACGCCGGACATGCGCGTGGTCGCACTGAACGGAATAAACTCGGCGTCGCGCGAACTCATTTCTCGCCCGCGCAGCCCGTACTTTTCTTTTGCCAGCACCACAATCGAGCGTCCTTCAGGAGTTTCATCGGCCAGCGAAGAAAGCTGGGCAGCATCCGCCAGCATCGCCTCCGTCACACCGGGTGCCATCACGAATTCCGTGGCCTGCCGGTTGCCCAGCGTAATCGTGCCTGTCTTGTCGAGCAGGAGCGTGTTCACATCGCCCGCAGCCTCTACGGCGCGCCCCGACATTGCCAGAACATTGTGTTGCACCAGTCGATCCATGCCGGCAATTCCAATCGCCGAGAGCAATCCACCAATCGTGGTCGGAATCAGGCATACCAATAAGGACACCAGCACAAACACGGTCTGCGGCGCGCCCGCATAAATTGCGAAAGGCTGCAGCGTGACTACGGCCAGCAAGAACACAATCGTCAGCCCCGCCAACAAAATGTTCAGCGCAATCTCATTCGGCGTTTTCTGCCGCTTTGCGCCTTCCACTAGCGCAATCATGCGATCCAGAAAAGTCTCGCCGGGATTGGACGTGATCTTCACCTTCACCCAATCCGAGAGCACGCGCGTACCGCCGGTCACGGCCGAGCGGTCGCCACCGGCCTCGCGGATAACCGGCGCAGACTCGCCTGTAATTGCCGACTCATCCACGGACGCAACGCCTTCCACAATCTCACCATCGCCGGGAACGAACTCGCCCGCCTCGACAAGCACCAGGTCGCCGCAACGCAACTTCGATCCTGGCACTGTCTCAGTTTTTCCGTCAGGGAGAAGGCGGTTCGCCATGGTCTCGGCCTTCGCGCGCCGCAAGGCATCAGCCTGCGCCTTGCCGCGACCTTCCGCCATCGCCTCAGCGAAGTTGGCAAACAGCACGGTAAACCACAGCCACAGCGTGATTTGCAGATTGAATCCGAACCCGGGCTTTCCCTGCGATCGCTCCATGACAAGAAGTATCGTGGTCACGACGCTTCCCACTTCCACGACGAACATGACGGGATTGCGCATCATGGTGACGGGATGCAACTTGATCAACGAATCCCATGCCGCCCGGCGCACGATCTTCATATCCCACAGACTGCGTTTTGATTTTTTGCTTACCATATTTGCCTAGAAAGTCTTGCCAGCCTGCATCAACAGGTGCTCGAGAATCGGCCCCAAACTCAACGCGGGGAAAAACGTCAGCGCGCCCAGGATTACCACCACGCCGATCAGCAGAGTGGTGAAAAGAGGTCCCGTTACGGGGAAAGTGCCCAGCGTTGCGGGAGCTTGTTTCTTTCCCGCCAGGTTCCCGGCGATCGCCAGCATCGGCAGAATCATCATGAAGCGGCCCAGCAGCATCGCGATGCCAAGCGACGTGTTGTACCAGAGTGTGTTGCCGTTGATCCCTGCAAAAGCCGAACCGTTATTTGCCACTGCGGAGGTGAACGCGTACAGCACTTCGCTGAATCCGTGGGGACCCGCATTTGCCATGGAGGAAGTGCCGAAGGTGTGCAAAACCGAAATCGCCGTGAACGCCAGGATGACAAGCGGAAAGATCAGCACCACTAGCATCGCCATCTTTACGTCGTAGGCTTCGATTTTTTTGCCGAGATATTCGGGCGTGCGGCCGACCATCAATCCAGCGATGAACACGGAAAGAATTACGAACACCAGCATGCCGTACATTCCCGCGCCGACCCCGCCGAAGATTACTTCGCTGAGCATGAGGTTGATCATGGGCACCATGCCGCCCAGAGGGGTGAAGGAGTCGTGCATCGAGTTGACTGCTCCGCAACTCGTGTCGGTGGTGACGGTGGCGAAGAGCGCTGAGTTTGCCACACCGAACCGCACTTCTTTGCCTTCGAGGTTCGCCGTGGCTTGCGCGGTCGAAGAGCGATGCTGCAGACCATGCTGTGCAGCATTGGCCAGTAACGGATTGCCTCGTGCCTCCGCCCAATACGCGGTCGTTACTCCGGCCAGAAATAGCAGGGCCATGGCAGCCCATACGGCCCATCCATGGCGCGGAGAACCCGTCATTTTTCCCAGCGTATAGGTCAACGCAGAAGGAATTGCGAAAATGCAGAACATCTCCAGAAAGTTAGTAAATGGCGTTGGGTTTTCGAACGGGTGTGCGCTATTCGCATTAAAAAAACCTCCTCCATTCGTGCCAAGCTCTTTGATAATTTCCTGCGACGCGGTTGGTCCCTGCGCGATTACCTGCTGGGTCACGGTCTGCATCAGCGGCTTGCCGTCCGGTCCATTAACCGGTTTGCCATCGGAGCCCAGTTGCGGCGTCTGGTAGGGATCGAGCAATTGCACCGTGTCATAGGGCTTGAGGTTCTGCACCACGCCCTGCGACACGAGCAAGAGTGCGCCCACCAAACAGAGCGGAGCCAGAACCCACAACGTGCCCCGAACCATGTCTACCCAGAAGTTGCCGATGGTCTTCTGCTCGCGGCGCGCGATGCCGCGAATGAAAGCCATGGCCAAAGCCATGCCCGCCGCCGCTGAAACCCAGTTGTGATACGCCAAACCCACCATTTGCGTGAGATAGCTCATGGTGGTTTCGGGCACATAATTCTGCCAGTTTGTATTTGTCGTGAAAGATGCGGCCGTGTTGAACGCCAGCGCCGCGGGCACGCCGGGCAGCTTCTGTGGATTCCAGGGTAGAAACGTCCACTGCTGCACCCTTTGCAATACGTACAGCAAAATCATGGAAACGCCACTGAACAATAGAAGCGCCAGTGCATATTCTTTCCAATCCATTTCGTGGTCTTCGTCCACCCCGGTGAGTTTGTAGAGAATTCGTTCAACCGGCCGCATCGCCGGGTCGAGCCACGTCCGTTCCCTTCCAAACACCCGTGCCATGAAACTCCCCAGCGGCTTGGTGATCAAAAACACCGTCAACAGAAAGAAAATAATTTGCAGCCATCCGTTCGCCGTCATTAGAATTTCTCCGGCCGCAGCATGGCGTAGACGAGGTAAGCGAGCAGGCCCGCACAAATAATCAGCATGATGATCGGTTCGGAATTCATATCTATCTCAACGCACGCGCTCACAAAAGACCACGTAAGCGAGCGAGATCGCAAAAAATAAAATCGTTACCGCAAGAAAGATTGCGTCCTGCATTGTATCGGCTCCGATTACGAAACCTCGCGCCACACTTTAGTTAAACGCTTCAAGCGTAAACATGGCTTAAGGAATTCATAAGGATTTCGTAAAGACGTGAGTTGCCGGAAGAATACGGGGAACCCGACCTTCTAGTCTCTGTGTGGAGACATGGTTACGTTAGGGTTCCCCCTTGCAATCGCTCTACGCCTGCCTACAATCGGTTGGACTACATGGCTGGTGCGAAACCTGCTCTTTGCCGATGCGTTGTCCAAAGCCGAAACTGACTCAGAGACTGCACGATAGAATTAAGAGCCATCAAAGAGGAGATCCATGACTACGATAACCGCGCCCGTACAACTTGATCGTTCGGTCGAAGAGTTTATAAGCCGACCCAGAAAACTCCTGATTGGTGGCCAGTGGATGAGCGCGCAGTCGGGCAAGACTTTCGAAACCTATAATCCCGCCACCGGCGAGGTATTGGCACAAGTAGCGGAAGGCGACACAGCTGATATCGATCTGGCTGTAGCGGCCGCCCGTAAGGCTTTCGAGAGCGGCCCGTGGCCCGAGATGTCTCCATCCCAACGCGGGCATCTTCTGTGGAAGCTCTCCGATTTAATCGCGGCTCACCTGGAGGAACTTGCCGAACTCGAAACCCTGGATAACGGCAAGCCGCTCTTTTTTTCACGCATCGTCGACGTCCCGACGGCAGTCGAGGTGTTTCGCTACATGGCCGGCTGGGCCACGAAGATTGAAGGCACCACGGTACCGCTGTCCGCGCCCATGGGAAAATTCCTCGCATACACGCTGCGCGAGCCGGTTGGCGTTGTGGGACAAATTGTTCCCTGGAATTTTCCTCTCATCATGGCTTCGTGGAAACTCGCTCCGGCACTGGCGGCGGGATGCACCTGTGTGCTTAAGCCCGCGGAGCAAACGCCGCTCACCGCTCTGCGGCTAGGGGAGTTGATTCAGGAAGCCGGCTTTCCGGATGGCGTGGTGAACATCGTCCCGGGTTTCGGCGAGACCGCTGGTGCAGCGCTGGCTGCGCATCCCGACGTAGACAAGATCGCATTTACCGGTTCGACCGAGGTTGGCAGATTGATTGCGAAGGCGGCGACTGGAAATTTAAAAAAGGTTTCGCTCGAGCTCGGAGGCAAATCTCCCAACGTAATTTTTGCCGACGCCGATTTGAAGGTTGCCATTCCCGGAAGCGCCAGCGCTATCTTCTTTAATCAGGGACAGATCTGTACTGCTGGCTCCCGCCTGTTTGTTCACAAAAGCGTGTTCGATCAAGTCGTAGAGGGAGTGGCGGCCGAGACCAAGAAATTTACTGTTGGTCCCGGGATCAATCCATCGACAAATCTCGGCCCGCTCGTTTCCCAAGAGCAGTTGAGCCGCGTTTGCGGATATCTGGATTCCGGGACGAAGGAGGGCGCGAAGACCGTGGTGGGCGGGAAGCGGATCGGGGACACTGGATATTTTGTTGAGCCCACCGTACTGGTCGACGTTAAGCCGCACATGAAAGTCGTGCGCGAAGAAATCTTCGGTCCGGTGGTCACGGCGATTCCGTTTGATGAACCGGAAGAGGTTGCGACCTTTGCCAACGACACGATTTATGGACTGGCGTCCGCAGTGTGGACGCGCGACATCAGCAAAGCTCACCGCATGGCCGCAAAGATTCGCGCAGGCACGGTATGGATCAATTGCTACAACGTTTTCGATCCGGCCTTGCCATTCGGCGGCTATAAACAATCGGGCTGGGGCCGCGAGATGGGCCGCGCCGCACTGGATCTTTACACCGAAAGCAAGTCGGTCTGCGCCCAGCTCTAAACATGTCACCGAACTAATATGTCACTGAACCTGCCGACTTGCGGAGAATCCGGATGACGCCAGGCGTGGAGTTGCTGGCTTCTTATTGGACGATCTCAGCGGGGCTTCCCCACACCGACCGGGAGTACAGCCCATTCGATTTTAGAGATCGCGTGGAATCCGCTTCCCGAGCGGGGTTCAAAGGGTTCGGCATATGGCATGCAGACCTTGAACACGTCCTTGAAAAATATAGTCTCGCCGACATGAAGCGCATCCTTGACGACAACGGGATTCGGCACCTGGAGTTGGAATTTCTTTCTGACTGGTTTCTTGAAGGCGAGCGCAAGAAGGCATCGGACATCCGGAAGCAGAGGCTGTTCGAGGCCGCCGAAGGGCTTGCAGCGCATCACATTAAGGTTGGTGATTTCCTTCAAGAATCATGCCCGTTGCCGCGTCTTATCGACGCCTTCGCCATTCTCTGCCGGGAGGCGGCGGAGCGCGGGACAAGGATTGGTTTCGAGCTGATGCCGTTTGCAATGATTCGCACTCTTGAGGAATCGCTGGCGATGGTGAAAGGCGCCGGCGCGCATAACGGCGGAATCATTTTCGATCTGTGGCACATTGTGAAGCTTGGCATTCCGTATGAAGAAGTGAGCCGAGTTCCGCTGGAATACGTGGTCGGTATAGAGCTGAATGATGGCACGGTGAGTGCGCCCTGGAGTTTGCATGAGGATACAATCAATCACCGTCAGTTCTGCGGCGAGGGTGAGTTTGATGTGCGCGGTTTTGTGCGGTGCATGCGGAATGCCAGCTACGCGGGGCCCTGGGGGATCGAGGTTCTTTCCGCGGACCTGCGCAAATTGTCGCTCGATGAGCTGACGACGCGTGCGTTTCGAACGACGATGGCTCAATTTCAACAGGTCGAATATACAAGATAAAGCCCGGTTCCTGCTTTGGAGATTCGGTATTTTTATTCCGAGACGGAAGATGCGATAAATGAGATCTTCCTAGATCCGCGTGAGCCAAAATCCTGCTCTTTCCAACCCGAAAAACTGGCCGTGGCCGGACTCACTGGACGCGCTCGTCGCCGCGCCTGCTCACCATCGACTGTTACTGGAAGATCAGCGGATGCGCGTGATTCACACTCGCATTGCAGCAGGAGATATCGTTCCACTCCACACGCATCGATGGGGCGGGGTTGCTTATCTCGAAAGTTGGAGCCATTTTATTCGGCGAGATGAGCGCGGCGAAATCCTCTTCGATAGCCGCAATGCAGGCACGACGCCAAACTTTCCTTGCGCCCAATGGAGTGAGCCTCTGCCTCCCCATACGGTGGAAAATCTTGGACCGTTGGAGATCAGCATCCTTCTGATCGAGTTGAAAACGATTTAGACTCACGTCGCGTAGCATGATCCCCTACAGTTCTGATACACAAGAACTAACTATGTTTACGAATCGTATTCGAATTCGAGTCGAGTTCAGTGATTGTGATCCAGCCAAAATAGTTTTTTATGCGAACTACATCCGCTGGTTCGACAATTGCACCTCTGCGCTGTTTCGCGCGGTGGGGCTTCCCTTGAAGGAGCTATTTCAAGCGCGGGGCGTGATTGGCATTCCGGTGGTGGAAGCGCGGGCGCGGTACATTATCCCGTCGGGGTATGGCGACGAACTGGTGGCCGAATCCTGCGTTTCGGAATGGAGAAAAAGCAGCTTCGTGCTCAGCCACAGATTTCTGCGCGACGAAGAATTGGCCATGGAGGGATGGGAGACGCGCGTGTGGGCAGGCGCCCATCCAACGGAGTCGCACCGGATGAAAGGCGTGCCGCTCCCAGAGGATATAATCCGGCTACTTTCCAGCGACAACATTAATTCATAAGGTTTATCGGAGCGCCGGTGTAGGCTCGCCAGCATTGGGGGACGGACATGCGCGGTTTTAGCGCGGCCATCGCAATCGTATTTGGTCTCATAATTTTCCAGGGATACAACTTTTCTTCGGCTCACGAGACAAACGCGCAGACGTTGGGATCAGCCAGCGTCACTGACACTCAAATCGCAAAAGCCGAAAGCCAACCGGAAAATTGGTTAACTTACGGGCGCACCTACAGCGAGCAGCGTTTCAGCCCGCTGAAAGCGATTACCGATCAAAATGCGAGCCGGCTCGGTTTGGCGTGGTACTTCGATCTCGATACCGATCGCGGGCAGGAAGCCACTCCTCTCATTGTGAATGGTGTGATGTATTTTTCTACAGCATGGAGCAAGGTATTTGCGCTGAATGCCGCAACTGGCGCAAAACTATGGTCGTATGATCCGAAGGTGCCGCCGCAGTGGGACGTAAACGCATGTTGCGATGTCGTAAATCGCGGAATCGCAATTTGGCGGGGAAAGATTTATGTCGGAACGCTCGACGGACGACTGATCGCGCTTGACGCCACCACCGGCCTTCCAATTTGGCAGCAGCTTACGATCGATCCGCACTGGCGCTACACGATCACGGGCGCGCCGCGCATTGTAAAAGGCAAGGTGATTATCGGTAACGGTGGCGCGGAGTTTGGCGTGCGCGGCTATGTCTCGGCCTACGACGCGAATACAGGAAAGCTGGTGTGGCGCTTTTATACTGTGCCGGGTGACCCTTTGAAACCATTCGAGCAACCTATTCTCGCGCAAGCCGCCAAGACGTGGACTGGTGAGTGGTGGAAGATCGGCGGCGGCGGCACGGTTTGGGATGCTATCGTTTACGATCCCGAACTCGATCTTCTTTATATAGGCGTCGGCAACGGTGGACCGTGGAACGAGAAATATCGCAGCCCCAAGGGCGGCGCGAATCTTTTCACTTCTTCTGTGGTTGCTCTGAAGCCGGATACCGGAGAATACGTTTGGCACTATCAGGAAAACTCGGCCGATGATTGGGATTACGATTCCGCTGAGCAGATCATTCTCGCCGAAATTCCTGTCGACGGTAAGCCGCGTAAAGTTCTATTACACGCTCCGAAGAATGGCTTCTTCTATGTCATCGACCGCGAAACCGGCAGGCTCATTTCAGCGAAGCCGTTCACATACGTCAACTGGGCCACGGGTATCGATCTAAAGACTGGCAAGCCGATCGAGAGTGATGCGGCGCGCTATCCACAACACGACTCTGCGCCGATTGTTCCCGGGCCGTTAGGCGCACACAGTTGGCAGCCGATGTCCTATAGTCCCTTGACCGGTCTCACTTACATTCCCGTGAATGAAGTTGGATTCAACTACAGCTCGCCAGAAGATTTTGTGTTCAAGAATTTGGCATTGAATTTTGGCATCGACATGGTCGCAGCGGGCTTGCCTCAAGATCCCAAGATCAAGAAGACAATTCTCGACAGCGTCAAAGGGAGATTAGTGGCGTGGGATCCGGTGCAGCAGAAGCAGGCTTGGTCTATCGAGCGGCCGGGCCCTTGGAATGGAGGCACGCTGGCTACGGCGGGAAATCTGGTTTTCGAAGGCACTGCCGCTGGACGCTTCGAAGCCTATCGCGCGGATTCCGGTGAGAAGGTGTGGTCGTTCGATGCGCAAACCGGCGTGATGGCCGGGCCGGCGACCTACACCGTGAATGGGGAGCAGTACGTGGCTGTTCTTGCAGGTTGGGGTGGAGTTTTTCCGCTGGTCGCGGGCGAAGTCGCCTTCAAGTCAGGACGCGTACGGAACATTAGCCGGATGCTGGTTTTCAAATTGGATGGAAAGGCGAAGCTCCCGCCACTGCCAGCTGAGGAAGAACCTATCCTGAATCCGCCGCCGTCGACGGCCACTGCGGCACAGATTCACAATGGAGAGGCGATCTACCAACGCTTTTGTTCTGGCTGCCACGGGGACGTTGCGGTCAGCGGCGGAGTGCTGCCGGATCTTCGTTACTCGACCGCCCTCGTCGATGATCGATGGTTCAGGATCGTACGCGATGGCGTATTACAGTCGGGTGGGATGGTTGCGTTTGGCAAAGAGGTATCGCAACAAGATGCAGCCGATATTCGCGCCTATGTTATTTTTCGAGCGAACCAGAGTATGAGTGACGCAAAGGCTAACTCACGAAAATGAAATCAGAGTTTTCTCTAGAAACAAAAATGTTTGCCGACTGGTCTCGTGTGTTCTTACTCGTTAGTATCTCGTGTTGCGAAAATACTTTCTGCATAGTTTTTTTCAAAGGCACTTCTAAGTAACCGCGCAGGGCACGGAAAAGTAACCGAATATCGCGCGACATACCCGTCGCAAGTTCCATAATTTTCACTTGTAAGTGCAACGCTCACTGGATTACAGTGATGCCGCTTCGTTGCCCTCATCGTTCACGATGAAATCATGTGAGGCCATCGAACCACGTTGTTCCGGTGAGCTATATGAAATCACGTCGTCTTGTTACCCGCCTGTGTGGTCTGTTCATCGTTCTTGCCTTCACTCAGTTTGTTTCGGCGCAAGCCATCAGCAACGCCGTGCTAAATGGAACCGTGACAGACGCAGGAGGACGAACCGTCGCCAATGCCGCGGTTACCGTGCGCTCACTCGACACCAATCAGACCTTCAGTGCAGCAGCCAACGAAACGGGTTACTATGCGGTACCCAGCCTGCCGCCGGGACGCTACGAGATCAGCGTGACCGCTCGTGGCTTCGGAAAGTACACACGCACGGGGGTGGAACTTACCGTAGGTCAAACTGCGACCATCAACGTGGGTCTCAAAGTGGCGGCGGTCAACGAGTCGATCACCATCAGCACCGAAGCTCCGATACTGGAAACAACGCGCACTGAAATCAGTCAGGTGATTGAGACGAAGGAGATTCAGTCCTTGCCGATCAGCGGCAGGCTGTTCACGGATTTTGCTTTGCTGGCGCCGAGTGTTGCCACGAGCCGAACCGCTCTCGGAACCACTTTCACCGAGTTCGAAGTGACTCAAATCTCATTTTGCGGCATGCGCTCATTCAGCAACGAGATCACAGTGGATGGCGCCGACTTCGTCAACACCCTCAGCGGCGTGCAACGCGCAACGCCACCGCAGGATTCGGTGCAGGAATTTCGCGTCGTCAACAATAGCTTTGGCGCAGATTACGGCCGCGCTCTTGGCGGCATCGTGAATATCGTCACGAAGTCCGGCACCAACGATTTTCACGGTTCGGTGTATGACTATCTGCAAAATAGCGCTCTCGACGCGCGTTCGCTTCTTCAGCCAGCACCCTTGCCTCATTCGTTGCGGCAAAATCAGTATGGCGGCACGCTAGGCGGCCCAATCCGCAAGGATAGAACCTTTTTCTACCTGAACTATGAGGGCAGGCGAAGCGGCCAGTCGCCCACTTACGCTCCTGACCTGGCGAATAATATTGCAAGCATCGATCAGGCCAAGCTTTATCTTGGACTCTCGCCGGAGGGTTGCAATCTTCCTCCCGCGCAATGCACAGGCTCACCGTTTTCTTATCTCAAATCAGTGTTGAAGACGGTGAATAACGACTATGGGTTTGGAAGAATCGACCACCAGATCAACACCAACAATCGTTTGGCACTTCGCTATGTGGTCGAGGACGCGCGAGACGGCGGCGAACTGATCGGCAACACAGAAGACGGCGGCGGTATCGGTTCTCCCAGCGGTGCGCGCAATCTCTTTATTCGCGATCAATCGCTCGTCGGAACGTTGGATTCAGTTCTGAAGCCTAACCTCGTCAACACGGTTCTGGGACAATATTCGCGGCGGCATTACAATTTTCCCGGGGCAACGGGCGAACCCGATTTGAGCATCGTGAATGACCTGGAGATGGGACACAACTTCGGCACCTATGATGCCATCTACGAGAGCCGAGTGCAGGGATCGGAGTCTCTTTCCTGGGTGAAGGGCAATCACGTCGCGAAGTTTGGATTCGATGCGAACTACGTGTGGAGTTACAACAATTACCCGGGCTTTACGCCGGAGCGAATATTAATTCCGACGCTTGATTGTTTGTACGCGTTGGCCGATGAGGTAAATGTTTTGAATCCCACCGCGGGCACCTATGGCACAGTCCCCGGGGCATCGAATTGCCGGCTGGCACCGCAGGCAGATGGAGTGGCATTCTTGTATTGGGGAGTTTCCGTTCCGCGCACCGGCTTTGTGAATGGATATGTTCCCTCTCCCGCGACCGGCGGCGGCTTTGGCAGCGGTTGGCCTAGCGCGTTTCCCACGGATCAATATTCCAACTTCGCCTATAGTTTGAATCACGGCTACTTTGGTTTCTTCGCCGAGGATCAGTGGCGGGTTACTCCTAAGCTGACCTTGAATTACGGCCTGAGATGGGATGTAGAAACCGGCCTGGGAAGCACCATCAACTCAGACTACCGAGGGTTCCAACCGCGAGTTGGCTTCGCTTACGCTCCGGATTCCAAGACAGTGATCCGCGCTGGCTCCGGTGTTTTCTTTGATCGCAACAACCTTACGTTTTTCTTCACTACAGGAAATCAGAAAGCCCTCCCCGGATATTTCTGCAATCCCCCTAGTGCCGATCCTGGCTGCGCCGGATTTGGTCAAGGTGTGAAGGTCCCGATGATCCACAACGGAGCGGAGACCGGCGGCTGGCAGTTATCTGCAGACCCCGGCTATCCAGGTACGCCGGCTCTCCCTTGTCCGCCACTGCCTGCGGCTTACTGCGCGGGGTCTCCAGGCGGAGTTGTCAGTGTTGCCGCTCTGCAGGCGTTCAGCATTCTCGCGGACGGCGCCCATGGCGCTCCACCTCCCTACCCGGCTGTCTCTTTGACCGGACCTTGTACGTTGGACCCTATCACTGGCGCCCCGACCGGAGCTTGCGGTGTAGGTTCCGGCGGTATTCAGCGTAACGCGAGACTTCCCTACGCTGAACAAGCCAGCTTCGAGATTGATCGCCAGATGGGGAAAGGTCTTACGCTCCAGGTGGGATATCTTTTCGTGGGGGCGCACAAACTTGTGCGCGGGAATAACATCAATGTTCCCTGTCCGGCCGGCACCAGCAAACCCAACAATCCTTACTACGCTCAGGGATTGCTCGACCCAGACGGCAGCCTCACGCCCTGCCAGGGAACGCCAACCCTAGGGCCGCTGGGCTTGGGACCATTTTTTGCTTTTCTCGGCAATCCCGCAAACCCTCTTCTTCCCTTCAATCCTAGTGGCTTGGAATTTGGTGTCCCGACTGCCGGGCTTCCGGCACCCAGTTCATCACCCACGATCAGTGGCGGCCTTCTCGATTACAACAACGACGTCGCGAACGCCGTCTACCACGGCCTGACGGTTACTGCATTGGAACGCCTTGGCAAACTGTTCACCCTCACGGCCAATTACACTTACTCGCACACCATCGACAACGGCAATTTCACGACCTTCATCAACCTGCCGCCTAACCAGTTCGATTACGCTTCAGAACGTGGCAACTCCAACCAGGATGTTCGCAACCATTTGGTGACAAACTTCACGGCGAATGGCCCATCGCAGAGCTTTGCGCGCAACTTCCAATTCAGTAGCATCATTACGCTGCAGTCCGGCCGCCCCTTCACGTTGTTTGCTGGAGAAAATGTCTTTGGCGATGTGGCCGGCCTCAGCACCGATCGTGTAGGAGGGCTGGGCGGCATCTGCACCAGCGTCTCGAACTGCAACACTACCATCGGACGGAACACCTACGTCGGCGATCCGTTGTATTCTTTCGATCTGCGGCTTTCCCGGTTTTTCCAGCTTCGTGAGCACTTGCGCTTCGATCTGACCGTAGATGCCTTCAACGTGTTCAACCGGGGAAATGTGGACGAAGTAAATTACATCTACGGCTCTCCAGTTTTCTGTGGAAGCACTCCTGCGGTGCCCAAGCACTTTAAGGATGCGACGACGCTCGCCATCGAACAAGGTAATGCGTCGATGTCGTGCGCCTCACAACAAGCTGCTGCGGCGCCTCCGAATTGGCTTGCCTTGGGACTTCTCCCGGTCTCGGTGCCGGGCGCTCCGAATGCTACGTTCGGCGAGCCGAGAACCATGCTGAATCCGCGCCAGTTTCAGTTCTCTGCGAAGTTTTCGTTCTGAGAGGGGCAACGGTAAGTTGCGAGTCACAAACGATTCGACCCGAGCCGGCTCCCTCAGGGGCTAAAGTCCGGGCCTTTGTCTGACCTGGGCGGCACGGCTGAAGCCGTGCCCTTCCCGAAACCATTGATGAGGTACGTTAGTCCTCCCACTTCCAATCCTGGTATCGCCGCCGCAATTCTGCTTTCAAAAGCTTTCCCGTGGACGTGTGCGGCAGCTCATCGACGAAAACAAAAGCGTCTGGTAACTGCCACTTCGCGAACTTCGGCGACAGGAACTCGCGCAGTTCTTCAGGCGACAACCGCGCTCCGTCGTTGGCCACGATCACGGCTATCGGCCGCTCCTGCCACTTGGGATGGGCAACGGCCACCACAGCGGCTTCGCGAATCTGTGGATGCGCGACCAGAGCATTTTCCAGGTCAACCGAGCTGATCCATTCGCCGCCCGATTTAATCAAATCTTTTGTTCGATCGACGATCCGCAAATAGCCTTCCTCGTTCACTGTGCCAACGTCGCTGGTGCGAAACCATCCGTCTATCGTCCATTTGTCACTTTCGTCCGGCAAATTGTAATAGCTTTGAGCTACCCAGGGCCCTCGCAGTTGTACTTCGCCCATGGTTTCTCCGTCCCATGGAACCTCACCATCGTCATTCACTACTCTTCTCTCGACGAACGGAACCGGAATCCCAGCCTGGGCCTTAACTTCGCATTTTTTCTCTTCCGTCCAATTCTTCATGTGAGCTTTGAGTTGGCTGGTCGTTGCTTGTGGGCTGCTCTCGGTCAAGCCCCAACCTTGCTCGAGGTTCCATCCATATTTCCACAGCCTTTGAACCAGCGTGAGCGAGGGCGCTGCTCCGCCAACTAGAATGCGCATCGGTCCTAACTTCCAACGGCTAGGATTGTGGTCCAGGCATTCCAGAATGGTGTGCCAAACCGTCGGCACGCCCCCGGCAACCGTGACTGCCTCCTTTTCACAAAGCTCCAACAAGCTTTCCGGCTTGAGGTGCGGACCGGGTAAAACCTGTTTCGCTCCCACCAAAGTCGCGGCATACGAGAGTCCCCACCCGTTCACATGAAACATGGAAACGATCGGTAGTACGGTGTCGGCGTTACAAATTGCAAAGTTGTCGACGGTCGTAATCAGGAATGAGTGCAGCATCACCGAGCGGTGCGTGTAGACCACGCCTTTCGGAACCCCAGTGGTTCCCGAGGTATAACACATACACGCGGCTTCGTTTTCGTCGAGATCGGGATACTGAAAGCTTCCAGCAGCCGTGCTCAGAAAATCTTCGTAGTCTTCGAACTTCGTTTCCGCTGTACGGCCCGACCATCCCACAACGATTACACGTTCAAATTGAACTTGATCTCGAATCTTTTCATATAACGGCAGCAGAACGTCGTCGACGATCAGAAATCGATCTTGCGCGTGGTTGGCAATGTAGGCGATCTCGGTTGGCGCCAGCCTCAGGTTCAGTGGGTGCAGCACGCTACCGGAGATCGGAATACCGAAATAGGCCTCCAGATGCGCATAGTGGTTCCACATCAGGGTTGCCACGCGATCGCCGCGCTTCAGGCCGGCTTTTTGCAAGGCTTCGGCAAGAGCCCGCGATCTGCGATACAAGTCGGCGTAGGTGTAGCGGTGAAGCGAATGATCAGGCCGCCGGGAAACGATCTCGGCGTTTGAAAAGAATTTGCCCGCACGCTCCAGGCTGTGAGAGAGCGTCAGCGGATAATGCATCATGGTTCCTTGCATGCGGAATCCTTGAAATTTCCTTACAGCTTGTGACTATAAGAATTCTACGAGCGGTAAATCTGCGATGGGCGTGCAATCGCCGGATGAGACTGGCGAAGATACTAGAACAAGCGAGTACGATTTTCTATGAAGAAAGCAACTGAGACTGGGATCTAGCGTCCGGATTTAGCAGGCACACTCTTGGAGGGAAGTTTTTCTCGCCCGTCGCGCAGATGAGGCACTGCGCCGATCTGTGTGAGGAATCGGTAGGTATCGTGAACCGACCATACTTCGACGCACTTGCCGGCGGAGAAAAGATTGATCTGCATTCCAGAAGCTGAAATCTGATTGCCCGTGGGCGGAAGGTTAAGGATCTCGCCGCGATGGGTGCCGGTAAAGGTAAACCGGTGGGCCACTTTTTCGCCTTGGGCGATGATGTCCTCAATGTTGACCCGCAAGTCGGGAATGCCTTTTAAGAGCTGGGTGTAATGCTCGCGCAAACCCGCGACGCCAGGCCGAATGCGGCTGGAATATCCGTGGTGAATGACGGAGCTGCTGTAGAGCGCGAGGTAGCCCTCGAGGTCTCTCAACAGCAATCGAGGCCAGCAGCGATGCATGGCATCGACATTTTCTTGTGGAGGCACGTTCTTCCTTGCTAGGGCATCGCCCAAAATACTTGATTTTGCTAGCAAGTATACGGCGGAACAGTCACGGAAACGATCTGTTGCCCGCAAGTGCGTGTCGGCGGAATTCCAATTCCGGGAACGGTGGCAGGCAGGATCATTATGAACCGGCAGCGTCTTGGCTTTTCTCTTCGCACAACAGTTAATTGGCTACTGATGGGTTCTCGATCAGCAAGGCGATTCCCTGCCCGCCTCCGATGCAAGCTGAGGCAATGCCGTAGCGCAAGCTTGAGCGCTTCAGTTCCCGCGCTGAAGTGAGCGCAAGCCTGACTCCCGTGGCGCCGAGCGGATGCCCGATCGCAATCGCGCCTCCGTTGACATTCAGCTTGTTGCGGTCAAGACCAAGCTCGCGCTGGCAGGCAAGAACCTGCGCACCGAAGGCTTCATTGATTTCGAAGCGATCAATCTGATTCAGGCTTAGACCAGACAACTCCAGCAGCGATCGAATAGCTGGCACAGGCGCAATGCCCATAATATCTGGACGGACCCCAACCACCGTACCTGCCACTACGCGAGCCAATGGCTCTTTCTTGTGCTGCTTTAAGTATTCATTGGAAGTTACTAAAAAAGCAGCTGCACCGTCCACAATGCCAGAGCTGTTTCCGCCGGTTTGTACTCCGCCGAATGCAGGCTTGAGCTTCGACAAAACTTCAAACGGCGAAGGCCGGATGTGCGTGTCCTGATTCAGTTGATCAACCCCGCGCGGCAGTCTGATTTCCCTTGGCGAATATCCGGCTAGCTCAAATACCTCATTCGTCAGGGGCACGATCTCGCCACTCAGGAAGCAAATCTTTTGCGCGGCAAGCGCGCGCTCGAAGCTCTCCGCAGCGAACTGGTCGACCTCTGCGCGAGTAATCCCATATTGTTTCGCCAACTTCTCTGCGGTTCCACCCATGGTGTCGTTGGGACAGGGATCAAGCAGCGCCTCCCAAAGGAAATCCTTGAACTCAACCTGCCCCATGCGAAATCCGCTGCGGTGAGTGTAGGCGGCGATCGGATTGCGCGACATCGACTCGGTTCCGACAACCAGCGCAAGATTTGCTTTCTTCAGTTTGATATTGTCGGCAGCCTGGAGAATGGCCTCTACGCCAGTGCCGCACACGCGCTGCACCAGATGCGCCGGCACATCGATAGGAACGCCGGAATAGAGGCCGATGTGGCGGGGTAGCATATAAGCATCGAAAGAGGCCTGGGCCATGTTCCCGGCCACCACGATGTCTACGTCGGCGGGCGCAACGCCGCTTCGCTGGAAAACCGCTCGAGCCGCTTTGATGCCAAGGTCTGTGGGAGATACCAGGCCGAGAGCCGTGTTGTATTCGATGAAGGGAGTGCGGACACCGTCGAGCAGAAATACGTCGTCGTAACGCGAAAGCAGAGCTTTGGAACCAGCACTCATAACAATACTTTATTATCGCGAACTTCCTGGCCGGTAGCGACTAGGCGGGACAAGGGCGAAGGCAATGGAGTCTCCTGCACCGCTGTTGCGATAGGATGGGCCGGCGTCTCAGGTTTGTGGATGTGCGTGGCGGGCAGGCCATATCGGGCCCGATGCCGGTTTCCCCAAGCCGACATGAGCTTCAGAATCGGCTTCAGGCTTTCCCCGTGACGAGTGAGCGAGTACTCGACCCGTGGCGGGACCTCGGCGTAAACCTTCCGATGAACGATTCCGTCGCGCTCCAATTCTCTGAGGTGCTGGGTGAGCATCTTCTTGGTCAGCCCAGGAATAAGTCTCTGCAGTTCGCAGAAGCGCCGGGTTCGCCCTTCAAGATGGAATAGCAGCGATGGCTTCCACTTGCCGCCGATGATCGAAGCCGTCAATTTTACAGGGCAATTATGGTGATCCATAGGAGAGTCCCAAACAGGTATTAGGTTACCGAAACGTGCCTACTAGCCAAAAAGGTACTTTTCCCTAAAACTACCCCTCAGTCCCGAAAGCATACCTGAATTGGCGTCGACTTGGAAGCCCGTCCGGTATCATTCGGTGAGGGCGATTTGGGCGAAGGGCAACGCATGAGCCACAAAAATCCCGTAGTCATCTACGGCGCCAACGGTTTTTCCGGCCGCCTGATCGCGGAATTTCTTCGCGAATACAATCTCCCATTCATCGCCGCGGGCCGCAACTACGCGCGGATCGAAGAAGTGATGAAGCGTGTCCCCGGCATCGAAACCGCCAACTATGAGATCGTTGAAACCGCGGGATCGGTCGAGGAACTCACGCGGGTTTTTGCCGGAGCGAAAGTAGTTTGCAACACCGCCGGTCCTTTCATCTACAACGGCCCGCAGGTAATCGAAGCCGCGCTAAATGCGGGATGCCACTATCTGGACATTGGCGGCGAGCAGGCCTGGCTGCGCGAAGTGTCGGACAAGTGGGGATGCAAGTTCGCCCAGCGCGGTTTGCTGGCCGCTCCCGCGACGGCATTTATGTCATCGGTAAGCGACGCCGCGATTCGCCTGTGCCTCGAACACAATAGTGGTATCGATACGCTCGAAGTGCTCACGATGTTCAAAGGGAACCCAACCTTCGGGTCGACGCAAACGATTTTCGCTGTCATTCAAACCGAGGCGTATTACCTGGAGCAAAACAGCTACAAACCTTGGCCACGCGCCACGCGTTACGACGTTGTCGTCCCCGGCAGCATTCAAACTCAGCTTGCGCTGGCATGGGGAGGATTTCCGCACCCGGTCTGGTACAAAGATCATCCGCAGATCGCGAATGTGCGCTCTTTTGGCGGGTTGCTCGACCGGCAAATCATGGAAGGCGTAGCCGCGACGGAGAAAATGTTTGAAGAGCAGATCCGTCCACTGCCGCCCGCCGAACAGCAGCGCAAGCTCGGCGAGATGGCGAACGCCGTGACGGGATCTACCCCGCCGCGCGAAAATCCGCGCGAACACCGCACAATCGACGTGATCGTCGGCCGCGGAAGCACTGATTTTGTGCAGTGTGTAGTATTCGGTACCTGCTGCTATCGCCAGACCGCGCTCATTCAGGCGTTTGCAGCAAAGAACCTGCTGCACGGGACTCCGCGCAAAGTGGGTTTCGCTTCAGCGGCGGAGGTCTTTGGCCATCGCGAACTGCTCGGGGTTTTGGAAGGACATGGTCTTTCCAAAGCGAAACTATCGTTTTAATTGCGAGATGTGCAGTCGCGGAATTGCTGTGCAAGTGCACCATGCAAAGCGCCCTGTGCCACGTAGTCTCATGGAACTTTGCCAGGAACTATGCGAGCAATCGACTATTTCGACAAGAGCGCGGAACTTCATCCTGACCGCACGGCGATCATGGAGGGGGACGCTCGTTATTCCTACGGCGAGACCCGCGCATTCAGCGAACGCATCGCTCGGGCCATGCTGGCCAGCAGCTGCAGACGCGAGCAGCGTGCGGCAATCTACTCGCAGAATCATCCTGCGGTTCTGTTCTGCATGCTCGGTATTTTGCGCGCAGGCGCAGCGTGGGTTCCGATAAACTTCCGCAACGCCACCGACGCCAACGTCGAATTTCTGAACTATTCTGAGACCGCCTGGCTCTTCTATCACAGCCGCTTCCGCGAGAAGGTCGAGGAAATCCGCAAACGTGTGCCCTCCCTGCAGCATCTGGTTTGCATCGACAGTGCCGATAGCGGCCATCCATCCCTCGCAGACTTCATGGAGATCGGAAAGGACGGCGCTGTTCAAGCTGGTGGGCTCGCTTCGGAACTCGATCGCGACGACGCGCACGGCAATCTCGACGAAATCATGGGCCTGGTTCCCACTGGTGGAACGACCGGGCCAGCGCGCGGCGTTCGCGTCACCAACCTTGCGTGGGGCACGATGACCGAGATGGCCACCCACTACTGGAGGGGCGACACCGCCGATCCTGTCTGCCTGTGCACGGCCCCACTTTCGCACGCCGCAGGGGTTGTCGCCTTCACCATGTTCGCGTTGGGCGGAACGAATGTAGTTTTGCCCGGCTTCGACGCACTGCAGGTGCTGCTGGCTATAGAGCGGCATCGCGTGACGCATCTTTTTCTTCCCCCGACCGCTTTCTACTCGCTGCTCGCTCACCCGGATGTAGGCAAGTTCAATTACTCGAGTCTGCGTGTGTTTCTGCTGGCGGGTTCTCCGGTCTCGCCCGACAAACTCAAAAAGGGTGTGGAGGTCTTCGGCCCGTGCATGTGCCAGTCGTACGGCCAAACCGAAGCGCCAATGCTGGTGACTTTTCTCGATGCGCGCACCGTGGCAGCGGCTGCAGCCGGCGATCATCCTGAACGCTTGCGCAGTTGCGGAAGGCCGACTGCCGCTGTCCGCTTGGCGATCATGGACGACGCCGGCCAGATTCTTCCTCCAAACCAGCCCGGAGAGATCGTGGCCCGCGGCACGCTGGTCACTGCCGGCTATCACAATTTGCCCCAAGCCACCGCGGAAATCCGCAGCCACGGTTGGCACCACACCGGCGATGTTGGATTCATCGACGACCATGGATACGTCTATATCGTTGACCGCAAGAAAGACATGATCATTAGCGGCGGCTTTAACGTCTATTGCGCGGAGGTTGAGGCCGGCGCGCTGGCCCTGATCCTCGGCCTGCTGGCCCTGACCGGCACGGTGCAGATCTGGCACGTGTACGCCC
>JBAPOI010000835.1:0-1729 GCA_049279555.1 Candidatus Sulfotelmatobacter sp.
CTAAATGCGGTAACCAGCGGGTAGTCCCTCGCGTTGCGGAGCCCGCGAATCGTTTATTGTTGCGTGCCTATTTCAAGCAGAAATTGCCATTCTTGCCCAACGCCGCCGCATCCCGAAAGAGGCCCCATGCTCATTAGCAGATTTATTCGCAGTAGGATGTTCACTGCCATCGCCGCATACTTTTTATTACTGACGCCAATTGTCGTTCTCGCGCAGAATTTGGACGCAAACTCGCCTGCCGATTCCGCTGGCGCAGCCGAGCAAACGAAAGCCGATCCGAAGCTGGAGCACTTCGACCCAAGTCTGGTCGACAAGAATCTCAGCCCTTGCGATGACTTCTACAAGTACGCCTGCAACAAATGGATGACTGCGAACCCGATTCCTCCCGATCAAGTTGCCTGGGGTACGAGAAGCGGACTGCAGCTCTGGAACCAGACTGTGCTGCGGGAAACCTTGGAAGCGAGCAGCAAAGACGACCACAATCGCAGCCCCTTGCAACAAAAGATCGGCGACTACTGGGCGGCTTGTATGGACGAAAGCGGTATTGAAGCGGCCGGCCTGAAACCTCTGCAGCCGGAATTGAGCCGCATTGCTGACCTAAAATCCAAGAAAGAAATTACGCTCGAGATCGCCCATCTCCATCACCTTTTCCCTGATGCCTGGGACCAGGAGGACAATCAGACGAATTCGCCATTCTTTGGCTTCACGGGAATGCCCGATTATGACGATGCCTCGAAGGCGGTCGCACAAATCGATCAGGGCGGCCTGAGCCTACCCGGTCGTGACTATTATGTGAAGACTGACGCAAAGTCAGTGGAAACTCTCAAGAAATTTCGCGCCCACATACGAAAGTTGTTTGTTCTTGCGGGAGAATCCGAAGCCCAGGCCGGCAGCGATGCCGACGTTGTTGTCGCGCTTGAAACCGCCTTGGCTGAGGGGCAAATGGATAATGTTGCCCGCCGCGATCCTAAGAACATGAACAACAGGATGACCCTTGCGCAAGTCCGCGAGCTGACGCCCTCCATCGATTGGGATGTTTACCTGCGAGAGGTGAAGGCTCCGGCCAGCGGCCACTACATCGTCACCTCACCCGGTTTTTTTCGCGCTGAAGAGAAATTGCTGGCGGAACGTCCGCTCGACCAATGGAAGGCCTACATGCGCTGGCAGTTGATCCATCGCGCCGCGCCCTTTCTGAACAAAGCGATGGTCGATGAGAACTTCGACTTCTTCTCTCATATCCTTGCCGGCCAACAACAGATTCAGCCCCGATGGAGGCGCTGTATCAATAACGCCGATCGCGACCTCGGCGAGGCGCTTGGCCAGGCCTATGTGGACCACGCTTTTCCGCCAGAGAGCCGGGCGCGCGTCCTTGCCATGGTTCATACCATCGAAAGTTCTTTGCATGACGACATTGAAACCGCACGCTGGATGTCGCCCGCCACAAAAGAACAGGCCATCGTCAAGCTGAAGGGGATACTAGATAAGATCGGCTACCCGTCGCAATGGCGCGATTACTCCAGCGTGCAAATCACACGCGCCAGCTATCTCGCCAACGTGGAGCAGGCAACCTCATTCGAGTTTGAGCGCTGGGTGGCGAAGATTGGCAAGCCGGTCGATCGCAGCGAGTGGGGCATGACCCCGCCCACGATCAACGCCTATTACGATGCGCAAACGAACACCATCAACTTTCCTGCCGGTATTCTTCAGCCTCCGTACTTCGACAAAGACA
>JBAPOI010000836.1:0-1913 GCA_049279555.1 Candidatus Sulfotelmatobacter sp.
CTGCGATCCGTCAGCTTACAACCAAGCGAATTTTGTATTAGCGGGGTGTCGCCGGCGGTTTCTGCTTGTGGCCGCACACAAGCGTCAACCTCGAAAAGGCTTATCAAGAGGCCACGAGGGAGATAGGCCCGATCTCGCTGCGGGTTTCTACTCTGGTCACAAAGTACTTGGATAGCCGTCCCTTGGTCGCCCGGCGACATTACATAGAGACTGGCAGCTTGCGACACTTCGAGATCCAGTACTGTAGCACCGACGAGCTTTCAAATCATTGCGGCGTAGATTACAGCCGCGCAGACGGGAAAATCGTCGTGATGTTATGTGAATCGGAGCGCGAGCGGGCCATCGCGATCCAGAAGGCAGAGTCTGACCTAAAAGGAAAAAAGTCGATAATATGCGTGATTCCGAGGCCGCTTCGAGTTCTTGGTGGGTTACTCCAAGAAGTTCAGCGTTGGGATTGGGTGCAGGCTAATGTCCCGGAGTTAGCGAATGACAATTTTGCTGCTGAGGAAGTGTCGCGGCAATTGAGTACAGCCGCAGACGCGTTGCAGACGCGACTCAAATCGCTTCTCAGTTTGCAACATTTCCACAGTGAGAACGGTCCTACCTTTTTCAGGGATGGCGCCGAGATTCGAATCTCAAGTGGAAGGAAACTCTTATCTTACCTGTCTGAAACCTGTGATGAGCTATACAGACAATCCCCAAGTATCACGAATGAACTCATAAATAGACGCTCGTTAAGTTCTGCGGCCGCAGCCGCGCGCGGCAAGCTCATCCAGGCTATCTTCACGGCGGCAGCAAAGCCGTATCTCGGTATGGAACCTGAAAGAAAACCACCCGAAATGTCCATGTACCTCTCTGTGCTCAAGGCGGCACGACTCCACAGAGAAACAAAAGGTGGTACCTGGACACTATCGATCCCTAGGAAGAATGCTGATCCCTGTCGTGTGCTGCCGGCGCTGAGCGAAATTCAGCGATTGCTCGACCTATCTGAAACGAAGCGATTGCGGGTCTCTACGATTTTAGAGAGCCTGCGTGAACCGCCCTTTGGCATCAGGAACGGCTTGGGCCCTCTTCTTCTATCGATTTTTGCCGCCATCAATGAGCAGCACGTTGCATTCTACGACGATGGAAGATTCATGCGTCAGGTGCTCGGTCTGGATTTGATGAGGCTCTTCAAGCTTCCAGAGCAATTCGAAATTCAATACTGCAGGATGTCGGGTGTCCGTACTTCGTTATTCGAACGCCTTATGTCTGCGCTGGAATTGTCTGCAACCAAGCACGAAAAGCCAAACGTTCTGGACATCGTTCGACCCCTCTGCGTATTTGCGGCCCAACTTCCTCCATACTCCCAGAAAACGAAAACTCTTTCCGCTGCTGCCATCGCGGTTCGTACAGCTCTCTTGAACGCTAGCGAGCCTGCCGTTCTTCTGTTTCGAGAATTACCTAAAGCATGCGGCTTCGGAGACTTCATAAAAGACGACAGACCTCGCAAAGAGATTGACCTTTTTGTTGAAGCGCTTAGATTGTCGATAGCCGCTGCGACGCGTGCCCTCTGGAGCTTTCTTGATGAAGGGCAGCCAGAATGACGCGTACACGGCACATCCTGAGTCTTTCCGGGGGAAAAGATAGCGCGGCGCTCGCCGTATATATGCGCGACAAAGTGTCAGATATGGAGTACATCTTTCATGACACCGAGATGGAGCTCCCTGAGACCTACGAATACCTGGCAAGATTGGAGGCCTACCTCGGCAAACCGACCGCTATTATAGCCCCGTGGCAGCCACTTAGATTATCCGCAATTGGACGGAAAGCTCGGCTCGTCGGAGACCTGATAAGGCGTCTTCTGGAACTGGAGTACGTTGATTTCGGTGATGGACGGCTTTTCTTTCGAGATCTCGTCGCTACGTTGACGC
>JBAPOI010000837.1:0-2534 GCA_049279555.1 Candidatus Sulfotelmatobacter sp.
GCACTACGAGATCGCGGCATGGGGTCTCGGTGAGCTACTGCGCAACCAAAAAGACTATGCCGGTGCCGCAGCTGCCTACGAACAGGTCAGCCAAGTTCCAGATTCCGATCCGGAGACGCTCCAGAAAGCCAACCTCGCGGCCGGCGAAATGTACGATTTGCTGCAGAAGCGTGACTTGGCCATGAAGAAGTATGAAGCGGTTTTAGCCGAAAACGGCAGCACTCCTCCCGCCGAAGCTGCCCGCAAACACATCCGCGAAGCATACCGGGAGTAAGCACGCGCCTTGATCACACGTTATCCTGCTCGTGTGACGCCACCATTCCCCTGACGATATCGATCGGAATGAGGGAACTTTCGGCCTACAATTACGTATTGTCTTGTAGACGGTGGTAAAGAGGACTAGAGCCATGTACTGCAACTATTGCGGCAAAGTGATTCAGGACGATGCGGCGGTTTGCGCCTACTGCGGCGTTCGCGTGGGAGCGTCGGTGGCGCGAAAGCGACTGGTGCGGCCTCGGCAAGGACGCAAGATCGCCGGCGTTTGCCTGGGCGTTGCCGAGTACTTCGACATTGATGTAACTGTGGTCCGGTTGGTCTGGCTGATCACGTCGTTCATGACGGGGATTGGTTTGATTTCCTATCCCATTGCATGGATCGTGATGCCGGAAGAACCTTTGCTGCTGGCGGCTCCCGTGGGCGCGCAGCGAGTCACCAACCCGTAGCTTTCTCGATCTCCCTGGCTAACGCGCGGCGGGAGCCGAATTTGTGATCAAATCGTCTCTATGCAGCAGATCATTTCTCACCACATCACCAGCGCCGATGCGGAGATCGCGTACTGGGTGCTCGGCGACGGCCCTCCAGTAGTTCTGCTCCATCCTTTTCCGGCAGATCACGAATTCTGGATTCCAGCGGCCCAGTTTCTGATCACACGCTATCGCGTGATTCTGCCGGATCTTCGCGGCCATGGAGATTCCGGCGTTGGGGAAGGCCCCGCCACAATGGAGAAGCACGCCGTGGATCTCGCCCGTGTGATGGATGATGCCGATGTCGGCCGCGCTCCGCTAGTTGGTGTTTCCATCGGTGGATATCTGCTGTTCGAATTCTGGCAAAGGCATCGTGGCAGAGTTGCGGCGCTCGGCCTGTGCAACACGAAGGCGCACGCCGACTCAGCCGAAGCCCGTGCCGGACGCCTAGAGGCTGCAAACGACGTTCTCGACCGCGGCACCGAACCGTTTTTCGAAAGTATGATTCCACGCCTGCTGGGCAAGAGCACGCGACAGACGCGTCCTGATCTGGTCGACGGTGTGCTACGCATGATGCGCAAGATGTCTCCCGAGGATGTTGCGCAAGTTCAGCGCGGCATGGCCGAGCGGCCGGACTCGGTGGGAACATTGAAGATAATCAATGTCCCGACGCTGCTGGTAACCGGAGACGAAGACATACTGACGGGAGTGAACGAAGCTGAGTTGATGCGCCAGCATATTTCCGGTAGCCAGTTGCGCATAATTCCGAAGGCTGGCCATTACTCCGCGTGGGAGCAGCCTGAGGAAGCCGGAAGGCTGCTGCGGCGATTTCTGGATCAACTTTAGTTCTCCATCAACTTTAGAATCCTGCGGGCTTCGGTTCGCGGTAGAATCCATCACGCTATGAAAAGGCTTACTCTCGCGATCGTATTCACTGCGTCAGTGCTGTTCGCTCAATCACAAGCTCATCTCGCTCGGCCGCGCATTCTTGGCATCGATCATGTCGCGTTCTACACCACCGATACCGAGGGGGTGAAACAACTGTACAGCGGCACGCTTGGTTTGGCTTCGCAGCCACCCGTGGAATCTGGCGAACTTGTGAGGTACCTGGTGGGCAGGCAATGGGTCGGATACAGTCCTGCGCCCAATCCCAATGCGACCGACCGCGTGGATCACGTCGCGTTCACCACCGATAACATTACTGCACTGCGCAAGTATCTGCTCGCGAATGGGGTAAAAGTGGCCGCCGTTGAAGGCCGCGCGGATCATGGTCTTACCATCGCCTTGATCGATCCTGAGGGCCATCACATTGAATTCGTAGAGCACAGCAAGAGCGAAGCACCAGCACCGCCCGATTCCGCCGTTTCGCGTCACATGATTCATGCAGGATTTCTGGTATCCAGCCGCGAAACCGAAGACCACTTCTATCGTGACATTCTTGGCTTCCGCCCGTACTGGCACGGCGGAATGCAGTCTGGAAAAACTGACTGGGTCGCTCTGCAGGTGCCGGACGGCACCGACTGGCTGGAATATATGTTGAACCAGCCGGAGCATCCTGATTTGCGGTTGACCGGCGTAATGAATCACATTTCGCTCGGGGTCGCCGACATGAAGAAGGCGCAGGCGGTTCTGGAATCCCACGGCTGGAAGCCGCATGGCGAAGAGAAAGCCCAGATGGGCAAGGACGGCAAGTGGCAGCTCAACCTGTACGATCCCGATCTGACGCGAATCGAATTGATGGAGTTCAAACCCGCCGAGAAGCCTTGCTGCTCGGAGTTTACGGGTCCGCAT
>JBAPOI010000838.1:0-7916 GCA_049279555.1 Candidatus Sulfotelmatobacter sp.
GTTCCTCGGCTATGCCTCTGAGGGCGCGATGCGCATGCAGGTGCTGATTAAGGATCTGCTAGCGTTTTCGCGGGTGGGGCGGAACGGTGCCAATGGAACCGTCGATTGCAATTCTGTGGTCGACGAAGTATTGCAGACTATGGCTTCCACCATTCAGGAAAGTAACTCTGTAGTTACTCGTGCCGACCTTCCCGCTGTTTGGGCCGATCGAACGCAGGTAACGCAGGTCTTCCAGAACCTGATTGGCAATGCCCTTAAGTTCCGCGGAAAAGAGAAACCAGTGATTTCCGTGCAAGTGGAAAAAGCGGATCAGCAATGGTTGTTCGACGTCACCGATAACGGGATCGGAATCGCGCCAGAGTCCGCGGAAAACGTCTTTGTGATTTTTCAGCGTTTGCACACTCGCGCCGATTACCCGGGAAACGGCATCGGCCTGGCCATCTGCAAGAAAATCATCGAGCGTTATGGCGGAAGAATCTGGATCGAACCACGGGCCGGGTCCGGTACCACGTTCAAGTTCACACTGCCTGCCCGGGCGGAAGACGACAAGTCGGAGGTGAAGTCTTGAGGGCCGCGCCTCAGCTCCTGGTAGTCGACGACAACCCCGCCGATGTGGTGTTGGTGCGCGAAGCTCTGGCGGGAAGCGCGCATCACCCCGAAATCAGCAATGTTGAGGATGGCGAGGAAGCCTGGACGTTTCTGAACCGTGGCAAGAAATATATGAACGCGCTGCGGCCGGATCTGATCATTCTGGATTTGAATCTGCCGAAGAAACATGGACAGGCAGTGCTCGCCGACATCAAGAGCACGCCGGACCTGTGCCGCATTCCGGTTGTGATCTTCAGCACCTCGCAGGCGCGCCAGGATATCGTCCGCAGTTATGAACTGGGCGCCAACTGCTACGTGAGCAAGCCGGGAAATCTAACTGATTTTTTTTCCGCGATCCAATCGATCGAGAAATTCTGGCTCAACTTTGTAAATCTGCCACCACGAGGAGAATGATGACGAATCCAATGACAAGCGTGTTGCTGATTGAAGACAACCCCGGGGATGCGGATCTGGTCCGTCTGCGTCTGGTGGAAGGCCACTCGCGGGTGAAGGTGAATTGCGTCAGCCGCTTAGCGGATGGAATCGCTGCCTTGTCGCTCGAGACTCCCTCCGTTGTGTTGCTGGACCTCAATTTACCGGACAGCAAGGGCGCGGAAACATTTCGCCGCCTCATCGAACACTCGCCGAACGTGCCGGTAGTCGTGCTCTCCGGCCAGGATGATGAGGCCCTAGCAATGAAAGCTGTACATTCGGGCGTACAAGATTACCTGCTAAAAAACAATCTCTCCAGCAAACACCTGGAACGCGCCATTGGGTACGCCGTGGAACGGCAGGCGCTGACCCGAGCGCTTGAGATGGCGCAGAAGCAGCAACTGGAGTTTAAGAATCAATTTCTCTCGCACGTCTCGCATGAATTGCGGACGCCCTTAACCTGCATTCATCAATACGTGACGCTGCTTCTCGACGGGTTGGCGGGGCCGGTCGCGCCTGATCAGTCCGACCACCTGAAGACCATCCTGAGGAGCGTGAACCAATTGCACGCCATGATTCGTGATCTGCTCGAAGCAACTCGTGCCGAGGGCGGCAAAATGCGGGTCGAACCACGCTGCATATCGCTCGGGGAACTTGCGCAGCAAACCATTGCCATGATGCGGCCCATGGCCAACGAAAAAAGGATCGGACTGGAAATCGGGCTCGACCAAAGGCTTCCGCTCGTATTCGCCGATCCAGATCGCATCCTTGAAGTAATGATTAACCTGGTGGATAACGCCATCAAGTTCACGCCGCATGATGGGTCGGTTATGTTGCAAGCCTGCGTGGTGGACGCCGATCCCGGTTCCGTTTATGTTTCGGTAACGGATACTGGCCGCGGTATCAATCCCGAAACCAAAGCGCTGATCTTTGATCGCCTCTACCAGGACCCCGAAGCCATCGACAGCAGTCGTTCCGGATTAGGACTCGGTCTTTACATTTGCAGGGAAATCGTTCGCCTTCATGAAGGGCGCATTTGGGTTTCGAGTGATCCTGGTCGAGGGAGCACTTTCACCTTCACCCTCCCGACTTATTCGCTGGCCAAACTGCTAACCCCGGTCGTCATTTATCAGGAGAAATTGCGCCCCGCGTTCTCGCTGGTGCGGGTCGAACTTACACCGCTCTCGAGCCCGCCACGGGGAAACTGGAAGGAAACAGCGCAACAGTGTTTGGAAACACTGCGCCGCTGCGTATATCTCGACAAAGACCTGGTGTTGCCTCCGATGGGCGCCTCAGGAGCGGCCGAGACTTTCTTCGTCGTCGCCTCTACGGACCTTGAGCAATGCGGAGTTATGACCACTCGCATCCGCGAGCAACTGGAGAAGATGCCCGATCTTAAAACCAAATGCACGCTCACGATCATGGCGGCCCAGATCGATCTTTCGCCCGCTGGCCCGGATGAAAGCTTGGAACAACAAGTGAAGGCGTTAGCCGATCACACTACGGCCATGATCATGGCCAGCATGGAGCGAAAGCATGTGAATCCCGGCAGGAACCCACAACTAGTTAACTGAAACTACGAACAGACCACTAACCTTAAGGAGGATGTAATGCCAAGCACGAAAATTCTGGTAGTCGATGACGATCCCGATCTGGTGCGCGCCTTGCGGCTGCGTCTACGAGCCAATAACTTTGACGTTGCCACCGCGACCGACGGCTATTCGGCCATTTCTGCAGCCCAAAAGGAACGTCCAGCCCTAATCATTCTCGATCTCGGGCTGCCGGTGGGGGATGGCTTCGTTGTCCTCGATCGATTGCAGAACAGCGATATTTTGGCCGGGATTCCTGTCATCGTTCTGAGCGCCCGCGATCCTCAAATGAATGAAGAACGCGCACTGAAGGCCGGGGCAGCCGCATTTTTTCAAAAGCCTGCTGACAATGACGAACTCATGAATGTGATTCGTGCCAATATTGGGCCGGGACAGGAGTTCAAGCAGGCTTGGCCGTCTTAGTCCCACGGGTCGGCTCTCAGCCGGGATTGAAATTCGGAGATTGCCTGCTCAAAGATCTGTGATGAGCTTAAGGAATTCCCCGCTTGCCGCCCCAATCTGGGCGGCATTTTTCATGATCTCGTAACACGTTCCAAGCCAGTTAGATACACAATTTCACAGAAACCTCCAAAAAGCGGTAGTTGCTCTTCAATAACCCATTTATAATCTCGGAAGTCGCTTTAAGTACGACACTTAGCGGTTCTCGATCGGAAACCGACATGGCAGCGAAGTTGCTCATTGCAGGTGAGACGCGGGCAGAGGTTGATCCACGGCTCGCCAGCTCACCCGTGGGAGTGCCGCTGAAACCCATGAATCGGGAAAGCCAAGTCCGTTCTGTCGCTGTGCTTCTGTTCCTGCTGACCGTGGCTGCGGTCGTCTTTGCGGGCTTCAATCTTGATGCCGAGCTTAAGTTCGCCGTTCCCGATGACGGTATTTGGTGGATCGAACACGGCGGACGACTGACTGCCGACCGGGTTGATCCCAGCGGGCCTGGTGCCAAAAGCGGAATCAAGGCCGGCGACGAACTGGTGTCCATCAACGGACAGGAAGTCCAGAATATGTCCGGCCTGGAACGCCAGCTTTACCGTACTGGGGTCTGGTCTAAGGCTTCTTATTCCCTGCTGCGGCAAACAGTCCCTTTGGATTCCAGCGTCATCCTAGTTCCGGCTGAGCGGTCGCTCAACAATTGGCTGCGGCTGATTGCTCTCATCTACCTTTGCATCGGGATCTACGTCTTACTGCGCCGCTGGACGGCTCCCGGTTCGACGCATTTCTATATTTTCTGCCTGGTCTCGTTCATCGCCTACGCCTTCAAATACACCGGCAAGCTGAACGATTTCGATTGGACCATCTATTGGGGCAACATCGCTGCTGGGGTGTTGCAGCCGGCTCTGTTTCTTCATTTTGTTCTGACTTTCCCGGAAAAACGCCAAACGGTGCGCAAGCATCCCTGGTTGCTGGCGCTGGTTTACTTGCCAGCGGCGGTCCTGCTAGCTGCCCACATCATCGCCATGCGTTCCCTGCAGGCCAGCGAGCGGCTGCGCTGGAACCTCGACCGTATGGAAATGTCCTACGGCTCGTTGTTCTTTCTCGCCGCTGCCACGTTGCTCTGGTACAGCTACCGCCGGGCGAGTACCACCATTCTGCGGCAACAGTTAAAGTGGGTCACTCGTGGCACGATTCTAGCCGTCGTTCCTTACACCCTGTTCTATGTGGTCCCGTACCTGATGGGATCCCTGCCGGGCGCGACCATGAAGGTATCCGCGCTGTCGCTGGCTCTACTGCCGCTCACCTTTGGGTATGCCATCTTCCGCTACCGCCTGATGGATGTGGACCTCATCTTCAAGCGTGGCGTCGTCTATACGCTGGCGGCGGCAATCGTCGTAGGAATGTATTTTGCGCTGGTGGCGGGAGTCGCCGAACTGGTGCACATGAGGCAGCCGGGAAGCGGACCAATCGGCCTGATTCTTGCCGTGGTTGTGACTGCGCTCCTGTTCGACCCTGTACGGAAGTGGATTCAAGACCGAGTCGACCAATACTTCTACCGCACGCGCTATGACTACCGCCGTACGCTGCTCGAGTTCGGCCGGGAGTTAAGTTCGGAGACCGATCTGAACACCATGCTTTCGTCCCTGATCGACCGGCTCTCCCGTACCCTTGCGGTCGACAGGATGGCGATTTTCCTGGCAGGCGAAAAAGTGGACTGTTTCGTGTTGGCCAAAGCCTTCGGCCTGTCCACGCCCGCTAACATCGATCTCGGGTTTCTGAGCGCGTCGCGGCCGGAGCAAGCGGGACATCTTTTCTTCGAGAATACTCACCAGGTGCCGCGCGAGACTCCCGAAGCGCAGCAGGCGATCGCGCGCCTCGATTTGAATTACTACATCCCATGTCACGCGCAGCAGAAAACTGTCGCCGTGCTCGGCCTGGGAAAAACTACGCAGGGCGACTTCCTCTCCAGCGAAGATATGGAGCTGCTCGAAACGCTCGGCGGCTACCTCGGCATCGCTATTCAAAACGGTCAGCTTTATGCCTCGCTGCAGCAGAAAGCCGCAGAGTATGAGCGCCTCAAGGACTTCAACGAAAACATCGTCGAATCCATCAATGTGGGCGTCATGGCTCTCGACATGGAAGACCGCATCGAGAGCTGGAACGCGCAGATGGAAGTGATGTACGCCATGCCACGCTGGCAGACTCTGACCCAGCCGCTGAAAGCAATCTTCCCAGCCGAGTTCGTCGAGGAATTCGATCGCATGCGGCGGGAGCCTGGTATTCGCAATCTCTACAAGTTCCGCCTGAAAACCCCCGCAGGCGAGATACGAAGCGTGAATGTTGCGCTCGCGCCACTGGTAACGCGGAAGTTCGAGGTAATCGGGCGCTTGATCATCATGGACGACATCACGGAGCGCATCGATCTCGAGACTCAGCTTTCCCAAGCAGACAAGCTCTCATCGATCGGCTTGCTGGCGGCGGGCGTGGCGCACGAAGTGAACACGCCGCTAGCTGTGATCTCTTCCTACACTCAGATGCTGGCGAAGCAACTCCAGGGTGATCCGCAGAAATCCGGGCTGCTGGAAAAAATCACGCGGCAAACCTTTCGTGCCTCAGAGATCGTAAACAATCTCCTGAACTTCTCTCGAACCAGTGGCAGTGAGGTACGCGACGTCGATGTGAACAAAGTCATTGCCGATACGCTGGCATTGCTCGACCATCAGTTCAAAGTGGCCAAAGTGCAGGTGGAGAACGCGCTTGCGCCGCAGCTTCCTGCCATTCAGGGCAATCCGGGGAGATTGCAGCAAGTCTTCCTGAATCTGTTTCTTAACGCAAAAGACGCCATGCCGGGCGGGGGAAGGCTGCGCATAGCCACAGCCAACGGCGAAAGCGTCAGCGTTTCTGTTTCCGATACTGGATCGGGGATTGCGCCCGAGCACATTCAGCGCATTTACGATCCGTTCTTCACCACGAAAACGTCGCCACGTGAAGGTCAGGCTCGCGGCACCGGGCTCGGCCTTTCCGTCACCTACGGCATCATCCAGGAACATGCAGGCAAGATTCGCGTGGAAAGCCATCCCGGCGCAGGGACGACCTTCACTCTGGATTTCCCCCTAAGCAGGAAAGCCATTCATGCTTAAACGATACGGCTTAGGCGGAGCAGAAAAAACGTCCGAGGCTGAGTATGTCTGACACGGCAGTGATTCCGAATGCGCTGATGAATGGAAATCCGGGTCTCGCGGGCGCTGTCCTCATCATCGATGATGAAGTGGAGATTCGCGAATCGTTGCAGACCCTTTTGGAGATGGAAGGCTTTGCCGTGGAGACGGCTGTAAGCGGCGAAGCTGGGCTTCAGCGCATCGGCGAGCACCCTTTCGATTTGATCCTGCTCGACCTTGCCTTACCCGGCCGCGACGGCATGGAAATTCTGGCCGAGATTCGTTCCCACGAGACCGGACTGCCGGTAATCATGATCACGGCCTATGGCACGGTTGAGAACGCCGTACGCGCCATGCAAGCCGGAGCCGCCAACTTCGTCCAGAAACCCTGGGACAACGAGAAGCTTCTGGCCGATGTGCGCGCCGCAGTGGGATGGCGCCGGGCTGCGGAAGAAAACATTCAACTGAAGCGCGCTCTCAAGCAGCGCTACAACTTCGAAAACATCGTGGGCAAAAGCGAGCCCATGCTGAAGATCTTCGACCTGGTGGCGCAAGTCGCCAACAGCCGCTCCACCGTGTTGCTGCAGGGCGAAAGCGGCACTGGAAAGGAGGTCATTGCCAAAGCGACGCACTTGAATTCGCCGCGCCATGACCGGCCTTTCGTGCCCGTGAATACCGGCTCCATGCCGACCGACCTGCTGGAATCGACGCTGTTCGGCCACGTGAAAGGCGCATTTACCAGCGCAATCGCTTCGAAAAAAGGCCTCTTCGAGATGGCCGATCGAGGCACATTATTTCTCGACGAAATCGCGACCATGGGCCTCGAAACCCAAGCCAAGATTCTGCGCGTGCTGCAAGATCGCAGGTTCATGCATCTCGGCGGAGTGCAGGAGATTCAAGTGGACGTGCGCATCATCGCCGCCACCAACGTTGACTTGCGCCAGTTGGTGCGCGAAGGGCGCTTTCGTGAAGACTTGTTTTACCGCCTGAATGTGATCACGATTGAGCTTCCTCCGCTGCGCCAGCGCCGGGAAGACATCCCTCTGCTGGTCGATTTCTTCCTTAAAAAATATGCGGAAGAAAATGACCGCCCAGTGCGCCACATCACGCCGGAGGCCCTGCGGCCTCTGATGTCCTACTCGTGGCCTGGAAATGTGCGCGAACTGGAAAACGTGATCGAGCGCGCCGTCGTACTGTCGTCGGGAACCGATATTGGCCTCGACCTGTTGCCGGACAATCTATTGGGCCGGGGATCTTCGTTTACCATGCACGATCCGCCCGCGGATGCATCGTTGTTTGAAATCGTCGAGGATGTTGAACGGCGCATTATCACCGACATGCTGGAGAAGTGCAACTGGAACCAGACTGAAGCCGCCGAGCATTTCAAAATTCCGCTTTCCACGCTAAATCAAAAAATCCGCCGGTTGAATATCGAGATCAAGAAGAAGACTCGCGGATAAAAGCAGCTTCCGGTTTCCACAGGCAAAGCCTCACGCCTTATCAGAGGCAGTGCCCAGTACCTAGTTGCCAGTACTCAGCAAAACACTTTCGGAACGGTCTGCCGGTTTTTTCTGGGTACTGGGTACTTGGTTTGCCCTATATCCCTTCGTTAGCTTTTCTATGGCTGATCTAATCGGACAATTGAGATGTACGGAAGGAATAATGCAGTAGCTTAATCGCAAGCGGGACGCACCAGTGC
>JBAPOI010000839.1:0-5490 GCA_049279555.1 Candidatus Sulfotelmatobacter sp.
GAGAAGCGGCCGGGGCCGACAGCGGTGCTGGGACTTGGTCTACCGTAGCGATCAAAATTGGTTCATTAGCCGGCGGAGGCGGAGGAAGAGGAGGCATCGAGCCGGTTAGTTGCCGCTGATGTTCGACCACACTCACTGGCTCCTCCACGATCTTTGTGGCCGAGACCTTCATTCCTTTCTTTAGACCCCAGGCGTCCGTCTGCTGGCCATCAACCATAAATTTCTGATCTTTGGGAATCTTGAACTCCTGGTTAGTACCGTCTTCGAGAGTAAGGATTACGGAATTAGGCGGCGAAATGTGCCACACCTTTCCGGTGACGCTCTTCACTGTAGTGACAGTCTGGGGAGTCGTCGTTATAGTAAGGGTTCTCTCGAGCTTCATTCCCACTTTCAAATCGTGAACCCCGAGCTGCCGGCCGCCAACCATAGCCCGCGCGCTTTCAGGCACATTGTGAAAATCACGAATCGAACCGTCTTCCATCTTCACCATCAAGTCATTGCCGGAAACGTAGACGACTTCGCCATGCTCGACTGTAATTTCCTGGACAGCCTGCCCGCTTCTCGTAGTGGTATGCGTTTCCACTTGTGCGCTCGTACTCACGGCAAACGCGAGGCACATGCACATCACCGCCGCTCCAAGCACTACCCACGTCCGTGTCGTTCCAGTTGTTGAGTTCATCGATTTTCTCCTCGTCAATTCATGCAACCAAGGCCTTGAGACTTATGCGCTGCAAACGAAGAATGCGCAGCCGCCCTACAGTTCAATGTTCTAACGCCTGTGCGCTGTCCGAATTTGAGGCAGACGCCTGAACGATAAATCGCTGCGGCGCGCTGCCAATGACGTAGAACGGATAGCAGGTCACCAAGGTTAGCGACCGTACCGGTCGCTGCTGGAGGAAAGAAACGTTGTCGGGACGCGCGATCTCGATCTTATCCACAGTGTATCTGTCCGTGCGCGCTGGCGTTACGAGCTCGATCACATCTCCCAGAGCAACATCCTTCAGCACTCTAAAAAATCCATCTCGGTGACCAGCAATTCCAGCGTTCCCTTCCTCTCCAGGCCCAACCGTGCCAACGATGTGGCCAAGGCCTCGGTTGAGAGTCAAATCATCGGTTCCTTCAAATACTGGTACCGCGAAATGAATTTTCGAGATGCGTAGTACTGCCAGCGGTGGATCGAAGTACTGCACCAAGCTTTCTTCATACTGTGCAATTCGCTTCTCCGACCACAAACCAAAATCAACCTTGAGTCCGGATTTCGGTGACAAGGTCTCCGCTGTTTTGATCCGCTTTTCCGTTCGCAGATTCTCAAAGCGCTTCAGTTCCACCCGGGACATGACTTCCCCGTGGATATATGCAGCCACGCAAATCCCGAGCAGCAGCCACCCACAAGTGAATAACAGTTTCTCGATCCGGCTCACGATCCTCATCTCCAAAGCGTCCTGGTAGCGGACGGCATCCCGCGTCCATGGCGCCGACACATTCATCCCTTGCAGACTGAATACGGCCTTGTCGATACTGCATTCGGAGTGTAGATAACGAAGTCATAAACGGTAACTGTCAGTAGTGACAGGTATAGAATGACTGAGTTTCAAAGAGTGTTAGGTAGTGATTGCAGAATTAGAAAAGTGCTCATCTCTGTCAACAGTACGAGTGGGAAGCTGCTCCTACGACTCGTAAAACAAACACATCAGCGAACATCACAGCTGGTGAGCTATCATGTTCAATCTCAAGAAGGAAATCGGCGGGAACGCCTTTTATGTTGGCGACTGTTACGTATGGTCAGCGATTTATTATTTGGACTCGCCAACAGACTATCGCGAATATCTCCCACCACAAGCGTCTCGCCTCTTAATCTCCCGTGATGACCTCCTCATGCTGGATTCGTCGGCAACTTTTAGCCCATTGTCGGTATTGGTATTGACCCTCCTCATTGGCGTTCTCCTTCTGTATGTCGGGTGCAATTTGTAGAAAAAGAAAGCAGAATCCCCCGAAAGGATTTGCTTTTCTGCACCCCGATGGGTGGACAATTCCTCTAACAGCGACAAATCCAGCCGGCGGCTGGCCAAAGCCGCGCCCCCTTCGACCAGTACACAGACCTGAGGACAGAAGTCTATATCTTGAGTAAGGATGGCCCGAACCGAAATGAATTACTAAGGGTTCAGGCCGTTGGTGGTGGGCAGAAAAGGCTAGCAGCGGTTCGTGCAGGTTGTTGAAAGGTGTTTGCTGGAAGTTTGTTGTTACGACTGTTATCGGAAGACCATGTTTCCGTCAGCTGTCAGAACAGGCAGGAGAGCGTGCCAGTATCGGCAAACACGCCACCCGATTCAATACCTTTCAGGGATCCAACGATAGTTCCAGTCCGGAGCTTTGTATCCTTTAGGTTTCTGTCGTTTTGGAAGGGTGATTTTATCTGTCGGTATCTTCTTCCATGGCAGAACGCTGAGGAGGTGGGAGATGCAGTTCAGTCGAGCGCGCTCCTTATTATCAGTCTGCACAACATACCAAGGGGACTGCGGCGTATCAGTAGCCGCAAACATGGCGTCCCGGGCGCGGGAATAGTCGTACCAGCGGCGATGCGATTCGAGATCCATCGGGCTTAGTTTCCACCTTCGCATCGGGTCCTCAATACGTTTCAGAAAACGCCTGTGCTGCTCCGATTCGCTGACCTCAAACCAGTACTTGAGTAAGAAAACACCATTGTTTTTCACGAGCGACTCGAACCCGGGGCACATACGAAGGAAATCGGCATATTGTTTGTCAGTGCAAAAACCCATCACGTGCTCAACCAGAGCGCGGTTGTACCAGCTTCGGTCAAAAATAATCACTTCTCCAGCCGCCGGCAGTTCCTTCATGTATCGCTGCGCGTACAACTGTGACTTTTCTCGCTCCGTGGGAGCTGGCAAAGCCACATGACGGAACACCCTAGGGCTGACGCGCTCCATAATGCGCTGAATCACTCCACCCTTGCCAGCGGCATCGCGGCCCTCGAACACAAGTACGATCTTGGCACCAGTGGCTGTTACCCACGCTTGCATTTCCACTAATTTAGTCTGAAGCTTGTGGAGTTCGCGCTCGTATTCTTTGGCCTTGAGTTTGTTTTTTTCCTGAAACGCCTCATTCTTGTTGTGCGGCACTTACTCCTCCAGTGCTCGATGGCGAAATCCCAAAACAACGTAAGTAGCTTGCAGGTGATCGCACTGGTAGGTTAACTGGCAGTTCTGTCAGTTCTCTGAAGTTGTATCCGCAAAGAAGATTCTGCAGGTACGCTGCGCCCCGCACGTCGGAGTCTGAACGATAGGTATGTCGACTGGAATTCTATCTCATGAGTACACCAGACAAGTGCGTAAGGGCTGTGGGATGTGCCGTCGTAGCCGTTTTGTTCGCGCTGCTTTCTCCAGCGGTATGGGCCCAGCTAGGTTCCGTTAAGACTGCCAGCCCGGAAGTGAAGTCGTCAGAACCGCCGAAGGATCCCCTCAACCGGAGCACCCCGCGGAAGGCAGTGCTAGGGTTTTTCAATACCGCCCGCCGGGGCAACCTCGAAATCGCCGCCCTGTATTTGAATACTCCCTTGCGTGGCGAAGAAGCCGAGACCCTGGCACAAGAACTTGCTGTGGTTTTGGATCGTCGCCTTCCTGCCCGGCTCAACGAAATCAGCGATGAGCCAGAGGGCTCAATGCCCGACCCGCTCAACCCCGATGAAGATTTAATCGGAACGATTAGTACATCGAAAGGCGATCTCGACATTCTGGTCGAACGTATAGATCGTGGGAAGTTAGGCAAAGCCTGGCTCTTTTCCCCAAAAACCCTTAAATCGATTCCGGATGTTTTTGACGAATTAAGTACCCCAGCGGTAGAGAAATTTCTGCCGGAATTCCTGGTCAAGACGCGACTGGCGGGCATCCCTCTCTTCGAGTGGCTGGCGGTCTTGGGCGTACTGCTCTTATATGTATTGACCGGGCTGCTGAGCCGTCTGATTGGTTTGGGTGTCGGTGCATGCCGGCGCTATCTCTTCCGATATGACGGCCGCAAGAATCCCGAAGTGTTACCGCGGCCGATCCGCCTCTTGCTGGTCGCCCTTCTTATCTATGGGCTCCTATCAAGGGTCGGCCTGCCCCTGTTGGCAAGACAGTTCTGGTCCACGACTGCCTTCATTATTGTTTTAGTGGCCAGCCTCTGGCTGATAGTGCTCTTCACCCGATGGGGAGAGGGCCACCTAGTCGCCCGTCGTCCCAGCCTGAGCGGATCAGCGGCAATGTTGCGCCTGGTCCGCAGGGGGACAAACGGACTCGTCCTTCTTGCGGGCTTGCTTTTCACACTTCACTACTTCGGAATCAACCCCTCGACTGCGTTAGCTGGGCTCGGTGTAGGTGGCATTGCGGTTGCACTCGCTGCGCAAAAGACACTCGAAAATGTTATCGCTGGCGTTTCGCTCATCACGGACCAAGCCGTGCGGGTGGGAGATACTTTGAAGCTGGGTGATGTCTTGGGCACGGTGGTAGATGTTGGCCTTCGCTCAACCCGTATCCGCACATTGGATCGTACGCTGGTTTCTGTGCCCAACGGACAGATTGCAAATATGAGCCTCGAAACTCTTTCGGCGCGCGACAAGTTCTGGTTTCACCCAGTCATCGGGTTGCGCTATGAAACCACTCCGGTGCAACTCCGCTCCATCATTGCGGGTGCCCGCAAACTGCTCGCCGGGCATTCCGGTATTGATTCATCTACCGTGCGCGTCCGCTTTCTCCGGGTCGGCACTTTCTCCCTCGACGTGGACATTTTTGCCTATGTGATCGCCCGTGACTGGGACGATTTCCTCGCGATCCAGGAAGAGCTATTGTTCAGTGTTATGAATATCGTGAGAGAGGCAGGAACCGAGATCGCATTCCCCTCGCGAACCGTATATCTCGCCACAGGTGCGTCTGACAAGGTTGCTCCCCTCATTCCCGAATTCACGGGAAAGCGCGGAGTAAAAGCGCACGAAGATGAACAAGGTATGCGTTACTAAAGCACCCGACATGGTTGGCCTAGATGGTAGTGGCTGAATTTGAGCTTGATCCTTGCGGGGAATGGAGAGAGAATTGCCTTCATGGCGAAAGATCAGTGTTGCAAAATGCGACCAGCCAGCGACTAAGAGGGCCACCGCTTTACAAGGGAAGCAACCCTATGGCCCGCCACACTCAGCGCCTTTCTTAGCTCTGCGAAGCACTTGTCGCTAGAACCACGTTGGGTTTCCTAGGGTTTGATTTTCCCTAGGGGTTTGATTTTCCTTAGCGCTTCCTGGCCACGGGTGCTGGACTGCCGAAATCGCCCCTTGGACTCCCCACCGGTCAATCCTCGATGCCCGTTATCGCGCGATGTCAACAATTGGTAGTAGACCATCCGGGCCATATCCGCTTCCAATATCAAGGCGTTAAATGCCTCTTGGGCAGATCTGGGAAGAAAACGAATTCAGCGAACGTCCCGTGAGTCAATATGAGCGGCCTGTAG
>JBAPOI010000840.1:0-1561 GCA_049279555.1 Candidatus Sulfotelmatobacter sp.
AGCCAGCTCTCCGGCGGCCAGCGGCAGCGGGTCGCCATGGGGCGCGCGCTCGTGCGTCAGCCGCGCGTGTTTCTTTTCGATGAGCCCCTATCCAACCTCGACGCCAAGCTCCGCGTCGACATGCGGGTGGAGATCAAGCGACTTCATCAGCAAACCGGCGCGACGATCGTCTACGTAACGCATGATCAAATCGAGGCGATGACGCTTGCCACGCGGATCGCAGTCCTGAAGGATGGTGAGCTTCAGCAGGTAGGCACGCCCGCCGAGATCTACAATACGCCCTCGAATCTGTTCGTGGCCGATTTTATGGGCTCTCCGGCTATGAACCTGCTCGAGGGTCGTGTCGCCCACGCAAATGGCGCGCCGAGTGTCGTGCTCGAGCGCAAGGATCACGAGCCGATCGTGGTCCCCGCGCCGTCAGGCGCGGATACGAGAAAGCTCGCCGACGGCCGAAAAGTGATCTTCGGAATTCGGCCGGAGGCCGTGAACGACCGAGAAAGCGTCGATCGCAACGCAAAGTCGGTTGCGACGTTCGACGCCAATGTTGAGATTGTCGAGCCGGCCGGCTCGGACACGTTCGTCGTCACCCACATCGCCGGCAAGGAGGTAACCGCGCGCATGCGCGCCGACGCCGATGTCCGCGTCGGGGAGAGCCACGCATTTGCGTTCAACCTCGATAAGGCGGTGCTGTTCGATCCCGCGACCACCCGACGGATCTGACCCCTGCAACGCGTGCGGGACGGCACGCCGGTCGTCGCCATGCGCTCATGAAGCCGACGCCGCGAGAGGATTTGATGCCAGGCCGGGACGAAGTTGACGTCCTGGTTGTCGGCTCGGGAATGGGGGGCGCGACATTCGCCGCCGGCCTCGCGCCCTCCGGGGTGAGGATCCTCATTCTCGAGCGTGGCGAGCGGCTCACAGATAGCGCCGCCGTTCGTGACCCGCGAGCGATTTTTCAGCGCGGGACATTCAGACCCAAGGAATTCTGGCTGGACGGCGCTGGACGGCCGTTCAATCCGGGCAACTACTATTACGTCGGCGGGAATACGAAATTCTACGGAGCGGTGCTTACCCGCTACCGAGCGCAGGACTTCGAGCCAATCGTTCATCGGGGCGGAACGACCCCGGGTTGGCCGTTCTCCTATGAAGAGCTGGAGCCGTGGTATACGGCCGCGGAAAAGCTTTATCGGGTCCGCGGCGCCCTGGGCTTCGATTGCACCGAGCCGCGACATTCCAAGCCCTATCCATTTAGCCCTGTGCCTGATGAGCCAGCGATCGCAAAGGTCCGCGAACGCCTGAAGGGCGTGGGTCTCTCCCCGTTTCCGCTGCCGCTCGGCATCGACATTGAGAGATGGCTGCAACGCGCGAAGACGCCGTGGGATGCATTTCCAGACGCCGGGCACGGCAAGATGGATGCAGAGAGCTGCGGCGTCGAAGAAGCGCTGGGGCACCCCAACGTCGAGCTTCGCACCAATGCCCGCGTCGAGCGGCTGCTCGTGGGGTCCGACGGCAGGCGGATCGCTGGTCTCGAGGTCCTGCGGGGCGGAGAGCGCAGCATGAT
>JBAPOI010000841.1:0-6448 GCA_049279555.1 Candidatus Sulfotelmatobacter sp.
GGAGATCCGACGGGCGGAGCGGGAGTATGTGTAGGCGGGAGGTAGTTCCCAGTCTGCGCCCGTGGGAAGCAAAGCGGATCGAGCTGCGCTCGATGGACAGCCGAGGACGGCTGTCCCTACATGCTTATTCCTCGCAGCCGAAGAAATCCTCGACCACTCGCATGTCGGTAGTCTTCTTGTAATTTGGCAGGCTTTCGATGAAGACGCGGCCGTATTGTTTTTTCAGGATGCGGTTATCGAGCAGGACGAGAAGGCCGCGGTCGTGGAGGGAGCGGATGAGGCGTCCGAAGCCTTGTTTCAGGGTGATTACGGCTGCGGGAACCTGATACTGAAAGAACGCGTTTCCGCCGTCGGCGTCGATTGCTTTCACGCGCGCGGCGACGACTGGATCGCTGGGAACCGCGAACGGCAAGCGGTCGATGATGACGCAACTCAACTGCTCGCCCTGTACGTCGACTCCCTGCCAGAACGATGAAGTGGCGAAGAGGACGGCGTGAGGCGTGAGCCGGAATTCGTCGAGAAGGGCGCTTTTCGGCGCGTCGCCCTGGCGCAGCATGGGGTACTCAAGTTCGCCGAGCAGGCGGTTGTAAATGTCGTTCATCTGTGCGTAGCTGGTGAATAAAACGAAGGCGCGGCCGCGAGTGATTTCGAGCAGTTGACGAATGCGCTCGGCGGCCTTCGCGCTGAACTGCGGCGTACGAGTATCGGGGAGATCGGGCGGGACGTAGAACAGAGCCTGACTCTCGTAGCTGAAGTGTGAAGGCAGCACGGATTCGCGGGCATGCTCCATGCCCAGGCGCTGGCGGATGTATTCGAAGCCTCCTCCGACGGCGAGCGTGGCGGAAGTCAGGACCGCGCACTCGAGTTTTGACCACAGGCACTCGCGCAGGATTGGGCCGACGTCGATTGGGGTAGCTTGCAAAAAGACGTTTTGTCTGCCGCGGTTTCCCTCAGGGGCTGAAGCGCCCTTACTTGTGGTCTGGCCTTCACGGTAGTTTCCTCGGCCGCCGCGGCGCTCGATCCAAAAAACGGTGTTGCGATCGTCGGATTCCATCGCGAACCCGAGTTGCATCTGGATCTCCTGAGCGCGCCGCACGAAGTTGAAAACTTCCTCGGGCTTCTGCGGCAAGCCTTCGAGTTCGCCCGAGAGGCGAGTCAGCGCCTGATTGAGCGCGAGGAACTCATCGCCGTTTTCTTCTAGAAATTCAGGGCGGGTTTCGAAGGCAAAGCGACCTTCGCCCGGCGGCAGCAGCGAGAAGAAGAATTGCGACCGCTCGCGCAGGCTGCCCAATGCTCCGGAGAGCGAAGCGGACATCATGCGGTTGTGCTGGAGCGATGTTTCCACGTCGCGGGCAAGGTCTTCGACGCGCAGATTGCTGACCGAGATGCCGAAATAATTTCCGGCGACATCTTCCAACTCGTGGGCTTCGTCGAAGATGACCGCCGCTGCCTCGGGCAGAATGCCGGCATCGGGCGCACCATCGGCCTGGAGCTTGATGGCGAGATCGGCGAAAAAGAGATGATGATTGACGATGACGATGTCGCTCTCCATGCCGCGGCGGCGCATTTCGGTGATGAAACAGCGCTCGAATTCGCTGCACTTCTGTCCGATGCAGGCGTCGGAGCGGGCATCGAGCTTGTGCCAGAGCTGGCTGGTCTCGGGGAGTTCGGCAAGCTCGGCGCGGTCGCCGGTGGCGGTTGCCTTTTCCCACGCGGCAATCGCGCGATACTGGTCAATCTCCTGCAAGTCGCTGAGTACGGGCTGATCGGTGAGATCATAGAGCTTCTTGCGGCAGAGATAATTGTTGCGGCCTTTCATGTAGCAAACCGAAAGGCGCGTCCCCGAGTCGCCGAAAAGAGCGTGCTCGAGAAACGGAATGTCTTTGTAGAAGAGTTGCTCCTGCAGATTTTTGGTGCCGGTGGAGATGATCACGCGTTTGCCGGAGCGGATGACCGGCATCAGGTAGGCGAGCGTTTTTCCTGTACCGGTGCCGGCTTCGACAATGAGGTGCCGCTTTTCTTCGAGAGCCTTCTCGACGGCCTCGGCCATTTGCAGTTGCCCGCGGCGGAATTCGTAGGCGGGATGCGTGCGGGCGAGGACTCCTCCGGGAGAGAAGAACTGATAGAGGGTTGATGCGGAAGCCTTGGAAGCGTCTTTTCCGCCGGGCGCAGAGCGATTCGGCGAAGAAGAGACGGATTGGGAGCCTAGGGCCACGGGAACCTCTATAATAGAGCTTCCGGCTTGGTTGCATCAGTCGCGACAAAAACCATTGGGTCTTGCGACCCAAGGACAGCCGGGGGCGGCTGTCCCCACACTGTGAACCCTCGGCGCTAGACCTTCATATTGACTCAACCTACTTACAATTCGACCAGCACTCTCGCCACTACCGCGGCGGGCGTTCCGACGGTTGCCATCGTCGGACGACCGAACGTAGGCAAGTCCACTTTGTTTAATCGCATTGTTGGCTCGCGGCGCGCCATTGTGGGCGATGAACCGGGCATCACACGCGACCGGCTTTACGGCGATGCGGAGTGGCGGGGCCGGCACATGCGGATCATTGACACCGGTGGCATTCTTCCGGAGGACAAGGATTTTATTCCATCGGAAATTTTTCGACAGGCGCGGGTTGCGTTTGATGAAGCTGCGGCGATCGTCATGGTGGTCGACGGGCGAGCCGAGCTTGCGGGGCCAGATATGGAGTTGGTGCGGCTGCTGCGCAGGACGGGGCGGCCGCTTTTTCTGGCGGTGAATAAAGCGGACAGCGAAAAGCAGGCGTCGATTGTCGATGAATTTCATCGGCTGGGGATTAAGCAGATGTTTCCGATCTCGGCGGAGCATGGGCGCGGGATCGACGATTTGCTGGATGCGGTGTTGGAGGTTTTGCCGAGTTTCAAAGAGCTAAACACAGAGAACACAGGGAGCACAGAGGAAGCACAGGGAGAACTATTACTAGCAGGCGATGAATTGGGGTCCGAGACCAAGACCGAGCCCGTTTATGAAACCAAGGTTGCAATCATCGGTCATCCGAACGTGGGTAAGTCAACGCTACTGAATTGCCTGACCGCGTCGGACCGGGCCATTGTGTCGCCGATTCCCGGAACCACGCGGGATGCGGTGGATGAAATCGTGGAGCGGAACGGGCGGCGCTTTCGATTTATCGATACGGCGGGCATTCGCCGCAAGGGCAAGACTCATCTAATGGCGGAGAAGCTTTCTGTCGTGATGGCGCGCAAGCATCTTGAGGGGGCAGACATCGCGTTGCTGGTAATCGATGCTACTGAGGGCGTGAGCCAGCTCGATGCCGCGATTGCGGGTTACGCGCACGAGAGCGGGCGCTCGATGATTATTGTGGTGAACAAGTGGGACCTGGTCACGGGCGGCGCGCAGAAACCGGGCAGGCCGTCGAAGGCGATGCGGATGCGGGAGAGCAAGCGTCCGGGCGACCGTGAAGCTTATGAGGAGCGGTTGCGCTGGGACCTGAAATTTCTGAACTATGCGCCCATTGTTTTTATCTCGGCTCAGAGCGGCAAGGGTACGGAGAAGATTTTTCCTCTGATCGAGAAGGTTGCGACCGAGCGGCGGAAGCGGATTTCGACGTCGGCTATGAACCGCTTTATCGAGACTGTGGACTTCGAGCGGGCGTCGGTTCCGATGCGCTCGCGGGTGAAAATTCTTTATATGACGCAGGCGTCAGTTGCTCCGCCGACGTTTGTGCTGTTCACCAACCGCGCGGTGAAGCTGCATTTTTCTTATCAGCGGTTCTTGGAGAACCAGATACGAGAGGCTTTTGGATTTTTGGGGACGCCGATTTGGATTAAGAATCGGGCGAGGAACTAGGAGGGTTCAATTCGCGAACACGAATGCGAGTGGGACCGACCACCGTCAACCGACCGGAAAGTCGAACAGTAAGAAGAGTGTCAAGCCGAGACCTGACAAACAAGAGGACTTCCTTCCTTCCCGATTCGTCTGGGCGGAACAGCACCGTGCCGCTGTGCTTATGAATCGGATATTGCAATAAACTGGCGATGCCCTTATCCAAAGTCATTAGGATGCGACCTGATGACTGAGCTGCCTCAATCACAGTTGAGTCATCTGCACCGGCCAATCCCTCACTGAAAACCGTGTCAGCTTCATGGCCGAGACGCATGAGATCTTCCGCTAGTTCGCACGGCAGGTTCTCATCGAGCTTGAATTTCATTTGGCGCGGATCGGAACGAGGCGCTCTTCGTGCGCGAGTTCCGCCGCGTAGCGGAGAGCCGCGTCTATATGGGCTGGCTTAAGAGTTGGATAGCTGCGAAGAATCTCTTCCCTAGTCGAACCGTCCGCTAGGCTGTCGAGGATTACGGTTACGGAGATTCGTGTCCCGGCAGCGCAGACTTCTCCCTCGCACACGTTCGGCTTGCTCTCGAAGAAGTCCTGCCAAGCGACCATTGCTTTATTCTAGAGGGCTTCCCGTCAATCTCCAATAAAATCTTGAGGTGTATTGCCTTATTCCCCTGCTACTTCTCCACGGTCAGCAGCCCTACCCGCTGCACGCCGGCGTGGTGCGCCAGGTCGATTACGTCGGCAACGTACTGGAAGTCGACGTCGGCGTCGCCGCGAACGAAGGCTACTTTTTCGGCGCGCTTCAAATATATCTCCGCGAGGCGGGTTTCGAGGTCTTCCCAGCGTACGCAGTCCTGGTTGATCTTTACGGTTGGGGGCTGATCGTCCTTTGTCCAAACGACTTGGATGACGACGGTGCGGGGCTGCGCGATGTTTTGTGTTTGCTTCTGATCGGGCTGTGGAATTTGGGCGGTCTCTCCTTGTTCTTTGTCCATCGACACGACGACCATAAAGACGATGATCAGCGTCAGCAGCACGTCGATCAGCGGTGTGATGTTAATCTGCGGGCCGCGCGCACCTCCGCCTGCCATTGACATTGCCATGAAAAGCTCCTTGGCTCATATTCGGCACGCGCGTGTCTGCAACATCAGACACCTGGGGCAGGGTCAGGGTTCCAGCGAACACCAAGGTTCCTCGCTTTGCTCGGAATGACAATGCATTTAGGGCCGCCTGCTCGGAATGACAACGCGTTTGGAGAGCGTCTACGAGAAGGTATACTCGGGTGTGGCGCGCACTTCTCGTCTCGATATTGTTTCGGTTCTTGCCACACTCCTACTTGCCTTGAGCCTTGCCCCGCCTGCGGCTGCGCAGGATAACTATGAGATTCAGGTGTATGGGGCTGACACCGTTGCACCGCGGGCGACGATGGTCGAGATTCACTCCAATTTCACGGTCGAGGGAAGCAAGGCATTACAGGACGGGATGCTGCCAACGAACCATGCCGAGCATGAGACGCTCGAAATCACGCAGGGAATCAATGACTGGGCTGAGGTTGGGTTTTACGTTTTTACCAGCATTCAATCAGACGGCGGTTGGCAATGGGTGGGCGACCACATCCGGCCAAGGGTACGCGCGCCCGAGCGATGGCATTGGCCGGTGGGCGTGAGTTTATCGAATGAAATTGGTTATCAGCGCGCCGCATTTTCGCCGGACACGTGGACCTGGGAAATCCGGCCGATCATCGACAAGAAAATTGGGCCGTGGTACCTGGCGTTTAATCCGGCGCTGGATCGCTCATGGCATGGACCCAGCGTGAACCAGGGAGTGACCTTCTCGCCGAATGCGAAGTTCAGTTATGACTTCACCAAGAAGATTGCGGGCGGGCTTGAATACTACGCGGCATACGGTTCGATCACCGGCTTTGATGCGCTTAGAGACCAGCAACAGCAGTTCTTTCCGTCGATCGATGTGGATTTCGGGCCGCAGTGGGAGTTCAATTTTGGTGTCGGTGTGGGAACCACGCGTTCGACCGATCACGTGATTGTGAAGTGCATTATTGGCCGCCGGTTTTCATGGCCGGACGAAAGCAGAAGCAGGCTCAAAGATCCGCAGCACTGAGTTAAAGCAGCAAGAGCGCGTGCCGGTTATCACGCGGGATGAGGAGTTGGTGGCAACGGCGGTGGTTGTTGCGGCGGGATGGGAGGGGCGACGAAGGGTTGCGGCGCCGGTTGTGCCAAAGCATAAAGCGACGCACTGAGAGCAGGATATCGCGACGCGAAGAAATAGATTGAGTAAGCGGGAAAGAAAACGATGACCGGAACGGAAATCAGCGCAACGAGAAACAGAAAAATTGCGAGCAGGACGCTGCCGATGACTACAGCCAGGGTGATCGTGTAAGCATTCCAGGTTAGTCCGGCGGTTTTGCCGGTAACGATTGCGATGATACTCAGCCCGATGGTCGGAATGGCAATGAGCAAACCTAAAATCATGGTGGCGATTGCAACCATGATTCCAGCGCCGATGGCCAACAGAATCTTCATTCCGATGTAGCCGGCATATGCGGCCTTCTCGGCTTCCATCATGGGCCACAACCTGCGCCAGCCTTCGAATACTCCGATTTCC
>JBAPOI010000842.1:0-2546 GCA_049279555.1 Candidatus Sulfotelmatobacter sp.
GAACAGGGACTACGTGGCGGGCAATAATAGCTAGTTCCATTTCTGTAGTTGCTCCAAGATTGTTTACCATCACGGCGACTCGCTTCTGGTCGCCAAATCTCCCGTATTTCAAGACTTCGGCCAGCAAAGTTTCCGTCAGCTCGTCTCCAGGCGGCAAGTCCATCCGCTTCACTCCTGGTTCGCCGTGAATGCCGAGACCCAGCTCCATTTGTCCGTCGCCTAGCTCAAAGCTGGGCTTGCCAACTGCCGGCGACGTTCCAGCCGAGAGCGAAACACCCATCGTTGCCAACGACTCGATTGCCGCTTTGGCCGCAGCGGCCACCTCTTCAAGGCTCTTGCCTTCTGTAGCCGCCGCACCGGCAATCTTGTGAATGAACACCGTGCCCGCAAGACCGCGTGCGCCCCCAGCGAGCTCGGTTCCTTTCAGGGCGACGTCGTCATCGACAATGACCATTTCGACGTCAATACCGTCGGCGCGCGCCATTTCAGCCCCAAGACCAAAGTTAAGCCGGTCGCCCGTGTAGTTCTTGACGACGAGGAGCGCGCCGGCCTTCCCGGCGACCGCTTTAATGGCTGCAAATACGGAATCGCTGCTAGGGGAACTGAAAACCTCGCCCACCACCGCCGCGCTCAGCATTCCCGCGCCAATGTAACCCGCGTGGGCGGGCTCATGACCGCTGCCTCCACCCGAGATGACCGCTACCTGCTTGTCTCTCGCTCGCGCTGCATCAGCTCTAACGATGACACTGTGCCCTGCGAGGCGGCCTGAGCCAGGGTGAAGTGTGACGAACCCTTGCAACATCTCTTCGACAACATCTTCGGGGCGATTAATGAACTTCTTCATGGCGAGGCAAGTAGCCGGAGCAACCCTCAATCATAAATTGTTTGCTCTTTTCGCGACTCCGGTGGTGAGGAAAAAAGGGCGCAGCATCCGCTGCCACCCAAGGAGCAACTCGAATCCTTACGTAGGGAGCTGATCTGTCTGGCGTGCGCCTACCTTGCTGCGTGTTCTTCACGTACCAAGGTTAACTTCATTGTCGTTCTGTGGTAATTGACTGTGAGGATTGGGAGATTGTCCCGCGCGGGAAGCTGACACTGCGAGGATCGACAAGAAACCGAGGTGAGTTCCGTTGGCGGAAGTTCGGCTTCAAGATGGCGAGAGCCTGGAGAGCGCACTCAAACGCTTTAAGCGACAGGTATTGCAAGAAGGCATCATCGCGGACATCAAGCGGCACGCCTTCTATTTAAAGCCCGGCCAGAAGAAGCGAGTCAAACAGGCGCTGGCTCGCAAACGGGACCGCAGAAGTAAGCGTAGGGACAGCGAACCAGATCGAAATCCATCGGGTCGTCGTGCGGACCTTCATGCCCGCGCGGCGATTCTCGGTTAGCGATGAATATCGGAACGTCGGCTGTATCTGGCGTCCCGGTCCAGCGTGCGTTTACTCGTATCGCAGGGCCTGCATGGGGCTAATCCGCGACGCGCGGAGAGCAGGCACCAGGGCAGCTGAACAAGCCACCAGGACCACGATCAGAACTACCAGGGCGAATGTACTGGGGTCTCTGGCACTTACGCCGAACAGCATACTCTCCATGGCGCGGGAAAAAATCAAAGCCCCTGTCAGCCCCAGCGCCCCACCGATGGCGGCGAGCTTCGCTCCCTGGCTGAGCACCAAGGCCAGCACGTCGCGGGGCTGAGCGCCGAGGGCAGTTCGAATGCCGATGTCCCGCGTGGCCTGTTCCACTTGGTATGAGATCACGCCGTACAGACCCACCACCGCGAGAACCAACGCAAACAGCGCAAACGACTCCAGTAGCATCATGGAAAATCGCTGGCGGGAGGTGGAGAGAGCTACGCGCTCCTGCATGGTTTTCACGTCGAAAATCGGGGCGCTCGGCTCGATGGTATGAATTTCCCGCGCCATGACCGCTGCCATGGTATCGGCAGGTTCCGTTGAGCGGGCGACAAGGTACATGCTGTTATTGGAAAACTGGGAATGCGGAAGGTAGACGACCATCCGCAGGTCGATGTCGAGCCCGTACTGCTTGACGGTTCCGACGACACCCACAATCCTTCGCCATGGATCCTTGGCGGGATCGCTGCCGCCGAAACGGACCCGCTTCCCCACGGCAGCCTGATGTGGCCAAAAGAAGTCAGCCATCTTCTGATCGACTACGATAACGGGCTCACCCTTCGTGGTGTCCGAATCGGAGAATACCCGGCCACTCTTGGATGGGGATCTGCAGAGTGCGGAAGTACCCGGGTGTGGCCGATCGCAGATCGAACTGTATCTCGGGCTGATTGGGCGGCGGTACATAGCCCTCCACCTTCATGCCCCCCCAGGAAACCGCGTTGGTAAGCGGTAGTACCGCGACCGCTCCCACATTGGTGATTCCCGGTACCCGCGCGATGCGTTCTTCTATCGATCGGTACGCGTTGACGACGGCCGGTTCGTTGTCGCGATAGCGCGGCCCCGACAAAGTGAGTTGCATGGAGATGAGATGGTCGGGATTGAAGCCGGGAGGGACATGAATGAGGCGCGTGAAAC
>JBAPOI010000843.1:0-1579 GCA_049279555.1 Candidatus Sulfotelmatobacter sp.
TGATTGTCTCCTTTGGAGACAAGACGACGGAAGACATCTTCCACGGCTGCGACACAAAACCCGCCAGGAAAATTGCGCGGGTATTATGGGCGCGCGTGCAGGTCAAGCTCGACCTGCTGAACGCCAGCACAACCCTGGAAGACTTGCGCGTCCCGCCGTCAAACCGGTTAGAAAAGCTGCGGGGCGATTGGATGGGGTTTTACAGCTTGCGCGTGAACGATCAGTATCGGGTTGTATTCCGATTCACCAGCGGCAACGCAATCGACGTGCAATGTACGGACTATCACTGAGGAGGAGCGCAATGCTGCCGAGTCGTCGCATCGCCACCCATCCCGGTCAGATTCTCTTGCAGGAATTCCTCGAGCCGATGGGCCTGACCCAAGCCCAACTGGCACGGGCGCTCGCCATCCCCTTGAACCGGGTGAACGAACTTGTGCGTGGAAAGCGCGGAGTGACCGCCGAGACAGCCCTGCTTCTAGCCGGATATTTCAAGAACTCCGCAGAGTTTTGGATGAACTTGCAGACCGCGCACGATCTCACCCGAGCCTGGCATGAGATGCGCAAACGTCCCGCTACGGCGCAACGTGCAGCACGTCGATCGGGTGGAGCGGACTAACCTATCTTTCGCGACCTAATCCGCCACAATCGAAATCCCAGCCGCATCCGCCGCTTCGACGATCTTTTCTCCATCCAGCATCAAACATTTCCCCGCATCCAGCGCCAGGCAGGTCGCACCAGCCACTCCCATCACTTGAATGGTCTTCACCCCAATCACAGGAATGTCAAACCGCATATCCTGATTCGGTTTCGCAATCTTTACGACGGTAAGCGCGCGGCTCAGCGTGGACGCGTCACCGCGGAGCGATCCCATAATCTGCCCCGCCCGCTCGATGGTAGCGTCCGTGCCCTCCATCGCTTCCACCGCCACGCACGCCGATTCCCCGATCACCACGGTCTGGCCAATGTCATGCTGCGCCAGTTGCCGCGCCACGGCGCGGCCGTAGTCGATGTTCTTGCGTTCCTGCTCGGTAGGCGCGCGCCGCGTCAGCACTCCAGTTTTCACCAGCAGCGGCTCCAGCAGAGAAGTAGAGCTCTCCAAAGTGATGCCTTCATCGGCAAGCACCTTGGCCACCGCGCCCAGCAAACTGTCGGTGTTACGCGTGGTCAACGAAAGCAGAAGCTTGGCCAGCCGCCAATCTGGCCGAATGGCGGAAAAAATCTGCTTATGCTTTACCTGACCAGCCATGATGGCCCGCCGCACGCCCTCACGCTGAAAAGTTTCGATCAACTTCGAAAGCTCGCCCAACGACAGCCAGTGAACAGCGACGGCCCCGTGCAACTCAATCTCCGCCGAAGCTTCTTCTTTGATCGCGACAACGATAACCTCAAACCCCTGCGCCAGCGCCGCGTCCAGCACCAGCAGTGGAAACGTGCCATTGCCAGCGATGAGACCCAGCTTTTTGTCCTGGGAAGGCATGAGTTGAGCGCGAATCGACGAGGAGTCAGTCTAGCATCTGGGAAGTAGTGTCATCCTGAGGAGCGGCGACTAATCGGTGGTCGATGTTTTGGGTATATATGC
>JBAPOI010000844.1:0-2522 GCA_049279555.1 Candidatus Sulfotelmatobacter sp.
CCCGAGCCAAGCACGTTTGTGCTGGCCGTCTTGGCGTTTGGGTTGGTATTCAGAAGGAACACAGTATGCAAAATACATTGATTGGCATTCCAATCGCAATTGGCGTGCTAATTGCCTATGTCGATTCTCGTCCGAATTGGGACGATGCGGGCATCACGGCGGTGGCTGTTTTCGCAGCATCTTTTTTATTCGCTGCAATTGAGCCTGTAAGGCCCTGGCTTTGGGCGTTATGCGTTGGCGTTTGGATACCGCTGTATGGAATAATTGAATCGCATAATTTCGGCAGTCTCTTAGCGCTCGTTTTTGCCTTTGGTGGCGCTTATTCCGGCGTGGCATTTCGACGAATACTTTCTTCGTCAAGCTAATAGCCTAGCACCTTCGTGCTGGCCGTCTTGGCTGCCTTGATGGTGGGCTTAGTTCGGCGAAGTTAGATGATCTGTTGTGCTGCTCGAAGCGGCAGCCTAACGCTGGCTTGCGCTAGCCCATTGGCCGGGGGCGACGGCCAATGAGCGTCCGACAATAACAAGAATGGCGACCACTTGTGTCGACTGGCAAGCGCTAAACTAGCGCGGAATCCTCAGCGGTTCCATTCTGACAATAATGAATACCGTTCCAAGACAATTTAAGTGCTGGTCCAGCGAAGCTTTTTCACCGCCATCAATCCCAGCAGCGACAGACCGCCCAGGACAAACGTAGACGGCTCAGGCACGGCGGTGAAAGAGAAGGGGATGAATTCAGTAGTGCCGCTGAAGACGTCGGCAATGCCAAACATGTCGACCAGACCTACAGGAACTGGCGTTCCACCCAGCGCACCTGCCGCCGAATACGAGCTAGCATATTGGAAGACTGTAAGGGTATTGGCACCAAGGTCGGTAGCAGTCAACGTGGTGTTGGCGTGCGTAGCGAATGTCGGCCCAGCCGCCACGGGGCTTGTTTGAACCAACGACACATTATCAACCTCCAAGTAATACTCCAAGATGCTGTAGTTAAGCGACGATGACATCGCATTCAATTGCGGTATCGTCACGACTGTTGGAATGGGGGTCGTCCCTCCGCCGGTAAGCGCACCCGCAACGTTGTTGCCAGTGGACACCTGCGAGAGTGCCGTCATTGTTCCAATTTCGGGGATGCTGTTGAACGGTGAATATGTTCCCGATACCGAAATTGCATCGCCAAGCGCCGGCACATAAGCACCGGGCAGGTGGCCGAAGAGTTCCAGCGAGCCGGTACCGTCGTTTGCCAAAATGGCATAGTTGGTATACGTGTAACCGTCCAGCGTCTGTGGCACCGAGGCGAGATAGGTAACGACAGGATTGCTGTCGAGCGTTACGGCTGTGCCGCTGGGCGACGCCTCGGCTTGTGCGACATCTATGGCCTTTGCATTTCCGACAAACAAGACAACCGCAGCACAAGCAAGCGCCGCGCAAAGCAGAATACGATTCGTAGACATGATGATACTCCGAGTGTTGGTTCCGACGTTGCGATACCGATTGCCGCTTTCTGTTCCGCAACGGGGATGTATCCTCATCCCGCAGGTTGACCACTATCGTATTAGTATTCTTCCTTTCCCAATTGGTCTTTCCCAACACTCCCCGAACATGAGTATGTTCTACCATCGCTCAGTGAGCCAATTATGAGACGCGCATAAGAAACATGCAAGTCCCCCACCATATTATGGGTATTTTGACTAGCAAGCCAGGAAACATCAACTGATTCCGCAATATACTGGATTCTTGGCGCAGCAAATTGGCGAGCACGCCCGCTATTTCTATTGGCTCAGTGGGAATCAAGGCCGATGATGAGACGCTCGCCCTAGTCGCTAGAACTGACGAGCTGCTGAGCGAGCTGAAAATCCACTGCCAGAGGTTGGCGGAGTGATACGCCAAACCGTGTGGGGCGCTGCTGGCCGTCTTGGCTGGCTTGATGGTGGGCTTATATTGGCGATCTTAGCTAGTGATATTATCACTGCTGCCCACGGATGATCCATCCCTCACCGCAACAGAAAGTATAAAAGCCTGGGGCTGACACCTCGGGGGAGAGGGAGGAGCTATAGGCAACAATGACAGCCCCAGGCATGGTTCCGTCGCAGGCTTTGGCAATAACTGTGCCGTTCGGACCGCGTTCGTCTCGAATCGTGTTTTGGTAATAGCTTTGGTATAAAACTAAGTTCTGTGGCGGCAATTGACTACCAGCCGATAGAACAGCGGTGAGAAATTTTTCCCAGCGCGGAATTTCTTCGCAAATGCAATTCGTCCGCTGAAATCTGCGCGTAAAACGAGCTTGCTTTGCCTGATCGACGTGCAGCATCGGACTGACTGGCGATAAGCAATTATCGCGGCGGCATCGATGGCTTGATGGGGTGTGACACCCTCGCCGAACTCGCCCCGCCCCCGGTCCAGCACTCGGCCAGAATCCCGAGCGCCGACGCCGCCGTCGACAAGATTCGGGCCGAGACGGGACTTTCTTTGGTCGTGTGAATTTTTTTCTTAGATTTTTCCCCATTACTTAATAGAGGGCGAGAG
>JBAPOI010000845.1:0-26074 GCA_049279555.1 Candidatus Sulfotelmatobacter sp.
CAGAAGCGCTCTGTGCGGAGTCCCTACCATCCCCTAGTCTGCAGCATCTGCGCCTCATCCATTCCCGCCACAGCCAGACCCTTCATCGCTCCCTGCAAATCTTCGCTGACTTCAAGTAACACTTTAGGGTCGTTGAAGTGCGGCGGCTTTGACGATGGCGCGGGCGTCCAGTTTCTTTCTCAGCCATTCTAGCTCAGTTTCCAAATCGGCACGCTGCAGAAAAAATTCCTGCCCTTGGGTGGCGCAGCGCCTTCGGCGCTGCGATAGAGTTGGCCCACAGACAGCGGCTTCAGCCGCTGAGGTGCATTCCATGGCCGCTCCTCGCCGAGGCAACACTGGAAACAGCTGCTACTTCATCACCGCTTCCACCTTTCAGAAGCGGAACATTCTGCAGTCCGACAGAATGGCTGGTCTGTTTGTCGATGTCATGCTCCACTATCGCAAACAAGAAAAGTATCTACTGCATGAATTTGTGGTCATGCCGGACCACTTTCATCTATTGATCTCTCCTCTCGAGACTCTGGAGCGAACCATGCAGCTAATTAAAGGAGGATTTTCCTATCGAGCAAAAAAAGAATTAGCTTTTGCGCATGAGATCTGGCAGCCCAGCTACTACGACCGGCGCGTAAGAAATGCCGAAGAGTATTTTGCTTTTCGCGAATACATTCGGCGAAATGCTGTGAAGAGAGGGTTGGCTGTTGAGCCGGAGCAATATCCCTATTGCTCGGCATCGCTGGGATTGTTGTTAGACCCTGCACCCGAGCGGCTTGGATTGGTTGCCTAGGCAAATCCTGCAGTTACTGCCTTTGTGTGGCGCAGCGCTTAAGCGCTGCGATTCATGCGCTCATAAAACCAGACGGTTTTAGCCGCTGAGGTGCATTTTTACTCCAAACAACTTTGAGGCAGTTTCAAGCACCTCGGGGCTAAAGCCTGAAACTCTAGGGTAGCTTTTCCGCAGCACCAAAGGCGCTGCGCCACCCAAAAGCTCAGCCGCACAGAAACTCAAGCGGACCCTTCGCCAGGCAAAGCGACACTCTACCATCCCCTAGTCTGCAGCATCTGCGCCTCATCCAACCCTGCGACAGCCAGCCCTTTCATCGCTCCCTGCAAATCCTCGCTGACTTCAAGTAACACTTTAGGATCGTTGAAGTGCGTGGCGGCTTTGACGATAGCGCGAGCGCGCTTTTCGGCTTCCACGGGGTCGGCGAAGGTGGTGCTGTCTTTCATGAAGATGCCGCTGCCCACGAAGACGGCTTCGGCGCCGAGCTGCATCACGAGCGACGCGTCGGCCGGGGTCGCGATCCCTCCGGCGGAGAAATTTGGTACGGGGAGCTTGCCGGTTTTCGCAACCATCCGTACCAGTTCGTAGGGGGCGCCGTGCTCTTTGGCTTTGGCGTAGAGTTCTTCTTCGCCGAGGACGGTGAGAATTTTCATCTCCTGCACGATCTGCCGGATGTGCTTGACGGCGTGGACTACGTCGCCAGTGCCAGCTTCACCTTTGGTGCGAATCATGGCCGCGCCCTCAGCGATGCGGCGCAGGGCTTCTCCAAGATTGCGCGCGCCGCAGACGAACGGAACTTTGAAGGCGTGCTTGTCGACGTGGTGAGCTTCGTCGGCGGGAGTGAGCACTTCGGACTCGTCAATGTAATCGACGCCAAGCTCCTGCAAGATTTGCGCTTCCGCAAAATGTCCGATGCGGCACTTCGCCATCACCGGAATCGACACAGTCGCCATAATCTCGCGAATCTTTTTCGGCGACGCCATCCGCGCCACCCCGCCCTCCGCGCGTATCTGCGACGGTACGCGCTCAAGCGCCATGACAGCAACGGCCCCCGCCTTTTCGGCAATCGAAGCCTGCTCAGCATTCGTCACGTCCATGATTACGCCGCCTTTTAGCATTTCAGCAAGGCCGGTTTTGAGGCGGAGACTGGTGGAGCTACCGTTGTTTTGCGACATATTGTGGATACCGTGGATACCTTTTCGCGATCGCGAAGGATGGGCCGCGCAATGAAAGCCAGCCTTTATTTATTTTACAGGGCATTCATCATTCGCGGTACTCCTGAAGAGTGCGTGCAGGAGAGGGGCGGTTCCGTGGGGAGAATTCCCTGCCGGGCCGCCGTTCCGGTTAGAACGAAAGGGATCCCCTTCGGCTTCGCTCAGGGCAGGCTTTCGACTTCGCATTTCGGACCGCGATGCGGCCCGAAACGCTTCGCTCAGGATGACAAACAATTTTAACGCTCTACGTACTTCTTGAACATTTTTTCGGGGTCGATAGCGATGAAGATGCCGCGGCTGCGGGCTAGGACTTCGCCCTTTTCGTTCAGGATTTCGGCGGCGTTGACGTGGGTGCGTCCTTTCTTTTTTATCTCGCGGCCTTCGACGCGCAGCAGTTTGTGGAGCGGGACGGGCTTAAGGTATTCAACGGTCATTTCACGGGTGAGGGCGACAACGTGATGCAACTTGTTGACCTTGCCCATGGCGTCATCGAGGATGCTGGCGATGATGCCGCCGTGGCAGTGGCCGGGTGGTCCGGTATAGCGGCTGCTTAAGCGGAATTTGCAGACGAAGGTTTGGCGGGCTTCGTCGAGGATGAACTTGAGGCGCATGCCGTCGGGATTATTCATGCCGCAGACGAAGCAGTTGTTCTTCTGCATCTTCATGTAGCGGGTGTCGTGGCCGTGGGGCTTTGGTTTGGGCATGGTGGGATTTTACAGGGGATCGGGGTCGAGTTGATTTCTGACGTCCGGAGAATACCCCTCGGCTTTATTCATGAGATGACTTTGTTTTCCTAGTTTTGAATTTTCTTCTCAGAGGAGTACGCCCGCGATGGGTGACGGGAAAGCAGGTTCCCTTCGGCAAGCTCAGGGCAGGCTCTCACCGGGGTTCCGCCTGATTCGGAATGACATCAATTTTGTTTCAGCCCTGGTTTTCCTAGTTTTGGTTTCCCCAGCGAGAAGCAGAGCACCGGCTCTTGCTTTGTATGCGGTTATGGAAACGCCTTGTAAGGGCCGCGTATCGCTCACAGTTAGGGATCTTTCGACTGCGATCGTGCTTCGCATTCGCGAAGCACAATCTTCGCTCAAGATGACAGAGTTCAGCGGGGCGCGCGGCAGCAGGAACGATTTTGGATTCGCGGTTTGCGGCTAGGTGCCGAAAGCCTGTAATGCCCCTACTCTAACTCGCCGCCTACGGCGATCCCCTAGGCCTCAGACTCAAAACTCCTATCTGTGCAAAAGGAGCACAACGGCACAGCTCCGTGTGGTTATGGAAACGCCTAGCGAAGCTGACGGTCGCGTCGTCGGGGTAGGGATCTTTCGACTGCGATTGTGCTTCGCATTCGCGAAGCACAATCTCCGCTCAAGATGACAGAGTCGGAGTGACAGAGTTGGGATAGGAAAGTGTGGAATCGGAGAGGTCCTGCTTCTAACTTGGGCTGAAATCCTGTATACATATCGGTTTCGGAGATTATTGGATTGGAGCCCTTGTGAAAGTTCGCCTGGTCGTCACTTTTGCCGCAGTTTTAGTTACGCTGCCTAACTTCTGTGCCATTGCTCAAGGTCAAAATAAGGACGCCGACAAGACGGCAATGCCTGCGTCTGCGGCTAAGAAAAATCAGAAGAAAGATCAGAAGCCGATCGAAAAAAAAGAATCGCCCGCCGAGGAAAAGAAGGGCGGGATGACCGCCGACACTTTTTCCGGGTTGAAGTTTCGGTCGATTGGGCCGGCGGTGGCTTCAGGGCGAGTGACGTCGATTGCGGTGAATCCGAAAAATAAGTTTGAGTACTACGTGGGAGTGGCTTCGGGCGGGGTGTGGAAGACGGTGAATGATGGGACGACGTGGACTCCGGTGTTCGACGGCGAGGGATCGTTTTCCATTGGATGGGTCACGCTTGATCCGAATGATCCGGCGGTGGTGTGGGTGGGAACGGGGGAGAATAACAGCCAGCGCAGCGTGGATTATGGCGATGGAATTTACCGGTCGGACGATGGCGGCAAGAACTGGCAGAACCTGGGATTAAAGAAGTCGGAACACATTGGGCGGGTGGTGGTCGATCCGCGAGATTCGAAAGTGGTGTATGTGGCGGCGGAGGGTCCTCTGTGGGGACCGGGCGGCGATCGCGGCTTATTTAAGTCGGCGGACGGGGGAAAGACATGGAAGGCGGTGCTGACGATCAGCGAAAACACGGGGGTGGCGGATGTGGCGATCGATCCGTCGAACCCGGACATTGTTTATGCGACGGCGTACCAGAGGCGAAGGCATGTTTGGACGCTGATCGATGGCGGGCCGGAGAGCGCGATTTATAAATCGACGGACGCTGGAGCAACCTGGAACAAGCTGAAATCGGGCCTGCCCACGGTGGATATGGGACGGATTGGGCTGGCGGTTTCGCCGGTGGATCCGAGCGTGGTATATGCCACGATTGAGGCAGCCGATGGCAAGGGCGGGATTTTCCGGTCGAATGACAAGGGAGCGACGTGGGAGCGGCGAAATGAATTCGATGCGGTCGCCATGTATTACGCGCAGATTATTGCGGACCCGAAGAATGTCGACCGTATTTTTGTGATGAATGTGAACCTGCGCGAGTCGCTCGACGGCGGCAAGACAATTCATAAGGTGCAGGAAAACAATCATCACGGGGACAATCATGCCATCTGGCTCGATCCCGACGAGACGAAGCACTGGCTGGTGGGCTCGGATGGGGGGATGTATGAAACCTGGGACGACGCCAAGAGCTGGGAGTTCAAATCGAACCTGCCAACCGTGCAGTTTTACGATGTGGCGGTGGACAATGCGCTTCCCTTCTACAACGTATGCGGGGGCACGCAGGACAATTCCTCGTGGTGCGGGCCGTCACGAACACGCAATCTCAACGGGATCATGAACTCCGATTGGTATGTCACTACTGGAGGGGATGGATTCCGCTCGCAAGTTGATCCGGTGGACGCGAACACGGTTTATGCGGAGTCGCAATACGGAGTGCTGGTGCGGTACGACAAGCCGACGGGGCAGGAGCTTGTGTTGCAGCCGCAGGAAGCCAAGGGCGAGCCGCCGCTGCGCTGGAATTGGGATTCTCCGGTGATCATCTCGCCGCACTCGCACACGCGATTGTATTTCGCAGCCAACAAGCTTTTTCGCAGCGATGACCGGGGCGACACGTGGAGGGCGATTGGCGGCGATCTGACGCGACAGATCGACCGCAACAAATTGCCGGTGATGGGGCGAGTTTGGGAGCCGGATGCGGTCGCGAAGAACGCGTCGACGTCGTTCTATGGAAATATTGTTTCGCTGTCGGAGTCGCCAAAAAAAGAAGGTCTGATCTATGTAGGGACCGACGATGGGTTGATTCAGATCACCGACAATGGCGGACAGAGTTGGACTAAGGACGAGAAATTTCTGGGTGTGCCCGATACGACCTATGTGAGCCGACTGGCGGCGTCCCTGCACGACGCGAGCACCATCTATGCAGCGTTTGACAATCACAAGAATGGGGATTTTAAGCCGTACTTGCTGCGGTCGACGGATGTGGGAAAGACCTGGACATCGATAGCTGGGAACCTGCCGGAGAATGGTCCGGTGCTGGCATTCGCGGAAGATACGGTGAATTCGAAGCTGCTGTTTGCAGGAACTGAATTTGGCGCGTTCTTTACGATCGATGGCGGGCAGCACTGGGTCCAGCTTAAGGGTGGACTGCCGACGATTGCGGTGCGCGACATGGTGATGCAGGCGCGCGAGGGCGATCTGGTGATCGCAACGTTCGGGCGCGGTTTCTATGTGCTGGACGACGTAACGGCGCTGCGGCAGGCGACGGCAGAATCGTTAGAGCAGAAGGCGACATTGTTTCCAGTGAAGGATTCGTTGATGTATATCGAGCGGCATCCTCTCGGTCTTCCGGGAAAAGGATTTGAAGGGGACGCTTTTTTTACGGCGGAGAATCCTGCGTATGGGGCGGTCTTTACGGCTTACCTGAAAGCGAAGCTCAAGACGAAGAAGGAAAAGCGGCAAGACGCGGAGAAAGAGGCCGCGAAGAAAAATCAGACGCTGCCGTATCCGACGAACGACGAATTGCGCGCCGAGGCGCAGGAGGCGAAGCCTGAGGTGTACTTCATGGTTTACGGCGACTCGGGTGCGGCGATTCGACGCGTCGAAGGCAGCATTGAAGCGGGCTTTCAACGGGCCGCGTGGGATTTGAGGTATGCGGCTCCTACGGTACGAGAAGCCGACGAAGGGGAAGGCGACGAGGACTTTCCGCCGGCTGGAACGCAGGGGCCGCTGGTGATCTCTGGAACTTATTCCGTACGTATGTTCGAAAAAGTGGGCGGCGTTGTTACGGAATTGGGAGGAGCGCAGAGCTTCAAAGTTGTCGCCGATGGAACGTCGTCTTTGAGCGCGGCAGATCGCCAAGCTCAAGAACAATTTCAACGCAAGACAGCGTCGCTCTATCGAGCGGTTTCGGGCGCGGTCCACATGGCTGAAAACGTGGAGGAGCGGCTGAAATCGATTCGCGCAGCATTGCGGGAAACACCGGCTGCGGAAAAACAGCTGGAAGCCGAGGCGGATGCGATCGAGCAGAAGGACCGGGAAATTCTGCGGGCTTTGCGTGGGGACAAGGTATTGCAGAAGCGCAGCGAACCGACATCTACATCGATTAATGACCGGGTGGAGGCGATCCTGGAAGGTGAGCGCTTCTCTTTCACTAAACCGACGCAGACACATGTCGACGATTACACGATTGCCACGGCCGAATTCACTGAGCAGCTAGCAAGCCTTCGGGCAATGGTTGAGGTTGACATGGATAAACTTGAGAAAGATATGGAGATTGCTGGAGCGCCATGGACTGCGGGACGGGTGCCGGAATGGAGTGAAAAATAGGACTTCGTGGATTTAAATGCGAATCTTTAACACAGGGGAGCATTGGGGGAGCACAGAGTAAAGCAAAATTCATGAGGCGGATTCTTTTGTCTTGGAGTAGCGGGAAGGATAGTGCGTGGAGTTTGCACGTGTTGCGCCAGCGTGCCGAATTTGAGGTGGTTGGGCTGCTGACCACTTTTAATGAAGAGGCTGACCGAGTCGCTATGCATGCGGTGCGGCGCGAGTTGGTGGAGCGGCAATCGGCAGCGGTCGGACTTCCGCTTTGGGCGGTGCCGTTGCCGTGGCCTTGCTCGAATGAGCAATATGAATCGCTGATGGCGCAAGCATGCGCGAAAGCAATCGCCGAAGGAATCAATGGGATTGCATTTGGCGATCTGTTTCTTCAGGATGTTCGTGCCTACCGAGAGAGACAATTGAAAGATACGGGGCTGGAGCCGATATTTCCGGTGTGGGGGATGCCGACGGCGGTTTTGGCGCGCGAAATGATTGAGGCTGGCGTGCGGGCCAAGCTAACTTGCGTGGATACTGACAAACTCAATAGATCGTTTGCTGGACGCGAGTTTGATGAAGCGTTGCTTGCAGATCTACCTGATGAAGTGGATCCGTGCGGAGAGCGCGGAGAATTTCACTCTTTCGTCTACGCGGGACCGATGTTTAATGCCGCGATGCCGGTGACAATCGGCGAGACTGTGGTGCGAGATCAGTTTGTGTTTGCAGATTTAATTGCAGCATAAACGGAATTTGACGGGCGGGATGCGTGAGTTGAAATTCGTTAAATCGATTTTTTGAAACGTGCGGTTGCAAAATCCTGATCTGGTTGTGTTACACTCGCCGCCGACTGTTGCTTTCGCCTGTGGGTGGGGCAATCGCTGTGGGGGAAATCGTTTCGCGTCACCGTGTTATGTCGGGAGGACTAGGGAATGGGCCTCGCGTTAATGGTCGTGATCTGGCTGATCACTCTGATCAGCACGTACTTTTTTGTCGCCAAGACATGGTGGCTGCCGGTAGGCGCCTCTGCCGCCACCGGATTTATTGACCGGCAACTCGCACTCACTTTCGTTCTGATGGGAATCGTCTTTCTTGCGGCACAGTTGGCGCTGGGTTACATTTCGTGGAAATACCGGGAACGGCCTAACTCGCCTCCGGTGCAGTATTCGCACGGCAATACCACACTTGAAATCGTATGGACGGTACTGACCACGGTTTTGTTCGTGGGATTGAATCTGATGGGCAGCAGTGTGTGGGCGAGCCAACGTTTTGATCAGGCTGGGCCGGGCGCGGTGCAGGTGGAAGTTACGGGAATGCAGTTTGCCTGGTACTTTCGCTATCCCGGGCCGGATGGAAAGTATGGCGCGACCAGCCCGAAACTGATGGACCCTTCAGCAGGCGGCGAGGCCGCGGTTGGACTGAACACTTCCGATCCCTCCGCGAAAGACGATGTGGTCACGGGCACGATGGTTTTGCCGGTGAACCGGGAAGTCGATTTGAGCCTGCGCTCCGTGGACGTGATTCACAGCTTCTTTGTGCCGAACCTGCGCTTCAAGCAGGATGCGGTACCCGGATTAAACATCCACATGCACCTGACGCCAACGGAGATTGGCGACTACGAAATTGCCTGCGCCGAACTCTGCGGCCTGGGCCACTACAAAATGCACGGCATGGTCAAAGTCGTCAGCCAGGAGGATTTCGACAAGTGGCTGGCGGCCCGGGAGGCGGAGAAACAATAAATGGCAACCTCGGCTACCGTTCACGCACACGCTCCTCAGGGTTTCATCCGCAAATATATTTTCAGCCTCGATCACAAAGTCATTGGCATTCAATATTTCTTTCTGGCGGTGACGGCGGTGTCGGTCGGGATGTTTCTGTCGCTGCTGATGCGCATCCACTTGTATTGGCCGAACGCGGTTCTGCCGCTGGTGGGAGAGATCAAGCCGGAAATGTATCTCAGCCTGCTCACCATGCATGGCACGATCATGGTGTTCTTTGTGCTGACCACAGCACCGCAAGGGGGCTTCGGAAATTATTTTCTGCCGATTCAGATTGGCGCGCCGGATATGGCTTTCCCGGTCCTGAACATGCTTTCGTTCTGGACAACCTTTGTGGGATTTGTGGTAATCCTCGCGGCATTCTTCGTTCAAGGTGGAGCGCCGCTGCACGGGTGGACGGGCTATCCGCCGCTGAGCGCCATTCCACAGGCTGGTCCCGGCGAAGGGCTGGGAGCCGATCTGTGGATTACGAGCATCGCGATCTTCTGTTTAGCGTCGTTGATGGGCGCGTTGAACTTTCTTACGACGACCCTCGACATGCGCGCCAAGGGCATGACGATGATGCGCATGCCGCTGACCGTGTGGTCGTGGTTCATTACGGCAATTCTCGGCCTGCTGGCGTTCGGCGTACTACTATCGGCGGGCATTCTGCTGCTGATGGACCGCAACCTGGGCACGAGTTTCTATGTGCCGTTGGTGGTGGTGAACGGACAGATCATGGGCCACAAAGGCGGCTCGCCCCTGCTATGGCAGCATCTGTTCTGGTTCTTCGGGCATCCTGAGGTTTACATTGCGATTCTGCCGGGCATGGGAGTGACCTCGCAGATTCTGTCGACGTTTTCGCGCAAGCCGATTTTTGGCTATCGCGCCATGGTCTATGCCATGCTCGCCATCGGCTTTTTCGGATTCATGGTGTGGGGCCATCACATGTTCATGAGCGGCATGAGCCCCTATTCGGCATTCGCCTTCTCGCTGCTGACCATGTGCATCGGCGTGCCTTCGGCCATCAAGACGTTTAACTGGCTGGGCACGATGTGGAAAGGACACATTCGTTTTCAAACGCCGATGCTGTATGCCATCGGCTTCGTTTCCCTTTTCGTCTCCGGCGGATTGAGCGGACCGTTCCTGGCGCAACCGGTGCTCGATATTCAATTGCACGATACATATTTTGTGGTCGGGCACTTTCACCTGATCATGGGCGTGGCTGCGATCTTCGGAATGTTTGCGGCGACGTACTACTGGGTTCCGAAGATGTTCGGGCGCATGATGAATGAGACGTGGGGACGGGTGCATTTTTTCCTTACGCTCGCCGGAACCTACGCCATCTTCATGCCGATGCACTATCTGGGCATCGCCGGAGGGACACGGCGATACTCGCAATATACGGAAGTGGCGTACCTGCAAAAGCTGATGCCGATTCACGGGTTTATGACTTACGCGGCGATCATCACGATCGCGGCGCAGTTTATTTTTGTCATCAATCTTTTCTGGAGCATATTCAAGGGTCCGAAGGCCAGCGACAATCCGTGGGAAGCGACCACGCTGGAGTGGACGACGGCCACTCCACCGCCGCATGACAACTTCAACGGCGTGACTCCGGTGGTGCATCATGGGCCGTATGAGTATGGCGTTCCGGGCGCGCCCAAGGATTATGTGATGCAGACAGATCCGGCGACGGGAGCGGCGGCACACTAAGTACTTCAGTATTTATGGCGACGTATACACCAAGCACTCCGGTGAATCAGGTTGGGCGCGGCGGCGATGGGCCTGCGCCTCCGAATGGCGGCGGAGACGACGGTGGCTTTCAAGGCCGGCCGAATGGAGCGCCGGATTACGGCGCGCGCCTGCGTCGGGCTCGGTTAGGGTTGATCTGCGGGATCGCGACCGTCAGCATGGTTTTTATCTCGCTGACCAGCGCGTACGTAGTGCGGCAGGGTTTGCCGACTTTCGACGGGTCGACGAATTCCTACGTGCGCGACTGGGGCATGGTGGAGTTGCCGTGGCAACTGCTGGCGATCAACACGGCGCTGTTGCTGATCAGCAGTTTAACCATGGAATTCGCGCGGCGGAGCATTACGCGACAGGCTGCGCTGGCGCCGCTGAAATCGATCCCTGGGATTTCGTTGGGAAAGGAAAAACACTTTCCGTGGCTGGGGATAACGGTTCTTCTTGGGTTTGGATTTCTCGCGGGACAATGGATCGCTTGGGGCGAATTGAAGGCCCGCGGTTTTTTTGTCAATACGAATCCAAACAGTTCGTTCGTCTATTTGTTGACGGCGGCGCATGCAGTGCATCTTCTGGGCGGCGTGATTGCGCTCCTCTGGGCAGGGGTGACTTCGCTGCAGCATAAGCCTGTCGAGGGACGGCGCATTGTGGTGGACGTCGCCGCTTGGTATTGGCACTTCATGGCCGTGTTGTGGATTTATGTTTTTGCTCTTTTAGCGTTTGCGTGATGACGGAAAGGGGAACTTGAGGAATGTCTGACGCCACCTTGCAACACAGCGCCGCTGCAGTGCACGGAACTGCTGGCGAATTCGAAGCCCCGCTGTTTGGAGCCTACTCGAAAAAAGTCGGGATGTGGCTGTTCCTGGCCTCGGACTCGCTGACCTTCGGCGCGCTGCTTTTCGCCTTCAGTTACAACCGCATTTATACCGTGTGGCCGACACCGTTTGGCAAGGACAGCATTATCAACGCGACGGTGATGACCGCTTGCCTGCTCTCGAGTTCACTGACGATGGTGATGGCGGTGTTCGCGGCGCAACGTCACGACAAAGCGTGGACGCGAAATTGGCTGCTGGCGACGATGGCGTTTGGTACGGCATTTATCGTGCTGCACGGGATGGAGTGGAGCAAACTGATCGGCGAGGGATTGACGCTGCCGGGATTTCCGAAGCCGGCGGGGCAGGCTGAAGGAGAGTTTGCCAAGATTTCCTCGGGCGTGCCACAGTTCGCGGCGACTTTTTTCGGTCTGACTGCGATGCACATGCTGCACGTCACGATTGGCGTGATTTACCTGGGGGCTGTTGCGTTGCGAAAGTGGTTCCTACCGATCCTCGGCGCGCTTTGGCTGGCTGGCTATTTTCTGATTCCGTCGGACAATGTTTTTCATTACGGCATCCAGGCTTTGTTGATCGGGCTGATCGTTTTGAGCGTGATTCTTTTTCTGAAGCCGAAAGATTACGACGCTCATGATGTGGAAGTGGCGGGTCTTTACTGGCACTTTGTAGATTTGGTGTGGATGTTTATTTTTCCGTTGGTTTACTTGATGTCGACCAGGGTTTGAGATCGGCGGGGTGGCGGCGGTGCAAGCAAGTTGCATAGGTCCTTCGCGCAAAGAGCGCGCTCAGGATGACAAAGCTGGGTGAGGGATAAGACGATGCACGATGTGGCGAAGCACGACGATAGCAAGGGGCAATATTTCTGGGTGTGGGGAGCTTTGCTGGTTCTCACCGGCGTTGAAGTGTGGCTAGGATACAAGCAAATCTTCGAACCAGTGCGGATGCTGGAAGTGTTGCTGATTCTATCGGTGATGAAGTCGGCACTGATCATTGCCTACTTCATGCATTTGAAGTTTGAGACGGCGCTGATGCGTTGGTTGCTGGTGATCTCCGTGACGGGCTGCTTTGTGATTATGTACTTTTTCTTTTTTCCGGACGCGGGCCGCATTCTGCGGCTGGGCGTCCGATAGGGTAGGAATCGCGATGAAGTTGCTTCGCAGTAAAATTTGTAGCTTGGCATTGCTCGCGGCTCTTTTCATCTGGACCGCGCCCGCCTTCGCGCAGGGCTGCGCCATGTGCAATGCGGTGGCGAAGAGCACGCCGAAAGAGGGGCAGCACGCGCTGAATCGCGCGATCCTGGTGCTGCTGATTCCTCCGGTTGGAATCATGGTGTTTGGGTTTGGTTTCGCTTTGCGGTACGGCAAGCACCGGGACCGGGAGCCAGACTAGCGGCCAAGAAAGTGATAGCGGACGTGCTCAATCCGAAGCCACCGGAGAAGCTGAACTATTATAAGGACAGTGGAAGCACAGGAGATGCGACGAATAGCGAAAGAGTATGCGGTTGTATTTACGATTACCTTCTCTTTGTGTGCCTTTGCATTATTGTTCGCACAAGGGCGTATCTTTCCCCACGCGTTGATCAACAGCTCATTGGAGAAGCCAGTTGCCGATAATTGTTTTCGGATTTCGCTTCCCGGAGTGCTTCTTGCAGTTGCGATCTTCGGCTACGCCTCCAACAGAACGACTCTGAGCGATCTCCTCGTTGTAGTTGTAAACGCAGTGTTATATGCGCTTCCTGTCGTTCTCTTGGTGCATTTGGCAAGACGCCGGAACACTTAGCTGAATGGGTGTGTCAAAGGCATAATTCCGTTTCGTTCTCTACATGAGTTACCTGAGTCGATGACTGCTCGCTGCCGAATAATTTCGGCAAGACTTTCCTGCTTGTGGTGGAAATTTCATAGGGACTAGAGAATCCAATTCCCTAAGCCGCTTGTTTGCAAGCAGTGCCCTGCGCAGCGGCGAATGGCAAGCCTTTTGCATCATCACTTGATATCGACTTCTTTTCATTCTTCATCAAGGAGGTTCTGAGTGAAAAACATTCTTCTCCGCTTTTCGATGGCAGCGGCACTGACACTCTTGATCGTGGCGATTGGAAGATCGTCGTACGCACAGCAGGCGGATCAGGATCCAGCCCCGGCATCGCGGCCTGAGGCAACCACTCCTCAACAACAACAGAATGACGTCCAAACGCCGCAGGCGAGCGATACCATGACGCACGAGGCGACGGTGTTCAGCGGAAAGATCACAAAGGAGGATGGCAAACTCGTTCTTAAGGATCCGGTGACCAAGGTCAGTTACAAGCTCGACGACCAGACGCAGGCCAAACAGTATGTAGGCAAAAGCGTGAAAGTGAGCGGAAAGTTGGATATGAACAGCAACACGATTCAGGTAGATAGCATCGAACCGCTTTCGTAGCGGTGGGTGATGCGGAAAGGATCGATTAAGAGCGCTGTGCGCGGAGGTATTTATGAGCATTCCCTCCGCGCATTGCTCCTTGAATAGAGGCACCAGCAAGACATTTTTAATAACTGAAAGGCGCTCTTTGGCTATGCACTCCCGATTGCGAGATATGCAGTCTCGACCTCAGTACGACATCCCGACGGCGGTTACCTTCCTGCTCGCGGGTCTGGGCATTGGTTCCCTTTTCGGTATCCTGTACTCTGCCAGTCTTGATCGTCCCAGCAGCGACGCATCACAGAAAGTGCAACAAACCCTCCAGTAGCGCTCTGCTCTATAATAAAAGATTCGGCAGCACTCTTTGAGGGCGCTGGGGAACCTTCCCAACGACGGCGGAGTGGCTGCTGACTCTTTTATCCGATGTCTCAAGCTACCCCCACGGAAAGCATTGTTGTGCGCGGCGCCCGCGTGCATAACCTCAAGAACATCGATTTTGAGGTGCCTCACAACACATTGACCGTAGTGACCGGGGTCTCGGGCTCGGGCAAGTCGTCCCTGGCCTTCGACACGATTTATGCGGAGGGCCAGCGGCGGTATGTCGAGTCTCTTTCGGCATATGCGCGGCAATTTCTTGAACGCATTGAAAAGCCCGATGCCGATTCCATTGACGGTATCGCGCCGGCGGTCGCGATCCGGCAGAAGAATACGACGCGCAATCCGCGCTCAACTGTAGCTACAGCAACCGAGATTTACGATTATTTGCGGCTGTTGTTTGCGCGGGTCGGACGCACTTTTTGTGCGAACTGCGGAAGCGCAGTAAAGAAAGATACGGTGGATGAAATTGCCGACGCCGTGCTGGCTCTGACTCCGGGAACGCGAGTGCAGGTTGTTTTTCCTTTGCAGCGGGAGGCTGCTGTGCCGCAGGAAGCGCAGAAGAAAACTGCGCGCAAGCGCAAGTCGAGTAAGAAAGTTGCATCCCCGGAAGCGGCGCTCAGCGACCAAGTGAAGACGCGGCTGTTCGAGTTGCGCAAGGCGGGATTCAATCGTTTGTATCAAGTGGGGCAGGTGTTTGAGTTTTCCACGCCGGAATCGTTGCTCGATATTCACTTTGACCAGCCGGTCTATGTGTTAGTTGATCGCCTTGCGATTTCTGCTGAGTCGCGTTCGCGAATTGTGGACGCCGTGGAAACAGCTTACCGGGAATCGGGCGAAGTGATTTTCGATCTGCCGCCACCCGACGACGAGCCTGCGCGGCAGTTGCGGTTTGCGCAGCGCTTCGAGTGCAAGAACTGTAACTTGCGCTATGAGGAACCCGAACCACGTCTGTTCTCTTTCAATAATCCTTACGGCGCTTGTCCGCGCTGCCAGGGATTTGGCAACACGATTGACTTCGATCTCAACCTGGTTATTCCCGACAAAGCGAAATCGCTTGGGGATGGCGCGATCGATCCGTGGAACAAACCCAAATACCGGGCTGTATTCGCGGAGATGAAACGTTTTGCCAAGCAGGCTGGGATTCCACTCGATGTTCCGTGGGTGGAACTGGATGCCGATCAGCAGGAACTGATTCTGAACGGAGAAGGGCAGTTTCTGGGAGTGCGGGGGTTCTTTCAGTATCTGGAGCGGAAAAAATATAAGTTGCACATCCGCGTGTTCCTGAGCCGTTATCGAGGATACTCCAGTTGCCTGGATTGCCATGGAAACCGTCTGCGGCTGGAGGCCCGGCAGGTAAAGATTAACGGAAAAAATATTTGTGAAGTCTGCTGCATGACGGTTGAAGATGTGTCGAAGTTTTTTGACGACGTGCAGTTGAGCGCCGAGGAAGCCGAGATCGCCGACCGGCTTCTGCAAGAGATCCGGGAGCGTTTGCGTTTCCTCAACGACGTTGGCCTGGAATATCTGACGCTCGACCGGCTGGCGTCGACCTTGTCGGGAGGTGAGGCGCAGCGAATTCAACTCGCGACTTCGTTGGGATCGAGGCTGGTGGGCACACTCTATGTCTTGGATGAGCCCTCGATCGGATTGCACAGCCGTGACACACACCGGTTGATCAAGATTTTGCATGATCTGCGCGACCTGGGGAATACGATCCTGGTGGTGGAGCACGATCCTGACATTATGCGGACGGCGGATCGCATTCTCGATCTCGGTCCAGGCGCGGGCGAAAATGGCGGCACACTTGTTGCCGAGGGAACGTACGCGGAGATCTGTGCGAATCCGGCTTCGCTAACCGGCCGCTATCTGGCGGATGATTTGCGCATACAGGTGCCAGCGGTGCGGCGCAAGCCGGGGATGCAGCAGATCAGAATTCGCGGCGTTCGGGCCAACAATCTCAAAGGAGTCGACATTTGTATTCCGCTCGGAATGCTGGTGGCGATTACCGGCGTTTCGGGTTCGGGCAAGTCCACGTTACTGCATCAAGTTCTTTATCAGGCGCTGGGGCAGGCCAAGCAACAACAAGTCGGCTCAGCGAGCGGGGCGGCGACCTGGGAAAGTTTGGAGGGCGACGAGTTTATCGATGAGGTTGTGCTGGTCGATCAGTCGCCGATTGGGCGCACGCCGCGTTCGAATCCGGTGACTTATATCAAAGCATTTGATGTGATCCGCGATTTGTTCGCGTCGCTTCCGGAGGCCAAGAAACGCGGCTTTGCCTCGGGACATTTTTCTTTCAACATTCCGGGTGGGCGCTGCGAAACCTGCCAGGGCGATGGCACGGTCACCGTGGAGATGCAGTTTCTCGCGGATGTCGAGTTGATTTGTGAAGAGTGCAAGGGGACTCGCTATAAACCGACGGTGCTCGACGTGCGCTATCGCGGAAAGAATATTCATGAAGTGTTGGATCTCACCGTGAAGGAGGCGCTCAGGTTTTTTGCCGAAGTTCCGAAGTTAACCGAGAAGTTACGTGTGCTCGACGAGGTGGGCTTGGGATATTTGCGCCTAGGTCAATCCGCGACCACGCTTTCTGGCGGTGAGGCGCAGCGAATGAAATTGGCGGCACATCTGCAGCCTGCCGGCCGCGAGATTGGGCGAGGCGTTGGGCGGCCGGAAGAAGGCCGCCGCAAGCGGCGCATGCTCTATATTTTTGACGAGCCCACGACTGGGTTGCACTTCGACGATGTCAGCAAACTGTTAGCGGCATTCCGGCGTCTGATTGAAGCAGGCGGGTCAATTCTCGTAATTGAACACAATCTTGAGGTGATCAAAACCGCCGACTGGGTGATCGATCTCGGACCGGAGGGTGGTGCGCGAGGCGGAAAAATTGTGGGCGTGGGTCCGCCGGAGGTGATTGCCAAGTTGCCGAGATCGTATACGGGCAAGTATCTGGCCCATCTGCTGAATGGGAAAAACAACGGCGGAGCGTCGCGTTCCAATGCGAGCAAGTAGAATTTTCGCGATTGGACTGATGTTAGCGGTGAGCTCATGCGCGCTCGCACTCGATGCGGGGCAATCTGTGGCGCAATCTTCGGCACCGTCCTCACCGACATCTTCCTCGTCGCAACCGGCGGGACCGGATTCGCACCGGGGCGCGCACCATGTCCAGGTTCCGGATGAAGATACTCCAGCGCAACCCGCCGAGCTGACCGCGGCGGAAGCTGCGATTGAAAAGCGCGATTACGATGCAGCCGAACGGCTTCTTCGTAAATTGACCGAGCGCGGTGGCGCAAGCTACGTCGCATGGTTCGATCTGGGTTTCGTGGAGAATGCCTTGGGTAAGGTTGACGAGTCGATCGCGGCCTATCGCAAATCGGTCGCGGCGAAGCCGGATGTTTTTGAATCGAACCTGAACCTCGGGTTGCAATTGGCTAAGACGGGCCAGCCTGATGCTGAGGGATTTCTGCGGGCGGCTACGCATTTGAAACCCACCAATTACGCGGCTGAGGGGCAGTATCGCGCCTGGCTCTCGCTGGCGCATGTGCTGGAGAAATCGAAGCCCGATGAAGCGCTCCGAGCCGACCAACAGGCGGCAGCTCTTCAGCCAAAAGAAGCAGAGCCGCATCTTTCCGCCGGCCAGTTGCTGGAGAAGGAAAATAAGTTCGCCGACGCAGAGCAGGAATACAAACAATCGCTCGCGCTCGATTCGCAATCGAGCGATGCGGTGGTTGGACTGGCTAACATTTACATGCAGGGCCGCCGGTTTCCCGAGGCAGAAGATTCCCTTCGAAAGCTACTCGCGATACAGCCGAACTCGGGACCAGCGCATATACAAATGGGGCGCGTCCTTGCCGCCGAGGGAAAGAATGATGAGGCCGTCGTCGAATTGCAGGCAGGTCTCAAACTTGAACCAGGCGACGATGCGGCACATCGCGAAGTTGCCGAGCTGTTCGCGGCGGCGGGAAAGAACGATTTGGCGGAGGGCACTTACCACGAACTGCTTGTCGCTCATCAAAACGATGCGGAACTTCATCGGCGGCTGGGGGAAGCGATGCTGTTGCAAAAGAAGTTTGTGCCGGCTCAGCAAGAATTTGCCGCTGCAATCAAGCTCAAGCCTGACCTCGGTGAAGCTTATGGCGGTCTTGCGTTTGCCGCGAGCAATAACAAGGATTACGCCCTCGTGATCCGCTCTCTGGATGCGCGGGCGAAGCTGCTGCCGGAAGTTCCCACCACTTACTTTCTGCGCGCCTCAGCCTACGACCACTTGCACGATCCCAAGAAAGCCGCGGCAAATTATCACCTCTTCCTCAAGGCGGCCAATGGGAAGTATCCTGAACAGGAGTGGCAGGCGACGCATCGGCTCATTGCGCTCGAGCCGAAAAAGTAGCCAAAGACGAGCACCGATGTTTCCTAGGACCAACTCCTCACGATCGTATTGTGCTGCAGGCGTAATTGTCTGCTTCATGCTGGCCATGGGTCCATGGCTGACGGGCGCGGCAGAGCCGACGATTGAGGAATTAAAAGAACGCGTAGCCAATGCCACTCTCGCCGACCGGCCTCGATTGTGTATCCGAATTTGCGAGCGGCAGCTCGATGCTGCTGACCGATTCTACGTTGCGGGCGACAGCGAGAAGGCAGGAAGCGCACTGACCGATGTGGTGGCGTTTGCCGAGCTGGCGCGGGACTACGCGATTCAGACGCACAAACATGAGAAGCCCAGTGAAATCGCGATTCGAAAAATTGCCCGTAAGCTGTTTGACCTGAAGCATACCGTCTCGCACGAGGACCAGCAGCAGGTACAGAACGCGGTGGACCGGTTGGAGCAGGTGCGAGACGATTTGCTGTTCGCGATGTTTCCAAAAGGTGGAAAGAAATGACCATGCTTACGTTTCGAACTGTGGGCTGCGTTGCTCTGCTGTTTTCGACGGTGACGATGGCACCGGCGCAACGTCGGCGCGATCCGTTTACTCAGCCGGAGATCGATCAGATCCGCGACGCCAGTTGGGAGCCGCAGCAGCGGCTCTCGCTCTATGTAACCTTTGCACGATCCCGCCTGGTTGCTATGGAGCAGATGCGCAACGATCCGAAAACGAAAGACCGGCCGCAACAGACGCACGACCGCCTCGACGACTTCCTGCTGATTTACGACGAATTGAACGACAACATCGATACTTACGTCGATCGCAAGGACGATATTCGCAAGCCATTAAAGCTGATCATCGATGCCGATACCGAGTTCGAAGCCAAGTTGCGGGCGTTGAAAGATGCGGCTGATGTGCCTGGGGTGGAAGCGAAGCAGTACGAGTTTGTTCTTACCAACGCGCTCGACACGCTTGATACTTCGGTGGAAGATCATCGGAAGCTGCTGGTGGAGCAAGAGGAAGCGGCGAAGCATCGGAAGAAACCGAACGCGAAGAAATCGGGGAGCGGGATGGAGTGAACGCCACACGCTACTCTCATCAGTGCGAATCGTCCTCAGTGCGAATTAGGTCTTAGGCTCCGGGTCTTAGGCAAATCCTAAAACCTAAGACCTAAGACCCGAGACCTGTCTGCTCTGTGCGAATCATCCGTGCTAATCTGGGCTTACCGTGCGTGAGGAACTGCTCGAGATTTTTCATGACGAACACCGGCAATTGCGGCCCGGTGCTGTGCCCCCCGAGTTGAAGATCGAGTTTTTCGCCTTCGCCAACGTGAATAACACGATTCGCTTGCGCGAGGGCAGGCTTTTGGTGCGGCTTTCCGATCTGCTGGAGGGCGCGCCGGAAGGGGTGGTGCGCTCGATCGCCCACATTCTGCTGGCGAAGATGTATCGCAAGCCCATCGATCGCAGCCATTCCGCACGCTACCGGAAATATCTTGGAAGCCATGAGCTGGTGAACAAGGCGCGGCTCGTACGGCAGATGCGCGGGCGCAAGCGGCTGCATTCTCCGCAGGGCCACATCTACGATCTCGACGCGATTTTTGAAGAGTTGAACGGACGCTTTTTTCATGGACTGCTGGGGCGGCCGCGCATGAGTTGGAGTCCGACGAAGACCCGGCGGATTCTGGGGCATTACGATCCGGCGCACAACGCGATCGTCATCAGCCGCATTTTTGACCAGCTCGCGGTGCCGCGCTATGCGGTAGAGTACATCGTTTACCACGAGATGCTGCACCTGAAGCATCCGGTAAGGTTGCGCGGGAGCCGGAGGTGCGTGCATTCGGCGGAGTTCCAAGCTGAGGAGAAATTGTTTCCGCGGTTGAATGAGGCGGAAGCATTCTTGAAAAGATTGTGAGTGAAATGGCCTGGTTTCAACAACTACACTAGAGTGCGCGTCTCTCGCAGACAATTCTGCGTCGCGAACGTTCAGAAGAGAGTGCCGCGCTGACTGCGTAAATCTGGTTGCGGGTTTACGCTTTCATTCTGCTGCGCTGTTTGTGGGCTGACTTTTCGTAAGGCACGATCGGGAATGCTACGACGGAATCACGAGGTAAACCCTCTTGCTGTCAGCCGCAAAGGCGCTCTGAGCCTACCCACAGTTGAGCCAGATCTCTGAGGTTGTGTTTGTATGTACGCGTTACCAAGTATTCCTTCCCACCTCTTACACGCAGCCTGTACTCCCCCGTCGGTAAAGGTTGGATCTCCTCCACGGCCGAAATATTCACGACGACCGAGCGGTGGATGCGAACAAAACCGTAGGGTTTGAGCTTCTCCGCCATGGACGAGAGGGACTCATGCACTAAATAGGCATTAGTTCGGTGTCGCAACGAAACGTAGTTACCTTCGGCTTGCACGGCCAGGATGTCGGCTAAGTCCAAGAGTAGGATGCTACCCTTTGCCTTGAACGCGATTCGTGGCGCCTGTCGTTTTGCTATAACCTCCAACTGCCGCCAGACTCGCATGAAGTCTGCAGCATCAACTCGGATTACCGGAAGCAACGATGTATCTGCAGCTTCGCAGAACTCGTCCGCTGTGGATTCAAGAGTGTAATCCCGCCTACTCTTGGTGGAGCAAATCACAGCTCCCCGCCGTGGCCTAGCCGAAACATCCGCATTAGCGTAAGCAGTTTGTTGAACAAACACCTCACGTACAATGGCCTTCTGATCTTGAATTTCGCGGGCGCTCATGATGAAACCCCTTGCTTCCAGGCGTGGTTACGGCTTCCCGGTGCTCACGGCTGAAGGAAAGCTGGATTGCGCGCCGAAATAACACTCAATGGATTGCAACTTTCCGTTCTGGATTCGGAGATACTCCACGTTCCTGAACGATTTACCGTCCTTGGTGTGGCAAAGATACTTCACAAAAGCATCGTCCGCCCCAGTGGCGACTTGCTCGAGGTCAAAATGTCGAATGAAGTCGATCTGAGTTTCCCAGCAGCGTGTTTTGAAAGTGCTCTTACTGATGTGGTCGTCGCCGGCCGCGCTGGTAAAGGTGAAGTTATCGGCGAGCAGGCTATCCACTGGGCCCCAGTCTTTCGTCTCCCAGGCTGCATACCACTTCCGGACTACTTCCTCGTTCGTTGAGTTCTGCCCACCCAAGGCGCTGGCACTTGCCGGGCCCGGCAGGCTGACGGCACCAACCAGCGCACAAGCTCCTGTTGCGAGCAGATTCCTGCGCGACACTGCGATCCTTGTCATTGTTCGTTCTCCTTTTTATGACTTATGAAGTGAAGCGCTTCGCCAGATCACGATCCTGACTGCAATTAGCATACGGACCGGTTGGTATGTAACAGTGTCAAACTGCTCCTTGAGATACCGATGCTATCAACCTCGCTTGCAGTTGCCCTAAGGCCGAAGAGATCTCAGCCAGCCCACAATATTTCTGATCCCTAGATTCCACACCTTCACATCCTGAGCATTCTTTGCCAGCACTTCGTAGCCCTCGACCATCGCGATCAGAAAGCTCGCAGTCTCTTCCGGAACCAAATCGCGGCGCACTGTTCCCTGCGACTGCCCCCTCCGCAAAGCCATGGCAATGCCTTCTTGCCAGGCATGGAAGATTCTCTCCAATCGCTTGCGGAATTGCTCGTCGAGCTGAGACATCTCCTGCGTCAAATTAACCAGGGGACAGCCGCTCTTTACATCTCTCGGCCGATGCGGTATTGCCCGTACAATGCCGATCAAAGCATCGATAGGATCCTTCTCCTCGCTCCGTTGGAGAGGAAGCATCCACCTGTCACGGGTGAGTTTTGCGACGATCTCTTCGATAATGGCATGCCCCAACGCCTCCTTGCTCTCGAAATGGTAGTAGAGCGCTCCTTTGGTGACGTTAGTCGCGGCTAGAATCGTATCGACCCCAGCACTCTGGAAGCCGTATCTGTAAACCTCGCGAAAAGCCGCTTGCAGCAAGCGTTGCCGCGTCCGCTCAGGATTACGCAGCCTCGGTGCCCTGCGTTTTGGATTCTTACGCGCTGCCAACATACCAACCAGTATGTATGGTAATCCTCTGAAAATCAATCACAATTAAGCGGCCTGATTTGTTGGCTGCTGACATTCTCGAATTTCGTAACCTCTCGCTAGTGTGTATGAAAAGTTGGAGAAACAGTCTTCTAGCCGTTTTGGGAATCGTCCCTCTAGGTTGTTAGTCCGCCATTCGTTTTCGTGCTCTGAAATGTTTGGTCTGTTGTGTCGCGTAATCGTTATGAACGTGGAAGGCCACATGCTCCCTCAATTCTCGTGCGCCACGACTTTACCGGAGGAAAAGAGGACATGAGCACACTTAGGCAGTTGCGGAATTTTTGGATACCATTGGTTACCACGATAGTTCTCGCTTGCTTCAGCAATGCGGCCGCGCAAGCGAGCTACACCGTCCAGGATTTGGGCGTTCAGCGTCCTGACAACCTGGGCATGGCCATGGGCCTTAACAATCACGGCGGGTCGCTGATCATGGATCAGCTCCTGGATCATTTCACCCTTTCCACGGCCTTCCCGGCCGTCGCAGGCACCGTGAGGATCAGCAGCGGCGATCGCAACCTCGAACTCGGCACGCTGGGAGGAGAGAACAGTTCGATCAACTGGAACGGAATCAACGACCCATGGCAAGCCGTCGGTATGTCCGAAACATCGGAGCCAGATCCGAATGGCGAAGATGTTTGCGGTTTCGGCACGCACCTTACGTGCCTTCCGTTTTTTTGGCAAAACGGCGTCATGAGCGCTCTGCCAACGGTGGGCGGAAATAACGGGCAGGCCAGCGCCATTAATAACAAAGGACAAGCCGCAGGCTATGCGGAAAATGGCGTCGTGGACTCCACCTGCCCGCAGGGCATTACGAATTTTATGGTTGACCTGCCAGTGATGTGGGACAACGGCGTAGCCATAGCTCTTCCTACGGTCGATGGCGAGCCGGACGGGGTCGCATTCGGCATCAACAATAAAGGCCAGGCCGTAGGCTACTCGGGAACCTGCACCGCAGCGAATTTCGCCGTAGTGTGGGAAAACGGCACGGCCACCAAGCTTCCGGACCTCGGAACTCCGGGCGGCATAGCCTTCGCCATTAACGGCCACAATCAGGTTGTTGGACAAGCCGTTAATTCTGACGGCACAGCCTTGGCCGCGATTTGGCAGAACAATACAGCCACAGCCCTCGGCGGCGGCCGCCTTGTGCCGGGAGATGTTGCCTCCTTTGCCACCAGCATCAACAACCGGGGCCAGGCGGTGGGAAGCTCCTTTGACTCTAAAGGCTGGTCCCACGGCCTCCTCTGGCAGAACGGCAAGGTGATCGACCTTAACACTGTATTTCCCGCAAGTTCCAACCTCTACGTAGTCTCGGCTAGCAATATCAATGAGAGCGGACAAATCGCGGGCATGGCGGTGGAGATGAACGGGCCTCCTGGGCGAATTATCGTCCACGCCTTTCTGGCAACCCCGGTAGACGAAGACCTGGGCAAGTCGGTTGCAGACGTCGTACTTACGCATCCGAAAATCACTTTGCCCGCGGCGAATGTTGGCAAGCTTTCGCCGAGGTCCGCACACTGCTCAATCCACGATAAAAGCATTTTCTGAGCCTCCGCACCATGCCTTTCAGCCATGCTGCGCCAAGGCACAGGGTGTGAGGTTGTGCGGGTCAACCTGGGTCACGCGAATATCGCATGACCCAGAATGTTTGCGGCAAGGGGGCGGATGCCCCACTCAAGTCTGGTTTGGCTTGAGTGGGGCAGTTCTGGGCCAGCCGTCCGGTCCAGAGGGACGCCGAGTCTAACTACGTATCAGCTGCTCCGTTTCGCGCTGCTGGCGCGCCTCAATGACGGCGAAGAAACGTACGTTCACCTGGGCGCGATCCGATTCCAGACGCGCCACCGTCTCTGCAAAGGGTTGTTGTAGCACGTCCGATTTTTTCTTGAGACGTTGTAGTCCCTGGACGGCATTGTCGATTCCTTGATTCACCATCAACAGCGCTTCAAATAAATGTGCTTTTTGCATTTTTGATCTCCTTCTGAGTTTTTGAGTGATGGCCATCAGAGGAGGCTGAGGTTCCCAAATGGAACTCGCATGGACAAAACTGGGGTGCGCGGATTGAAGAAGGAAAGCGAAACCGCTACCTTTTGTAGGAGCCATGTTGCCTCGATCTCAGGCGACTTTGGTTAGGGGCGCATTGGTGTTGCTAGTTACACTGGTGCGTCCCGCTTGCGGTTGATTACTGCACGATTGCTTCCTGATGAGTTGGTTGTCGATTAGATCAGGCAGAGAAAAATCACGAAAGGCTGTGCGCGGATGAAGCAGATATTCTCTTTAGCTACTTTGACACACTCGCCTTGTGGTAGCAGCGGAAAGTGATGAAATGACTCTGTCCGCTGTGTGAAAACGCGTTAGTCCCCATGGCATGGGGACAATCTAGTTTTGTTCGCCGGACAATGTCTGTGATATGTGAGGATCATCCTTACTCAGGCCAAGACCAGGCCTGAGCGGGCCACTCGCAGGGTGTCGTTTGGCTGACCGATGGATAGCCATGATAATCTTCACAATCGTGCACAAGAGTGAGACGATAACCCGGCTTGAGTCACTCATCGGGCGGATTGACAGCCTCGCGAAAGTCGACGCCTTCGACGAGGATTTCCAAAAATGGCGACACGACGTTAGAGCCGCGCTGAAGAACACATCACCGGGCTTCACGGAATGCCTCGAAACATTTGACGCTATTGAATTCTCCCCAAACGCTTACAGCAGGGCTCAGGGATTTCTCATTTTGCGCCCATACTCCTTCGACCACGTCCGCTTCCGGAGAGGCCTCAAGTCGGCGCGTGCCCTCCTACGATCCCTGATAGAACAGTTGCAGAACGCAGGGCCGAATGAGCTAGCTACCTCGTCGAACACTCCCGAGCGCCGACAGCCGACGAATCCTGAGACCGTGTTTGTGATTCATGGCCATCAACTGCTGGGGGAGTTCCACGACTTCCTTCGCTCGCTAGGATTGAGGCCCTTTGAATGGTCGCAAGCACGGGGCCAGACTGGGAAACCAAACCCATTTACATGGGAAATCGTCGATCACGCCCTGCGTGGTGCCGGGGCAGTGGTCGCCTTGATGACGCCCGATGACGAGGCTTGCCTACGTAAAGACCTTTGGAGCGAAAACATGAACGCACTCGAAAAACAGCTTCTTTTCCAGCCACGGCAAAACGTGCTGTTTGAGGCAGGCGTGGCGTTTGGACGCGCACCAGATCGAACGGTGCTGATCCAAGTCGGCCAGCATCGGCCGATGAGCGATCTCGCTGGGCACCACATACTCCATCTTGACAACTCCCCTCAGTCGCGGCGCTCCGTAGCAGACGGCTTGAGAGCAGCTGGCTGCCCGGTCGACCTCTCAGGTAGTGATTGGTTTAGCGCCGGCAACTTCGCACTCTGAGTGTCGGGCCGCCTTCTCTGAGTGCCCGCAGTTTGCGAGAAGTGGGAGTCAACCACGATCACAACTCCTTGAACCCATAGGGGACAGATTTTCTCTTCGAGCGAGGTCCCACCCGTTCGACTTCGCTCAGGGCAGGCTGCTTGCCAAAAGCAGGCAAACATGGGGCAGCTGTGATCTTTCAACACGTTGTCCATTCGACCAAAACCAGAGAAGCTGATTGTGCTGAAGCAATCTCTTCCGAGGAAACGATCGAATGGACATCCACAAGAATGCCCGACTTACGCTGCGCCGT
>JBAPOI010000846.1:0-20025 GCA_049279555.1 Candidatus Sulfotelmatobacter sp.
ACCAACTCGCTCCCTGGCTCGATTACTACAACTTTCACCGCCCCCATGGTAGCCTCGGTTACGCTCCACCCATCAGCCGCGCTCCGGTTCGCGATGGTACAACGTCTTGAGGGATCACAGCCAGCCCGCTTGTTTCAAAGCCCCAGCGCGAATAGAATGCCTTCGCGTCCTAGTTTCGCAGGAGGAACGGAATATGGCCACTGCTCCGCTTTCGACTATACCGATGCCCGCGCCGGAATCTGGCCTGTCGCAGGGCGCGCGCATCGTTGACACGTTTGTTGCACCCACAAAAACATTTACCGATTTACGCCGCAGCGCCTCCTGGTGGGCGCCATTTTTGCTGATGGTAGTGATCTCTTCGCTGTTTGTTTACATCGCGGGGCAAAAAATAGGTTTCCGCAGAATCATGGAAAACCAGATGCAGGCGCAGCCCAAAGCGCAGGCGCGCTTGGAAAACCTGCCTGCCGATCAGCGCGAGCAACGACTGGAGGCAGGGGCGAAAGTCACAGCGATCATCTCCTACGTTTTTCCGGTTCTTACGCTGATCATCTGGCTGGTTATCGCGACCGCGCTGTTTGCGACGTTCAAGCTTGCGGCAGGCGCAGATGTTTCTTTTGGAGTGTCGCTTGCCATTGTGGTTTACGCAGCGCTTCCACTCATGTTGAAGACGTTACTGGCCATGCTTTCCGTGGCCGCCGGCATAAGCCCGGAGTCGTTTTCCTTTCAGAATCCGGTGGCCACGAATCCGGGTTATTTCATGACGCCCGCGAACAATGTTTTCTTATACAGCGTGGCATCGGCTGTCGATATCTTCATGATTTGGACGTTGGCCCTGACGGCGATCGGGTTCACGTGCGTGAGCAAGGTGAAGCGCGGAACGTCGTTCGCGATCGTGTTCGGATGGTGGGCGGTGTTCACTGTGGTGGGCGCGGCGCTAGGCGCTGCTTTCTCTTAAAAGCCTGCGGTGGACTACCCTAGGATTTTTGATTAGGAGGAGTTCGATGAAATACTTTGTTGCCTTGGTTGCATTCTTCGTGTGTGCTGCTTCAGCAATGGTGTGCGCACAAACCGCTGCTTCTTCTGCGCCAGTCGCATCTGCCGGGCCAACCAAAGACCCGGTTGCGATGTCTCTGCGAGTGTTGTTGCCGCGCTCGCGGAACAATACTCTCGGCGCCATAACTGCGATGCCTGCCGACAAGTTCAATTACAAGCCCACTCCCGATCAGATGACGTTTGGGCATCTGGTCGTCCACATTGTGGAGTCGAACAATTTGCTATGCGCCAAGACAGCGGACGTTGCCGCTCCAATGGTCGGCGAGCTTAAAGACACGGATGCCAAAGACAAGCTGCTCGCGGCGGCTACCGCTTCGTTCGATTTTTGCAACGACGCGCTCAGTAAGATGGACGATTCGAAGCTCGGCGACACCGTCGAATTCTTCGGTGGACGCAAGTTTCCGCGTGCTATGGGATCGCTTTACCTTGCCGGCGGTTGGGCCGACCATTATGCCGCTGCGGCACAGGACTTGCGGCTGAATGGGATTCTGCCTCCGTCGGTACAGCCGAAGAAATAGTTATTGCGACAGCATGTTTCGGGATGGGTTCAGGCATCCCATTCGACGCGCTCAGGGCAGGCCCTTCGGACGTTGTCGCGTTGCGCCCTAGCGCGTGCTGTCGCGTCTGACCCCTGATATCCGCCAGCGCGAAACGTCTTTCAATCAGGACATTATCCGGGATTAATCGTCCGCACTGGCTGTGACTTCTGGTTTTTCGTTTGCGCTGGCGGGTGAAGGCGTCGGCACTGTGATGAGTTCCTGGTCTTTGTATTGCAGTTGATACAGCTTGAAGTAGATGCCGCGCTGGGCCAAGAGTTGCTGGTGCGTGCCCATTTCGCGCACCTGGCCCTTGTGCATGACGATGATCTTATCGGCGCGCTGAACGGTCGAGAGCCGGTGCGCGATGATGAGCGAGGTGCGCCCTTCGACCATGCGGCTGAGGGCGTCGCGCACGCGGAATTCGGTTTCGGTGTCCACGCTCGAGGTGGCTTCGTCGAGAATCAGAATCTTCGGTTCGTGAGCCAGGGCGCGTGCGAACGAAATGAGCTGCTTCTGGCCGGTGGAAAGCGTGGAACCGCGCTCGCGCACTTCTTCGTCGAAGCCTTTCGGCAGAGTGCGAATGAAGTCGGCGAGGTTCACGTCTTCCGCGGCTTTTTCGACGTCGGCGTCCTGGATGCGGGTGGTGCCGAGGCGAATGTTTCCGCCGATTGTGCCGCTGAAAAGAAAAGGATCCTGCAGGACGACGCCAAAGCGGCTGCGTAGGTCGGCGAGGTCCATATCTTTGACATCGACGCCGTCGATTCGGACCGCGCCTTTCTGGACATCGTAAAAACGCAGCAAGAGCGAGATGAGAGTGGTCTTGCCGGCGCCGGTGTGTCCGACAATGGCGACGGTTTCGCCGGGCTCGATAGAGAAGGTTACGTCGCGGAGGACCCAGTCTGGGGCGAATTCGCTCTCGGCTTTATTGCTCCTGGACAGCGAAGAGCCAGCCGAGCTTTGCTCGGCTGGGCGGCCGAGGGCGGCTGCCCCTACATAGGCATTGCCCGTCCCAGCATGATCGCTGCGACTCTCCGGCGCGTCGCGGTAGGCGAACCAGACGTGATCGAATTCGATGCGGCCGGGGCCGGTGGTGCGCTTCGTCACGGCGGGAGAAACGACCTGCACGGGCGTGTCGAGCAATTTGAAGATGCGTTCGCTTGCGGCCATGGCGGATTGCAGGATATTGTATTTTTCGCTGAAGTCCATAATCGGGCGGAAGAAGCGCAGGGCGTATTGAATGAAGGCGACCAGCACACCCAGCGAGGCGGCGGTCGATACCAGGCGGAAGGCGACGAGCGTCTTCGAATTGAAACTCACGGCCACACTGTTCACGCGGATATTTCGCATTATGTCGCCGCCGCCGAACCAGATTACGCACGCGATCGCAATGGCGGAGAGAATCTCGACCGCCGGATAGTAGACCGAGTACGCCATGATCGCGTCCTTGTAAGCTTCCATGTGAACGCGGTTAATTTCCTTGAAGCGGTCGTAGGCCTTGCGCTCGCGGTTAAAGAGCTGCAACACGACCATGCCGCTGATGTGCTCCTGCAGGTAGGCATTGATGCGCGCGATGGCAACGCGTATGCGGCGGTAGGAGTCGCGTACACGGTCGCGAAAAATCTTTGTGGAGTAAACGATGAAGGGCAGCACGGCGAAGGTGACGAGGGCCAGCTTCCAGTTCATGCACAGCATGACGCCGAGGATGCCGAAGAGCACGAAAAGATCTTCGAAGATGGAGACGACGCCGGAGGTGAACATCTCGTTCAGGGCGTCCACGTCGGTGGTGACGCGTGTGACCAGGCGGCCGACGGGGTTTTTGTCGTAGAAGGCGACGTGCAAGCGTTGCAGGTGGCGAAAAATCTGGCGGCGAAGGTCGAACATTACTTTCTGGCCGGTCCACTGCATGAAGTAGGTCTGCAGGAATTCGAGCAGGAAACTGAAGATCAGCAGTCCGACGTAGATCGCTGCGATTTGCGCGATGCCGGTTGTGGCGCGCGGGCTGAGCCAGCTCCATATGCCGGAGGACGTGCTCGTAGCCGCGACCTGGGGCGCAAGGTAACGGTCGATGGCAACTTTGGTGAGATAGGGGCCGAGCACGTCGGCGAGAGATTTCAGGACGATCGATGCCAGCGCGAGCGCGACCTGCCAGTGATAGGGTCGGAGATACTTCAACAGCCGAGCCATCAAGCGGCTGTCATAGGCTTTGCCTAATACTTCTTCTTCCTGGGACATTGGTTTTTTGAACGGCGAGGTAGTTGCTTACAGATAGTTTAAATTACGGCGCTTTAATACGGTACCCGGATATGGATGGCCGGAGCCGGCTTGAAGATGGAAAAGGTTTGCTGCCGGCCGGTCGATTGCGGATGGGATAATGGTAAGCGTGCCCCTGGGAATCTACATTTCTGTTCCGTTCTGCCGCACGAAATGCAGCTACTGCAATTTTGCCTCTGACGTGTTTTCGCGGGCTGTGTTCGAGCGATATGTGGAGCGGGTTTGCGGCGATATTGAAGAAGCTCCGCAAGTAGCGGTGGAGATGGGTGGGGAGTTTGAGCGCAAGATCGATTCGATTTACCTGGGCGGAGGGACGCCGACGGTGCTTGATGGCGGGCAACTGGAGCGAATCTTCAAGGCGGTGCGGCATCAGTTTGAGGTTGAACGCGACGCGGAGGTCACGGTGGAATGCGCCCCCGGGACGTTGACGGCGGGCGTTGTAGAGAGCTTGCTGCGGTGCGGCGTGAACCGTGTAAGTCTGGGGGTGCAGTCGTTTGTGGATCGAGAAGCGGCGGCGGTTGGCCGGCAGCACAAGCGCGCGACTGTGCTCGAGGACATCGCCCGCTTGCGCGCGGCGGGGATTTCGAACATCAATGTCGATCTGATTGCGGGGTTGCCGCACCAGACAGCGGAGAGCTGGGCGTTTTCCGTGACGGAAGCGATTGCGGCCGGCACGCCGCATGTGAGCGTCTACATGCTCGAGGTTGACGAAGATTCACGGCTGGGAAGCGAGGTATTGGCGGGAGGCATGCGCTATCACGCGCACTTTGTTCCGGATGAAGATACGACTGCGGATTTTTATCTTGCGGCGTGCGAAAAGTTGCAATCCGCGGGGATTGCTCAGTACGAGATTTCCAACTTCGCGCGTGAGGGTTTCGAGTCGCGGCACAACTTGAAATATTGGACGCGGCAACCTTACCTCGGTTTTGGCGTGGACGCGCATTCGATGTTGCTCGCAAACCGAGGAGGGCACGACTTAGGTCATGCCGATCAAAAGCAAACAAAAGAACAGGGCTTTAGCCCCCGCATCATCGATGCAATGCGATTCTCATCCCCCTGTTCCCTGGATCAGTACATGGCCGAAGCAAAGTTACAGTGCACCGCGATTTCGCAAGGGGCGGCATTGGAGGAAAGCTTTTTTCTTGGATTGCGTCTAGTGCGTGGCGTTGATCTGGAAGATCTTTCCGAAAAATTTGGCGACGATGCCATCGACAACGCGCGTGCAGCGATCACCGAACTTGTCGAGGGCGGCCTGATCCAAACATGCGGAGATTTCGTTTCGTTGACGGCGAAGGGATGGCTGCTCTCCAACGAAGTATTTCAGCGGTTCCTTTCTCCCATCGAATCTTCTGAAGTTGAGACGGCCGCCGTTCCTCGCTGAGGCAGGCCTGTTACCTTCGTCCTCTTTTGTCTGCGTGAGGCTTGGTGTCTCATGAAGGTGGGGCAGTGTGCATACCGGGCGGTCGGTTCAAGGATTTTTCTTTCGTCACCTACAATAATCTCAGGCGGACGTGCGGGCGCGAGAGGCGTCTTGCCCTGGCTGGAGGAGTCGTGGATTTTCAATTGAGTGACGAGCAGCAGCAGCTGAAGAAGAGCGTTCGCGAATTTGCCGAGCGCGAGATCGCGCCCAATGTCATGAAATGGGACGAGGCCTGCGAATTTCCCCACGCCACGATCAAGGAACTGGGTAAGCTCGGATTGCTTGGAACGGTTTTCCCCACGGAGTACGCAGGCGCCGGCATGGGGTACGTCGAGTATGTGATTGCCATCGAAGAGCTGTCGCGAGTGGATGGCTCGGTGGGCATTATTGTTGCGGCTCACACATCGCTCTGCTCCAACCATATCTTTCTGGCAGGTAATGAGGCGCAGAAAAAGAAATACGTCAGCAAACTGGCGACTGGCGAATTCATTGGAGCGTGGGGTCTTACAGAGCCTTCCTCGGGATCAGATGCGAGCAGCGCCCGCATGACCGCGCGGCGCAAGGGAAAAGAGTGGGTGCTAAATGGCACCAAGACTTTCTGCACAAACGGCCATTACGCCGACGCGATGGTCGTGATCGCGGTGACCGATCGCGCCGCCAAGACGCACGGGCTTTCCGCTTTCATTGTGGAGAAGGATACGAAGGGTTTCCGTCCGGGGAAAAAAGAAAACAAGCTGGGGTTACGCGCCAGCGATACGGCGGAGATGATTTTTGAAGATTGCGTAATTCCTGGCGAGAACCTCCTGGGCAAGGAAGGCGATGGATTTATCGACGCGATGCGCGTGCTCGATGGCGGGCGTATTTCGATTGCGGCTCTGTCGTTGGGCATGGCGCAAGGCGCGTACGAGGCGGCGCTGAGGTACTCCAAGGAGCGGCAACAATTTGGCAAAGCGATCTCCGACTTTCAGGCGATTCAGTGGAAGCTGGCCGACATGGCCACCGAGATTGATGCGGCCCGGCTGCTCACCATGCGCGCGGCGTCGATGAAAGACGCTGGGATGAAGACGACGCTGGAGTCTTCGATGGCGAAACTCTATGCCAGTGAAGTTGCCGTGAGGTGCGCCAATGAAGGCGTACAGATTCATGGCGGGTACGGGTTCATCAAAGACTATCCGGCGGAGAAGTTTTATCGCGACGTGAAGCTGTGCACGATTGGCGAAGGGACTAGCGAGATTCAGCGGATGGTGATTGCCAGGCAGTTGCTGAAGGAGTAAGTACCGTCGTTTGCCTGCGATATGGAATCGCAACTTGTTAGGGTATATATTTCTTGAGCGTATGAGAGCTTCAGCTGACCGACAACATGCGCTTCGTTTCTGGATTTTGGGATCCTGTGCCGTGTTGCTCTGTGCTGCATCTGCGTTTACCTACTTGCTCTGCGTCGAGCAAGGAATTGCCGTGGGCGACATGCTTGGCCTACGGGGTCACGAAGGGGTTGTAGCCGTTGCACAGAGGTGGGGTGCCTATTGGTTGACCGCCTCCATTTGTTGTTTGGGCGGATCTAGCGTAACCGCTGCTCTGGCGTTGCCGATCTATGCAGACGCGTCCCATTTGCCAAGGTTTCTAGCACGTTTGGTCTTGACTTCGATCTCCTCGATTGTGCTGAGTGTGCTGATCGGTTTCGTTTTGTTCTCAATCATGACGGCAACACACCGCTCCGTAGTTCATTGAGCGCGGTTGCACAAGCGAGATAGCTCGCCTGATCGGGAACCAGCGCACGCCGCGGATTTCTCCTTCTTCGTCCCCTGCTTTACACTGATCGTTTGAACCCGAACATTCAGACATGGATCGAGCAACTCCGCTCCGGGGATGTGCGTGCTTTGGCGCGCGCGATTTCTACTGTGGAGAACCGCGCCCCCGGCTGGTCTGATCTGCTGAAGTCATTGTTCCCGCACAGCGGCAAGGCTCAAGTCCTCGGCCTGACTGGCCCTCCGGGAGCAGGGAAGAGCACGCTGGTCGATCATCTTGCCCGTTTCTACCGCAAAGAAAATCGCACGGTCGGAATCATCGCCGTCGACCCCACCAGCCCCTACACCGGTGGGGCGATTCTGGGCGACCGGATTCGCATGCAGGAGCACTTCTCCGATCCGGGGATTTATATTCGCAGTATGGCGACGCGCGGGTCGCTCGGCGGGCTGGCTCGTACGACGGCTGATGTGACCACCGTGCTGGATGCTTCGGGGCGCGACCTCATCATGATTGAGACTGTCGGCGTGGGCCAGGATGAAGTTGACATTGTGCGGCTGGCCGATATCACGATTGTGATTCTGGTTCCGGGGATGGGCGACGATGTGCAGACGATTAAAGCGGGCATCATGGAAATCGCCGACATTTTCGTAATCAATAAGAGCGACCGCGACGGGGCTGAGCACGTGGAGCGGGAGATCAGAACGCTGCAGTCGCTGGCGATGCGTCACGATGGCTGGACTCCGCCGATCGTAAAGACTGTTGCCAGCGAAGGAAAAGGAATCGACGAACTGGCGGTGGCCATCGAGAACTATGAAGCGTATCTGCAGAAAGAAAATCTGGCGTTGAACAAGAGCGTCGAGAACTGGCAGGAGCGTTTGGTGGAAATGCTGCGCGATGCTTTATTGGAAAAGGCACGGGCGCAGATGGTCGATGGCGGAATGGCGCGGTATGCTGCCGAGGTCGCGGAGCACAAGCGCGATCCGTATACGGTGGTGGAGGAGATTGTTGGAGGGATGGGAGCGTGAGAGGGAACAGCAAATTCCCTTCGGCAACCTCAAGGCGGGCTCTCCTGTCTCGCTTCGCTCGCGCGTCCGAATGACAAAGAGTTTTTCTGCTTCGCTCGTGCGTCGGAATGGCAAGGGAATTATGGAATGCAGCATTGACCATCTCGGGATTGCGGTGAAGTCGCTGGCGGCGGCGAAGTCGATCTACGAGAAACTGGGTCTGAGCGTTTCTCCGGAAGAGACGGTGGAGCAGGAACAGGTGCGAGTGGTGATGATTCCGATGGGCGAGAGCCGATTGGAATTGTTGGAGGCGACTACTGAGAGTTCGACCGTCGCGAAGTTTATTGCCAAGCGTGGCGAAGGGCTGCATCACGTGTGCCTGCGGGTGCCGGATTTGCCTGCGGCTGTCGAGCGGCTGAAGAGAGACGGTGTGCGCCTAGTTTCGGAGGAAATCAAGACCGGGGCCGGCGGACATAAATATGTCTTTGTGCATCCCACGAGTGCGGGTGGAGTTCTTCTGGAGTTGGTTGAGGGATAAATCAAAGTCCAGTTTGGCTACGGATCTTCGCCGATACGCAAATCATTTTTATTTTTCTTCATGCTTCTTCTCGCAATCGATACTTCGGGCAAACAAGGGAGCATCGCGCTGGCGCGAGCCGGAGAGGGCCCTCCCGCGGCGGTTGACATTGAGATAATTCAGATTGCCCCGCTGGCGGGCGGAACGTTTTCCGCACAACTCATTCCCCAAATCGCCGACCTACTATCGAGCAATGGGTTCACCAAGAATGGCATTGGGGCTTTCGCAGTGGCCTCGGGCCCGGGATCGTTCACTGGGTTGCGGATCGGATTGGCGGCGGTTAAGGCTCTGGCTGAGGTGTTGGGCAAGCCGATCGCGGCGGTCTCTCTGCTGGAGGCTTGCGTGGTCGCGAGCGCTGCTCAAGGCAAGGTCATGTCTGTTCTGGATGCGGGACGGGGCGACGTCTACGTAGGGGAATACGAAATTCCGGCCGAGGCCGGATGGGTTCCGCGAGAGCGAATCCTGGGTAGAAGTGAATTCTTGGCGCAGGCGAGGGGATGGACCGTGGTGACCCCAGATTCCGCTCTCGCAGAGGTCGCCCGAGCAGCCGGCCTGACAGTTTCAATTCTCGTGGCGCCCATCTCTGCTGCCGATGTTGCTCGTCTGGGTTGGCGGAAGATTCGGTCTGGCGATACGGTGACTCCCGAGCAGTTGGAGGCCAACTATATCCGGCGCACGGACGCTGAAATGCTCGAAAGAATCGGTTCCTAGCTTGCGGGTGCGACGCGCCAATGCCGATGACATTTTTCGAATCATGGAACTGGAGCGCGAGAGCGCGACTGCCGCGCATTGGTCGCGGCAGCAGTATGAAGGCATGTTGGTAACGAGCGATCCATTGCCAGCGGAACGCGTGGTCTTGATCGCGGAAGATGAAACGGCTGAAGCGGAGGCGGAAATTTTCGGATTTCTGGTGGCGCGGTGTGTCGATATGGAGTGGGAACTCGAGAACATTGTCGTCGCCAACCACATGCGCCGCAGAGGAACGGGCACGTTGCTGCTTACTGAGTTGATTACTCAGGCGCGGGCGGCAAGCGGGTGCGCGATTTTTCTTGAAGTTCGCGAGTCGAATCAGGATGCGCGTGCTTTTTATCGAAAAATGAGCTTTGAAGAGGCGGGCGTACGAAATCTCTACTATGCCTCGCCTGCTGAAAATGCCCTTCTTTACCGCCTCAGGTTGTCTTAGCTGGTCTTAGCTCTTCGCCCAATGTTCTCTCGATTAGGGGTTTCTCAGAACGAGACTGCACCAATAATTTGGCATTGAACCGATTTTGGGGCTGTGGTAGTTTGGGGCCAGTGAATCCCGGTTTGGAGGTCCGCTGGATGCTGACTTCGAAGGACTCTCTGCTGACCAACGACGAATTTCGCAAGCTGGCCCAGGAGCATATGCAGTATTCCACTCGGCTCGATTCTCTCACGCAAAAACGTTACCTCAGCGAAGACGAAAAGCTGGAAGAAGTCCGGCTTAAGAAACTGAAGCTGCGGCTCAAAGATCAGATGCAATCGATCGAGCGGCAGTTCCGGCAGCAGTATGGGGCGCACGTAGCGTAATTTTGTTTGACCAATTGGAGGCGGCTGTCGCCGCTCAGGTAAATTTCTATCTACTCGTAGGCGCTCATCAGCGCCTTTCTTTATTTACACTTACGATTTGAGCCTGCACTATTTCCGATTGGAGCTCAACCAACTAGGCTCGCCACTGCTCTATAATGAGGCTGCTCCCAATGGTACGAGACGGCTACTTTTACGCGCTGGCCTTTGTTGCCGCAGGGGTTCTCGTCGGCTGGCTGACTCAGCCGGCCTGGGCCGTGGTGCCGCTGCTGCTCGCGCTCTTTTTTTTGTGGTTTTTCCGTGACCCTAAGCGGGTTATTCCTGATGCGGCAGGGGCGGTGGTTTCGCCCGCAGATGGAAAGGTTACGGATGTCTCAGGCGCGACCATTGGCGAGGCAAAAAAGATTCGCATCAGCATTTTTCTTAGCGTTTTCGACGTGCATGTGAACCGATCTCCGATCGCGGGATTCGTGCGCGAGGTGCGCTACCAGCGCGGAAAATTCCTGAACGCAATGAATCAAGCTTCGGCGGAGCAGAACGAACAGAATATTGTCAGCGTAGAGGGCGATGGGCAGACGGTGGTATTCAAACAGATCGCCGGGCTGCTGGCGCGGAGAATCGTTTTCAATCTGAAAGTGGGGGATCGGGTGGAACGGGGCCAGCGCGTGGGATTGATCAAGTTTGGTTCGCGCGTGGATGTGGTGCTCGATGCGTCCGCCGCCTTGCAGGTGAAAGTGGGCGACCGGGTTCGAGGCGGGGCGAGCGTTTTGGCTCGCTTGCAACCGCAGAGCGAATTGAGAAAGAACGAACCGGCAACAGCGGCAAGCTATTCTGTCACCTAAAGGGGACGCTGATGGATCTTCCAGTTCCAAATCGCCGGGGAGACGACCGCCATCCGCGCCGCATGCGCAAGGGAATGTACATTCTCCCGTCGCTTTTCACGACGGGGAATATGGCGGCCGGTTTCTATGCCATCCTCGAGGTTGTGCATGCCACTGCGGCGACATGGTGGCATTTGGACAATGCCGCAAAAGCGATTGGATTTGCGGTTTTGTTCGATGGACTGGATGGACGTGTAGCGCGTATGACCGGCACCAGCAGCGACTTTGGAAAAGAACTAGATTCTCTCGCCGATGTGATCACGTTTGGAGTAGCTCCGGCGATGTTGGCGTGGACCTGGGGATTTCATTTGATGCCTCCGGTTGCGCTCACGGACTGGAACATCAAGCTGACGCAACTGGGCGCGATCGCGAGCTTTTTATTTCTGATGGCGGGAGCCAGCCGCCTGGCGCGTTTCAACATCATGACGAACCCGCAGCCCTCGAACCCTGGACGCCCAGGGAAGAAATATTTTGTTGGGATGCCGATTCCAGCGGGGGCTGGAGTGATCGCGGCGGTAGTGCATTTTCAGAGCGGCGAACCGGTTGAATCCTGGTACACGGCTCTTACATGGCTGGCGATGGTGACCGCTGTGGGCTATCTGATGGTGAGCACGTGGCGGTTTTACAGTTTTAAGGACATCGATTTTCGTTCGCGGCATCCCTTCCGGTTGATCATTCTGTTTGGCGCTCTGTTCGCCGGCATCTGGTTCTTTTCCAAACCGGTGCTGTTTGGAGTTGCTTTGCTCTACACGTTCTCGGGAGTGTTCTGGCGCCTGCAATGGATCTTCCGTCGCCGAAACTCGCCTCCTCCTCCGCCGATTTACAAGGAGGCTTCACAGACTTCATGAGCAGTCCCATCAAAGTCGCGACCTCGCCGTCTCCTTCTCCGCGCGGACAGCTTTTCCGCGCGGCCATTGTGGGCGCGGCCACTCTCAAAGGCAAAGAAGTTGCCGAAATGCTGAACGAGCGGAACTTTCCTGCCGTCGATATCCGCCTGCTCGACGATGATGAGTCCATCGGGCAACTGGAGGCGACGGGCGACGAGATCAACTTTATTCAGAGCGTGCGCTCGGAGCAGTTCGGCCGTGTGGACTTCACATTTTTTGCCGCAGATGCGGAGTGCACACGCCAGAACTGGAAACGTGCCCGCGATGCCGGGAGCGCGATCATCGATCTTTCGGGTGCGTTGGAGGATGAAGTCGGCGCCACCGTACGTTCCGTCTGGCTGGAACGCGAGCGGGGAGAGATGTGGCAACCCGAGTTGCAACCGGCTCCGTGCGTGGTGGCTAATCCTGCGGCCGTGACCCTGGCTCTGTTGTTGCTTCGTGCGCGCAAGGCTGGCGCGATCCGCAGCGTGGTGGCGACAGTTTTTGAGCCAGCCTCAGAACAGGGACAAAAAGGCATGGACGAGCTGCACCAGCAGACGGTGAATCTGTTGTCCTTCCAGCCGCTGCCCAAGGATGTGTTCGACACCCAAGTGGCGTTCAACATGGTCTCGCGTTATGGGCAGAAATCGCAGCGGTCGATCGAACTGGTAGAAGCGCGGGTGCAGCGCCACTATCTTAAGATTGCCGGAGCGGATGCTCCGCATCCGGCTTTGATGGTGCTGCAGGCCCCGGTATTTCACGGCCACGTGGTCTCGATCTTCCTTCAGATGGAGCAGCCGGTCGATCAAGAAAAATTATTGCAGGTTCTCGCAGGAGACCACGTGACTCTCGCCGGAGCTGACGACGAATCGCAGCCGAGCAATGTGAATACAGCGGGGCAGGGAAATATTCTGGTTTCGCTCAAGGGCGAGCCGTTCCAGCCGAATGGAATCTGGCTGTGGGCGGCGGCGGATAACCTTCGGATCGCGGCCATCACTGCGGTGGAGTGCGCGGAAAGCATGATCGCGACTCGGCCGATGGGAAAAATTCAATGAAGCTTGCTTGCGCCGCCTGGCTTTTATTGGCGGCCTGCCTCGGCTGCGGATACCACACAGCCGGCCACGCGGTGCAACTTCCGGAGAATGTCAAAACCATCGCGGTTCCGGCCTTTACTAACGCAACCAAAACTTACCGTGTGGAACAGCTCCTGACTGCATCCGTGGTGCGCGAGTTCACCACGCGTACTCACTATCACATTCTGAATGAAACTGGCGAGGCTGCCGATGCTACGCTGCGGGGCACGGTGCTCTCCACTTCGGCGTCGCCGCTCACCTATAATTCTGCGACCGGGCAGGCTGCGAGCGTGCTCGTAGTGGTGAGCATGAAGGTGTCGCTCACCGATCGCAAGGGTAATGTGCTCTACCAGAATCCCGCGTATCTGTTTCGCGAGCAGTATGAAGTTTCTCAGGATCTGGCTAGCTTCTTCGAAGAGGATTCTCCGGCGATTCGGCGGCTATCCCAGGATTTCGCACGGACCCTGGTCTCTAATATTCTGGAGGGGTTCTAGGTGGTAGAGTTTCAAAAGCGTCGTTGGTCGTTGGTCCTTAGTCGTTAGCCAAAACGTTTTTTCGTTACCTGGCGGTTTTGCCAACGACTAACGACCAACGACGGAATTTCTAATGCGCGCTTTTGCCCAGGCCGAACGCTTTGTCAGCGAACTTGAGTCGCGTAAGCTGCGCCCGGCGTATGTGTTCGTGGGCGATGAGGCTTTTTTCCGCAAGCGCTTTCGCGATGCGATCCTCGAACATCTGGTACCCGCCGACCTGCGCGACTTCAGCTTGTTCGAGTTCGATCTCGCCGAAAACGATCTGGCCGAAGTTCTTGACCGAGCCCGCACACCTTCGCTGATGGCCCCATTCCAAGTCTTCTTCGTGCGCGGTGTGAAGAGTCTTTTTGGCCGCGGCTCGAATGAAGAAAAGTTGGCGGCCATCGAGGAATATTGCAAGAATCCGAATCCCGATGCGTTGATTGTATTCGTTGCCGACCACATCAGCATTCCCGCCGACGTCCGACGCATGGAGATGCAGGATAAGGAGCGTTACCAGCGAATTCGCGAGACCATGGGCCAGTACTGCGGGATCGTCGAACTGGCGCGGGTGGAAGAAGGCGAAGCGGTGCGCTGGATTTCCGAGTACTGCGCCAGCCGGCCGGCGCCGGTGAAGATGGATCCCGATGGCGCTCGCGAACTTGTAGATGCGCTTGGCGGCGACATGATGATGATCTCCAATGAACTGGAGAAGCTGATGCTCTACGTGGGCGCACGAAACCGCATCACGCTGGGTGACGTGGAGACCATGGTTCTGGCGGCTAAGCAGCGCTCGCTGTATGAATTGACCGATGCCATCTCGGCGAAAGACCGCATGCGTGCGCTGGAAGTGCTGGATGCGATTTTATCTTCGGGCGAGGGCGAGGAAGCGGCCATCGGACATATTTACATGCTGGCGAAAACTTTCCGCCAGATGTTGGTGATTCTTGAACGCAACGTGCGCGATCAGCGCATGCTGTGGGCCGCGCTGTGGCAGGGCTTCCGGGTTCCGCCGTTTGCCGCCGACGATATTATCAAGCAGGCGCGCCGCTATAAGTCCCGCCGCGATTTGGCGCGCGCGATTCGCCTTGTGGCCAAGGCTGATCTCGCCTTGCGTTCCAATCCTGTGAGCAAGCGTATGGTGCTGGAGCGGCTGGTGATCGACCTGACGACCGAGCCGAAAATAGAAACGCCGGGATGGATGCAGGAGCAGTTGCCGGTGTAGTGGTCTCGTTTTCAGTGGGATATCAGCTCTTTCGCGCGAATCGTGAAAATGACCTGGCGACTTCTAATCGACATCCCCTGGATGGCCTTCGTCCTGTATTGGACGATCAGCGCGCTGAATACCAAGCCGACCGAAAAGAGGGAATCGTTTGCGGCGCGCTACGGGATCATGTTTCTCGAAGTCATCGGTTTCGTTTTGCTCTTTCGGAATTCGGCCAATATCGGCTTCCTGGGTCAAAGAGTCATCCCGAGAGGTTTTGGTATCGGTGTGACCGCAGTTGCGCTTACCTGGGCCGGCATCGCGCTGGCGATTTGGGCGCGCTGGCATTTGGGCCAGTACTGGAGCGGACGAATTACCATAAAAGAAGATCACAAGCTGATCCGCACTGGACCGTATGCGCGCCTGCGGCACCCAATCTATTCCGGGTTGGACATGGCGGCGATTGGTTCCGCTCTCGCAATCGGCCGCTGGCGCTGCGTGGTGGGAGTCTGCGTGATCGTTGGGGGATTTTGGATCAAGGCTAAGAGGGAAGAAGCGCTGCTAGGCGGGAAGTTCGGGGCGGATTTCGAGGAGCACCGGCGGCGCACGGGGTTTCTGTTTCCGCACCTGGGGTGAGGCAAGAATCCGCTCTTGCTCCGCCGCCTCGGTGTATACTTGCCGCGATACACGGGCCCCCGTCCTCCTCAGTTAAACAGGAAACAACATGGCTGAATCGGATAAGCCGAAAACGTCGGCCGACGTGGATCTCCTTTCCTCGACTGCACCAGCCCCCCTCGTCTTCATCAGTCACGATGCGAGGGATGCCGAGCTTGCTGAAGCCTTCAGCAAACTGCTCAAGAGCGTCAGCGCCGGAATGATCAAGACCTTTCGCTCCTCCGATAAGAAGGGAACCGAAGGATTTGACTTCGGGGAGGAGTGGTACAACCGGCTGATGACAAAGCTTCAAATCACTTCGGATGTTGTCTGCCTCTTCACCGAACGAAGTCTGGAGCGCCCTTGGATCCTCTTCGAGGCGGGTGTTGCCAAGGGTAAGCTCGGCACGCCCGTTATTGGCGTTGCTCTTGGGGTGCCTTTGAGCCGTGTTAGCGCCGGGCCGTTCTACCAGTTCAGCAACATGGACGACAGCGAAGGTGACCTGACGAAGCTAGTGCATCAACTGGCGCGCCGAGTTCCCAGTCTCGAACTCGACGGCGACGTCGTCAAGGTTCAAGTCGGAGCGTTCAAGACCACGGAATCCGCAATTTTGAAGGCACTCACGACGGGGAATGGAAAGAAGCAAACACACGATGAAGCGGACGAGAGCTCCGTTGCGAAGCTCGTGGAGGAAATGAAGGCTTTGCCGTCGCGCGTCGCGGAGCGACTGGCAGAATCGAGCGATCCCTTCCGGCGGCGAAGGATGCGGCGCTTTCATCCGATGATGTTTGAAGACATGATGCACATGTCGGGTGAGCCCGGCGATCCTGTCGCAATTCTCATGGCGGCCAGCTTTGTTCGCGACGACGCCCCTTGGCTTTATGAACTAGCGATGGAGGTCTATAGAGCCGTAAAGACTGGAGATCCGGAGGCTGTTGAACGGGAGGTGGCCCGGCTTCGTAACTTCTCAGAATTCACAATGCGTGGACCGTTTATGGAGGAGCTTGGGTTCGGAAAAGAGTCGCACATGTTCTTCATGGAATTCCCGCGGATGCTCGAGCACATGCTCAGGCATACCCTCGAAGAGAAGAAGCCATCCAGGGTCGCGCGTCGACCTGCCAAACTCCAGCCGTCGGGCGATTCTTAGGCCTGCACTTGATTGTCCTGAGTACACGACTGGAGGCAACCAATGACCGACGAGGAATACCGGGAGTTCTTGATCTTCCTGTTCGAGCGGTATGTCCGGGCGCGATTGCCCCGTATCCGCGCTCACTTCGGTCACCACATGATGGACGAATGGCGGTACCATCTTGATCAAGCGACGCGTGCGGCGCAAATCTTGCGGTTCATCGAAAGCTACTGCGACGATAACAACGACGATGCGTACCGTACGTTTAATGTGGAGCGACTCGCGCGGTCGGTGTCGGACACGCGTAACAGCCTAGCCTTCAGCAATCGCACCACCGAGGAGGCCGGCTTTCTCGATGCCTTTGAAGATCACACGCGAGAGATCCTCGGGAATTTGCAAGCGAGCCACCTCCCCGAGGCAGACAGGGAGGTTTTGCGGGAGATGGGCAGTTCCAACCCGGAAGTCGAGCTTCGCACGCTGGTGTATCAGGCGCGAGCATCAGGCGACCGGGTCGAGCAGTCGGCGCGGGAAATTCCCATTCGGAAGCAGTTGCAGTACGTCGCCGAGGAGCTGAAAAAGGATGAGGTCGCCTTCGAGGAAATGGAGAAGGAAAGTAAAGGAGAACACTTAGGAGAGATTCCCAAAAAGCCACGTCGATGGTTCAAGGGGCTCGGCCAGATAGCCCAAGGGTCGGCCCTCTCGATCGCCAACGTCGCGCTTGCCGTCGGGGCTCTCCACTTTCCAGTGTCGCCTGAAACGCAGACCTGGGGCGCTGTTGCTTCGGTCTCGACGGGAATCGGCACCGTTCTGAACGGCGTCGGCGATCTGCGAAATGAATGACTAGGGACCGCGTGTCTAATGACCAGCTATTTCGCCCTCGCCGTCGCCTTCTTGATGACCATCGCGGGAATTGTCGGGAAGACTTGGGATACCCGACGCCAGGGACTGCAGCGCCTGACTAAAACGGGGTTGGCTGTGGTGCTTCTCGCCGTTGCTTCCCTCACGATAGGCGTTTTAGAGATTCGGAAGAAGGACGCGGAAATACGTGACATTCATAGCATTCGACACATCGCGAACCGCCAAGTACTCGACGCCGCGAACTACCTAACGAGGCTTCTGTTGGCTGAGCGGCTCGCCAACGGTCTGGACAACAAGGCCATGTTCACCGCCATCGAGGACCCCGCAAATCTGTCCAAGCTTGGTCAGTACTGCTTGGTGGACCCTGGCGGCGCCCTGACCGCTGACGGATACGGCGGGGTCGGTGGGTCTTTCGAGCAGCCGTGGCAGCTATACGCCTTCGATATCGATCATGGCCGACGGATGCTGGACGATGTCATCGTAAAGTATGGATCGTTCATCGAACCTACCCTTATGCTGCGCATCAACGACGTGCTGGCCGATGACTTCTTTGTGAACCGGTTTCCGCTGACGCGCGACAAGTCCGACCTGGACTTGGCTCTGGCCGAAACGAAGGAATCAATCACGTGCTCTGGATGGGGCACACTCGGTCATTTCTACTTCTACTTCCGCGGCAGGGACAGGCCGCCCGACTATCGGCCATTGCTTACATTGATGGGTAAGATACGGGCGCTCGTCGATTACGCTTCCGAGCAAAACACGATGCGTGTATTCGGCGACAAATGATCACGCTTGGTCGGACTAGAACGGGGCGGATTCAGTTCTGCAAGTTGCCGCCGGGAGCGGCTTAACGCCCATCGAGGATGTTCGATATTTGCCTGCGCGCTTCCGCCCACGGAACGGGTTTTACCTTACCGGAATCCAGTTCTTGAATCCGGCGCGCGATCTCATCGTTCCATTCCTCTTCTGCGGAGGCGTCCACGACATCGTCGAGGCTTTCAAGAAGAGACCCAGCCATGGCGGCGCGGGCTTCAACCGGAAGTGCGAGCACTTTCTTTAGCAGTTCTGAGACGTCCTGCTTCATAAGAGTATTTTACCTCGGAGGTAACTGCTCCATGATCAAATTCTCCAAAGCAAAACGGTATGCCCGCCTGGGCCTGCAAATCGAAACAAAAAGCAGATTCCTCACCGCTGAAAGCGGTTCGGAATGACAACCTAAGTTCTTCGGTGATAGGTCTCAGCGTTCTCCGACAACCTTGTAATCGGATCCCGCCTAAGACCTAAGACCTAAGACCTAAAACCTAGAACCTGAGAACCGCCCCTAAAACCACAGACCCCACAACCAATCCACGCTGGCGTGAGTGATCGTCGAGGCGGGGACGCGGCGATGCTCGCGCCAGGCGCGACCGTAAAAAATTCCGGCGAGGGTTGCCAGCAAGACGTAGGACCAATTGAAATGAGTGGAGCGTTTATTGAAGTGTGAGAGTCCGAACAGGATGGACGCGATCAACAGAGCCGGATGCCGGCCGACGCGGCGCTCCAGCAGGTTTTGCAACCAGGCGCGGAAGTAGAGTTCCTCGGGGATGGCGGTGAAGAAAAATATCGCGACCCAGCGCAGGAGGGTGGCGCCGATTCCCGGCAGGTTTCGATGGGGATGGATGAACCCCAGCGCGAGACCTAGGGCAAGAACGATTGGGGCGAAGAAAAGCAGTTCGCGCAGGCCGGTCCTCCAGTCGCTCCACTTAAAATGAAAATCGAAGCCGGTGCCGCTCAAGTGCCGGATCGCGAGAAATCCGTACAAGCCGGCATCGACGAGAAATAGTTCATTCAAGGCCCGCAGGCTGGGAGGCCAAGCGCTGTCGAACCAGCGCAAATCGACGGCCAAGCCGAACAGCAGCAAGATGAACCAGTCGCGCCAGTCGCCACGCTGCTCGGGATCGACGGCGGCGGCGCGCAACAGCAGCCACGCGATCGCGACAGGCAGCAGCGCGTAGAGAGCAAACCACGCCCACTGAAAAGTGTGTTCGGAGGTTGCAACTATTACATAGGGAACGACCAACAAGGCTGGAACGGTTAAGCGCACGGCTGCGGGCCAGCGGGTTACGGCACGCGCGATGCGCTCCGCGGCACAGCCGAATAGAACCGCCGGAGCGAGTTCCAAGGCGAGCGCGACAATCGCGACCGGCGTTACGTTCTGCATGACGACATCTTAAACCGGTGCAGGATCTGGCTCTGGAAACTGAATCTTTCGCAGTGAGCATCAGCACCGGTGTGGTAATTTGCTCACCGCGAAGTTTCTTTGCCAGTTCGAAGCCGCTCATCTTTGGCAGCATGACATCGAGCACAATCGTGTCGAACTCATATTCGTGGGCCAGTTCCCACCCCTCGCTTCCGTTCGCGGCACACGCCACCTCGTAATCCTCTTCGCCTAGGCCACGGTGCATTCGGGGTTCATCTTCAACCACGACAGTTTCACGGAGTTCCAGACTACATCCTAAATTTTATTGAGCCCAACCAGAAGAGCGCCTGGCATCCAAATTCGTAGCGGGATGGCTGAAACGAATCAATCGACTAAAAATGTAAGGAAGTCCGAGCGATCGAGGAACCGCAGAAATTTTGGAGGCGCGGGTCGGAATCGAACCGACGCATAAAGGTTTTGCACCTACGTTGCCGCTACCGAATGCCTCGTTTAT
>JBAPOI010000847.1:0-21681 GCA_049279555.1 Candidatus Sulfotelmatobacter sp.
GGTTTGGGAGTCACCGCTCTCGAACTCATGCCAGTTTCCGACTTTTCTGGAAAACGAAACTGGGGCTATGACGGCGTTTTGCCGTTCGCACCCGACAGCGCATACGGCACTCCGGAGGATCTTAAGAGATTGATCCAAGCAGCCCACCAAAAAGGGCTGATGGTATTTCTGGATGTTGTCTACAACCACTTTGGTCCAGAGGGGAACTACCTGCGCGAGTACTCCCCAGAATTCTTTACCGATCGCCATCGAACTCCCTGGGGCGACGCAATCAACTTCGACGGTCGCATAAGTCGAGTAGTACGTGACTTTTTCATCCACAATGCGCTTTATTGGTTGGAGGAGTATCACTTCGACGGTTTGCGGCTTGATGCGGCACATGCGATTGTCGACGACTCCGTCCCAGACCTTCTGACCGAGCTTGCTGAAACTGTCAGAAAAACGTTCAGAGACAATCGATACGTCCATCTTGTTCTTGAGAACTACGACAATGCGGCTCGATATCTCGATCGAGATTGCCAAGGTCAAGCTCGTTTGTATGACGGGCAGTGGAATGACGACATCCACCATGTACTTCACGTCCTAACTACGGGAGAAAGAGACGGCTACTACTCGGACTATTCTCACGAACCGATTCAATACTTAGGCCGCTGTCTTACCGAGGGCTTCGCTTACCAAGGTGATCGGTCGGAGTATCACCAAGGTGTGCGGGGAGAGATAAGTAGTCACTTGCCGCCGACTGCATTTGTCTCATTTTTGCAAAATCACGACCAGGTAGGAAACCGGGCCTTTGGAGAACGCATTACAGCACTTGCGGACGAGCAGGCCGTGAAAGCTGCCATGGCGATTCTGCTGTTGGCTCCTTCTCCGCCTCTTTTATTTATGGGGGAAGAGTTCGCCGCGAGAACATCGTTTTTGTTTTTTTGTGACTTTGACGGCAAGCTTGCGGCGGATGTAACACAAGGAAGGCGCGCTGAGTTTGCCGGCTTTCGCCAGTTTCGTTCACAAGAAATGCGCGAGCGGATTCCCGACCCCAATAACGAGCAGACGTTCATCCGTTCGAAGGTCGATTGGCAAAACCTGGAAGGGGAACAGAACCAGGAACGGCTGCAGTTCTACCGCTCCTTGCTCGCGTTGCGCAAGAAAGAGATTTTGCCCCTCCTGCATTTCGCAAAAGACCGTGCCGATTTTCGCACCTACGCGCAGGGCGGCATTGCCGTTGAGTGGCGTTTGGGTGATGCGGTGCTATCCTTGGTGGCGAATCTAGGCTCGGCTGCCGGAGCTGCAATACCCCGTCCTTGCGGCCGTGCGATCTATGTCAGCTCATCTGATCTGTCCGCCGTCGTTGATCGTGGGCAAAAGCAAATCGAAATGCCTGCCTGGTCAGTTGCGTGGTTCCTTTGTCCATGAAGGCGAATCGCATTCCGCTGGCGACCTATCGACTGCAATTTAGTCGTGACTTCACTTTCGCCCAGGCCGCTGATCTTGTGCCTTATCTCTCAAGCCTCGGTATCTCGCATGTCTATGCCTCTCCATATCTGATGGCGCGGCCGGGTAGTACACACGGCTACGACATCATCGATCATAGTCGGCTGAATCCGGAAGTTGGAACGGATGTGGACTATGAGCACCTTGTAGATGAGCTACACAAGCATGGCATGGGGCAGATACTCGATATCGTGCCCAACCACATGGGAGTAATGGGCAGTGACAACGCCTGGTGGATCGATGTACTGGAAAATGGAGAATCTTCGAGCTATGCCGATTTTTTCGACATCGACTGGCAGCCGCTGAAAGAAGAGTTGGACAACAAAATTCTAGTGCCTGTGTTAGGAGATCAGTATGGCAAGGTGCTTGATGCGGGAGAGTTAAAGCTTACCTACGACAAGAACAAAGGAGAATTCAGCATCTTCTTTTTTCAACATAGGTTTCCAGTGGACTCCAGCGAGTATCCGCGCATTCTGTCCCGAGGGCTCTCTCACCTTGAGCAAGTGCTGGGAGCTCAGCACGAACAACTGTTGGAGTTTCAAAGCCTAATCGCTGCGTTTATCCACTTGCCGGGCCGAAGCGAGATGTCGCCGGAGAAACGTGCGGAACGTGCGCGCGACAAAGAAATTCATAAGCGCCGCTTGCAATCGCTCGGTGCTAGTTCCGCTGCAGTAGCAGAATCGATTGAGATGAGCATTCGTGAAATCAACGGCACACCAGGCGACTCTGCAAGCTTCAACGATCTCCACGATTTGATTAAGGCGCAGGCATATCGGCTCGCGTATTGGCGAGTGGCGGCGGACGATATCAATTACCGCAGGTTTTTTGACATCAACGATTTAGCTGGGTTGTGCATGGAGAAGAACCAGGTCTTCGAAGTAACTCATCGACTGGTGTTGGACCTGATCCAACAACGTAAGGTTGACGGACTACGCATCGATCACCCGGACGGACTGTATGATCCGGCTCAATATCTTGCCCGTTTACAAGGCGCGTCGGACGATCAATCGCGAGGCAAAAAGGACGATGCAAACTCAGCCTACATCGTCGTCGAGAAAATACTCATCGGAGATGAGCAATTGCCGGATGACTGGCCGGTCGATGGAACAACCGGCTACGACTTTCTTAATTTGGTAAACGGGCTGTTTGTCGATCCGACGTCTCTCGACAGAATGACTCGTACTTACCGAGCCTTCATTAAACGACCGATCAATTTCGAAAACCAGCTCTATCGAAGTAAGAAGATCGTAATGCATGCGGCGTTGGCGAGTGAACTGAATGTGTTGGCCAATGCACTCAGCCGCATTGCCCTTTCCGACCGCCATACTTGTGATTTCACAGTGAACGGATTGCGAGACGCGATCAGCAAGGTTGTTGCTTGCTTTCCTGTTTACCGCACTTACATCTCGGGCAATCAAATGTCGGCGACCGACCGGGCATATATCGAACGGGCGGTGGCATGCGCCAAGAACGAGAGTCCCGGCGCCGACGCAACCGTGTTCGACTTCACTCGAAAGGTGCTGCTTGCACCGGCCGATGCGGATGAGATCAGTTCTTTCCAGAGTGCGGCGATTCGGTTTGCCATGAAATTTCAACAATTCACCAGCCCGGTGATGGCGAAGAGTATGGAGGACACGTCGTTTTATCGCTACCACCGCCTGAGCTCGCTGAATGAAGTCGGCGGAGATCCGCAAAGGTTCGGAATTTCCGCAGATGTGTTTCACAGGAAAATGCGGGGGCGTGTGGAACATTGGCCGCACAGCATGCTCGCTACATCGACTCATGACACCAAGCGTTCCGAGGACGTGCGGGCGCGCATAAACGTGCTTTCTGAGATACCCGCGGTCTGGGGCAGGAAGGTTCGCCGGTGGAGAGATCTGAATGCCGCCAAGAAAATTGAGATCGCCGGCACTTCCGCGCCGTCGCTGAATGACGAATACCTTCTATATCAGACTATAATCGGTGCTTGGCCTGCCGATGAAGCCGAAGCGAGGCAGCCGGCATTCTGCCGTCGAGTTACGGAGTACATGGTCAAGGCCGTCAGGGAAGCGAAAGAGAAGACCAGCTGGGCAAACCCGAATGGTCCATACGAAGAAGCCGTGCGCAACTTCGTCGAAACAGTCCTCACGCCTAACGAAGGCAATCAATTTCTAGCCGATTTTTTGCCCTTTCAAAAAGATATCGCAAAACTGGGCATGCTCAACAGTCTGTCACAGACGCTGCTGAAGCTTACGTGTCCCGGGGTTCCCGACATTTACCAGGGAAGTGAACTGTGGAATCTCAGCTTAGTGGACCCTGACAGCCGACGCGCGGTCGACTATGAACATCGCCAAAATATCTTGCGCGAATTGCAGATGTTCGACTCGAAGTCGTGTAGCTGCCAGACGGCGAGCATTCGGGCGTTGACGGAGAATATGGCCGATGGCCGGATCAAGTTGTATCTGACATGGAAAGCGTTACATTGCAGAAAGCAGCAAGCCGCTCTTTTTCAGTACGGAGAATATGTCCCTCTGAAAGTCGTGGGCGGCAAGGGCGACCATTTAGTTGTTTTTGCGCGGCAGCACGCCGGGCTTACTGCGATTGTGGCTGCTCCACGTCTGTGGACTCGGTTGCTTGCGGACCCCAAGGCGTCCCCGTTGGACGCCACAGTTTGGAAAGACACGCTCGTGGAACTTCCCTCGAATTGCTTGTTGCGAACCTTCAACGATGAATTTACTTCAGACACCGTTCACGTTGAGCAGTCTGATAAGACCGGGTTCGTTCGAGCTTCAGTATTGTTCTCAAAATTTCCGGTGGCGCTTTTAACACAGGTTCCAGACGTCGCCAGGCAAAATTAGTTCACTCCCAAGAAAAAGTTGTCCAAAATCCTCGGAGAAGCATCTCCTCTAAGAAGCGCGCAAAGCAGCATCGTTCGGAGTAAGATGGCAGCTCAATTCTGGAAAGGAGACGTGACCATGATTCTCGGAATGTCCACAGCGACGTACACCCTATTGCATGTATTGATCAGCCTGATCGGAATTGGTTCGGGATTCATCGTGCTTTATGGGTTCTTCACCGACAGACGGCTCGATCTCTGGAATTTGATTTTTCTGGTCACCACCGTTGCGACTAGCGTCACCGGCTTCGGTTTTCCCTTCGACCATCTCCTGCCCTCGCACAAGCTTGGCATCCTGTCCCTGGTGGTGCTGGTGATCGCAATTCCGGCGCGCTACGCGTTTCACCTTGCTGGAGCGTGGCGTAGGACGTACGTCATTACCGCATCGATCGCGCTTTACTTCAACGTTTTTGTTTTGGTTGCGCAGTCCTTCATGAAGGTACCGTCGCTTAAAGCTCTGGCCCCAACGCAGCAAGAGCCGCCCTTCCTGATTGCGCAACTCGTCGTTCTGCTAATTTTTATCGGTCTTACGATTTTCGCGGCGAGGAGATTCCGTGCCGAGCCGGTGCGGCCGGCACGAGCCGCCTAATCAGTAATCTTTTGTTTGGAGAGAATTCATCCATGTCGATTCGACCGGTGAAACGAGTCATTCAATCGAAGCCAACCCTTGAAGGCGCGGGCGTGCATCTGCGCCGCGCATTCGGTTTCGGAAACACGAAGGACTTTGATCCTTTTCTTTTGCTCGATGATTTTCGCAACGACGTTCCGGAGGATTATCTCGCGGGCTTTCCCTGGCATCCACATCGCGGGATCGAAACCATTACTTATGTGCTAGCAGGAACCGTGGAACACGGCGATAGCATGGGAAACCGCGGCGCTATCGCCGCCGGAGACGTGCAGTGGATGACGGCGGGCAGCGGGATTATTCATCAGGAGATGCCGAAGGGCGACCAGTCCGGCCGTATGCATGGCTTTCAGTTGTGGGCGAATCTTCCGTCGTCGCTAAAGATGACTGCGCCGCGTTATCAGGAGGTGAAAGCTGCGGAGATTGCAGAAGTCACGGATGATGACGGCACTCACGTGCGAGTGGTTTGCGGAAATTTCTGGGGGAAGAAAGGTCCGGTGGATGGAATTGCTGCCGATCCGATTTACCTGGATGTTTCGGTTTCGCCAGGCAAGAGAAAAACGTTGCCGGTCGAAACAACCCGCCACGCGTTTGCGTATGTATTCGGCGGCGGTGGCAAGTTCTGCAATGCTTCTGGTCCGCTCGCTGTGCCGACGGAGGCGGTCAAGTGGCTCGATACTGCGCCGCCGGTCGAGGCAGATAATCGCTCGCTGATTTTGTTCGACCGGGGCGACGAGGTCACCGTGCAGGCAGGCGACGACGGGATTCGTTTCCTGCTGGTTTCGGGTAAACCTCTTGAAGAACCGGTAGCCTGGTACGGTCCGATCGTGATGAACACGCAACAGCAACTGCAGCAGGCGTTCACGGAGCTGCAGGAAGGGACGTTCCTCAAAGAGGGCAAAAAGTAAAACATCTTCATGCCGCACACGATTGCTGACCAACCGGAATGCTGGCCCGCTCTTCTTTTGGAGTCGTGGAAGGGCACTTACGCCACGCTTCACATGTGGACCCAGATGGTTGGCAAGGTTCGGCTGCGCCTGACGCCGCTGGTGAATCATTGGTGGAATGTTCCGCTGTACGTGACCGCGCGCGGCCTCTCCACGTCTCGCATTCCATATGGCCAGCGTGCGTTCGAACTTTGGTTTGATTTTATCGGGCACCGGCTGGTGCTCGAAACCAGCGATGGAATGTCGAAATCGCTTGCGCTTAAGCCACAGTCCGTGGCGGAATTCTATCAAGAATTTATGGAGATGCTGCGATCCGCCGGGATCGAAGTGAGAATCTGGAGAATGCCGGTCGAGATTCCCAACCCGATTCCTTTCGATGAGGATCGCGTGGATGCATCATATGACCCCGCGTCTGTGGAGAAATTCTGGCGCATTCTGTTGTCGGTGGCCGCGGTCTTTACACAATTTCGAGCAGGATTTATTGGCAAGAGCAGCCCGGTGCATTTTTTTTGGGGAAGCTTCGATCTGGCGGTCAGCCGATTTTCCGGCCGACCCGCTCCGGAACGGCCCGGCGCCGACTACATAACTCGCGAAGCGTACTCCCACGAAGTAAGCAGCGTTGGATTCTGGCCGGGCGCCGGCGACATTGAAGACGCGGCCTTTTATTCCTACACGGTGCCTGAGCCACAGGGATTCAAAGAGGCGCGGGTTCGGCCCGCGTCGGCTTACTATCAAAAGCAGGTTTCGGAATTTCTCCTGATGTATGAGGACGTGCGCGCGAGCGAATCACCGACTGCGACGTTGCTCGACTTTTGCCAATCCACGTATGAAGCGGGAGCCAGCCTCGGCAACTGGGAGCGGAAGGCGCTTGAACGATAGCTACACTCCTCTGACTGGCTTCTTGAAGCGAAACTTCTAAGCTGGAAATAAAAAGTACATCTCTACGAAACGCCCGACCTGCCACCAACCCCAGGCCTAGCTACGGGGTTGGTGCAGGAGCGTCGATGGTTCCGACCAGACCTGTGCGGCCGTCCTGCACGGCAAGGCGTATCTGGTTGCCGCCGGGCTGAGGATCCAAATCCATGTGCAACATCAAACCCTGCTGCAAAATTTTCTGATAGGTGCTAGCGTCGAAGGACTGATCCACTTTCTGGCTCCCAGTGGTCAGCATTTTCCCGCCGGGAGAATAGACCGTCGCGTACATCGACACGTTCAAATGCTTGCCGCCAGCGGAATCCTCGGCAGAAAGAGTGTTGGCGTCGACCAGAAAAGTTACTCCAATCTTGCCCTTCGCAGAATTAACGGAGGGTGGCTTGACTTGCGCGGTGAAGGCAACCAGAGTCGAAGGCACGATGTCTCCGAGCGCAGAAACGACCTCCATCTGCGGGTTGTAACCCTTGGTTAGCGTGGGATCGATGGCATAGTAGCCGCGGCGGTTCTGCAGTTCCACGCCGTCGCGCTTTACCTTCACCTTAATCTGGCGGTACTTGCCGTCGTACTTTTTGTTATCTGGGTAATAGCCCAGCGTGTAGGCTGCGAATTCGTCATCGACGGCGCGCTGCACTCCGACTTTAATTTCGTTTTGATTGACATAGGCGCGGCCGCCGGTCTCGCGCGCCATTTCTCGCATGGTCTCTTGCGCGTCGTTATCGAGCGAAAGGGAAAGTCCGCGGGCATCCACCGGGTAGACCGCAACTTGCGCGCTGGCAAGCCGCGAGGCCGTCTCGCGGATTTCCTCGGCATGCGACTGCCGGAAGGTCTCCGCATAATTACCTGCGGAGTGTTCGCCCACTCTGCGCGTATTCAAACTAGGCAAGGCCTCTGCCAGCTCGGCGTCGTTCATAGTCCGATTTTCTGGAATGAAAGAAAACGGCAGATCCCCGGTCACCCAAATAAGATTCTTACGCCCGGGCATTCCTCCCAGAATGCGCGAAAGGCTGTTCAACGCGTTCAAGGTCAGCACGGCCCATTGGTCTTTGGCGTATGCAACCTGCGCGCCTTCGAAGGATTGGAGTGCTGCCTGGGCGACCGACGCCGACTGAGCTGCTGCCCCGCCCCCGCCTCCGCCTCTTCCAAAATCTATCGAACCCGGAGTACCGCTGTCACTCGGCGCTGCCGTGCTGGCATCCAAGGTTGTGACAGTGGAGCTTGGTGTGCTCCCCCCCGGTTCGTTGCTGGTGGCAGGTTGTCCTCCGCCAACCAATGTCTGTTGTTGAGGCTTGTACGCCTGCAATGCCGTTTGCAGAATCTGAGGATCGGTCGTGAAGTCCTGCAGAACATGCAGCGGCCCCGTAAGAGTGAAAATCGCCATGTGCTCGCCCGGCTTGAACTGCTGCTTGACGAATTCCAACATCTGCCTGCGGGCATAAGCTTGATCGGTGAACGGGGTGTTCAACGCGTCGAGCAGCAAGACCGTAATTGCTTTCCCCGGAGAACGATACTGCGACCGGTTCGAGTAAATGCCGGGGGGCAATTGCGGCGCCTGGGGGGGAGCATTCTCCGCGGGCGTTACCAGGCTGGAGATCTTTTGCTGTTTACCGTTTTCTTCCACCACAAAATCTTCAGGATGAAGGCCAGTGATGGCTTTGCCCTGCTTATCGGTGACTACTACGTCGACCAGCACCATGTGAGTGGTTACGCGGATGGTGGGAGCGGGCGGTTCGGTAGCCGGCTGCGCAGTTTGAGCCGTGGCGGCTACGGCGATCAGTGCAATCGCAAACGAAAGTTGAAGGCGGCACAACTGGCACCGGAGGGTAGTCATGACGATCTCCTCTGCTATCTCAAAGGAGTAACATTAGTATCTTCTTGCTTGGCTTGCAATCGTTTTCGTACTCGTGGCGATCCAGATGGCTGTACGATCCCAACTTCGTAGATATCTCGCGAAGATCTTTGCTGCTTGCGCGCTGGTCTTACTGGCGAACAGTGTTGCTGCTGAGAATCAAACCGTGATATCGCTGATCGGTCAAGGGCAGAGGGCTCTCGATGCCGGCGATTTTGCCGCGGCCGCAGGCGCCTTCGAGAAGGCGCGGCAAATGGCGCCGGAGAACCTCGAGGTTAATCGCGGGCTGCTGCTCAGTTACTTGCAGGAAAAAAAACTGGGTGATGCGGAAGCCCTGGGACGGTCTGCGGTAACACGCTGGCCTCGCGATAGTGAGCTTCGGCATTGGCTCGGACTGGTTTATTTCAAAGAAGGGGCCAATTCGAGAGCATTGGAGGCATTACAAGAAGCCGAAAAATTGAATGGTTCTGAAGCCGGCATCCACTTCGATATTGCTCTTGTACTGCTCTCGGACAATCGATATCTCGAAGCTGCAGATGAGTTGGAGAAGGCTATTCGTTCGGATCCGAAGACCGCTTTGCCCCACGTGCTTTTGGGACGGGCTTATCAGAATACAAACCGGAGCCTGCAGGCTGTCGAACAATTTCAGACGGCGCTGCGTCTGGAGCCGGAGCTTCCGCTGGGCCACTACCATCTCGGCTTCGCTTACGCGAGCCTGGGTCGTAACCGGGAGGCGATTGCCGAATATAAAAAAGAGCTCGTGCAATCTCCCAACGACGCTCCCGTGCTTTATCAACTTGGCCATTGTCTGTTAGCTGAAGGTGAATGGAAGTCAGCGGTCGCGCAGTTGCAGAAAACAGCGGAAATCGATCCGCAGAACTTTGATGCTCTCTACGATTTAGGTAAAGCGCTACTCTCGCAAGGGAAAGCCGAGGCTGCCGTCCCTGTCTTGCGCCGAGCGATTGCTTTGAAATCTTCCGACCCAAGCGCGCACTACCAGTTAGCGCATGCCCTCGAAAAAAGCGGCGAGAAAGAACTGGCACAGCAGGAGTTCGAGACTTTTGCTGTTCTCAAGAAAGCGCAGCCGGTAACCGGAGGGATGGCCACAGGGCCGATTCATTAATGGCGAGGCTCAGGTCATCCAAAGGGGGCAATTTTATTGGGCTTCTTGTTGCGGCTTGCCTGACTGGCGCGGCGTTCTGCCAAAATCTGCCTTTGCAGCCTCCGACTCATCCAGTTCCGTTCTCTCGGACATCCAGAAAACCGTCATCCAGTAAGGAGCAGGGCGCGCCTTCTTCGGCATCTTTCACCGATGTAGCTCATGCTGCCGGCATCGATTTCCATCTCACGTGTGGCGGCGCGGAAAAGCGCTACATCATGGAATCGATGTGCGGCGGAATCGCGGTTCTCGACTATGACAATGACGGCTGGATGGACATTTTTCTGGTCAGCGGATCGACCCTCGAAGATTTGCAAAGCAAGAAGTGCCATCCCAGCAAGCTTTATCACAACAATCACGACGGCACTTTCACTGATGTGACGGTCAAGTCTGGCCTCACTCATTGCGGCTGGGGATTTGGCGTCGCTGTCGGCGACTACGACAACGATGGCTGGGAAGATCTCTATATCAACTATCTCGATGGCGGCGTGCTGTATCACAACAATCACGACGGTACCTTCACCGATGTGACCGGCAAAGCGGGCGTCGACAATGCCGGGCGTTGGGGAACCAGTGCGGCGTTTGGCGACTACGATAATGATGGCTACCTCGATCTCTACATCGCCAACTACGTTGACCTTGATCTCCAACACTTACCGGAATTTGGGCAAGGACCGTTTTGCCAGTATCGTGGCATTCCGGTTTCATGCGGACCGCGCGGTTTGAAAGGTGGGCGGGATCGCCTGTATCACAACAATGGTGACGGCACGTTCACTGACGTTAGCGAAAAACTCAATATCGACCCGGACTCTTATTACGGGCTGGGCGTACTGTGGCTCGACTACGACCTCGATGGGTGTCCCGATTTATACGTCGCCAACGATTCGTCGCCCAGTTTGCTTTACCACGGAGATTGCAAGGGCGGATTCACCGAAGTGGGCGTGCAGGCGGGAGTTGCATACAGCGCGGATGGGCGGGAACAAGCGGGTATGGGCATTGACTCGGCCGATTACGACAACGACGGCTGGCCGGACATCATAAAGGCGAATTTCTCCGACGACACGAATAACCTGTACCACAACGACCTCAATGGGGAATTCACCGATCTGGCCGGACCCGCGAATTTCGGCCCGGTAAGCATTCCGTTTCTTAGCTTCGGATTGAAATTTCTCGATTTCGATAATGATGGATGGAAAGACATTTTCGTCGCGAATGGGCACGTGAATCCGCAAGTCGATCATCATTCTTTTGGCGTTACCTATGCCGAGCGGCCACTGTTGTTTCACAATCTGCGGAATGGGAAGTTTGAAGAGATTGGGATGAAGTCGGGGTTGGCGCTTACCCGTCGTTACGTCGCCCGTGGCGCTGCTACTGCTGATTTTCTCAACAGTGGCAGGGAAGACCTGCTGGTCAGCGTGCTGGATGGTCCTCCGCTCCTGTTGCGAAACAAAACCGCCACACACGGACATTGGCTGCGGATTAAAACGATTGGCACGCGTTCGAATCGCGATGGGTTTGGCGCCCGGGTGGAGGTAAAGGCCGGCGGCGTCACTCAGATGGCTGAGGTTCGCGCGAATTCGAGTTTCGAGTCCGCCAGCGATCCCCGGCTGCACTTCGGTCTGGGTGCGGCAACCCGGGTTGACTCCGTCACCATACATTGGCCATCGGGCAGCGTCGAGACGCTCGGGCCGCAGAGCGTGGATCAGGAATTAGTTTTGCGAGAGGGAAGCGGCGCGTCCAGCAACCCGAGACCAAAGCTGCCTGAGAAGGCTTTGAAAAAACCATAGGAAATATTATTCAAGGAGCAGTAGGCTACTAGTAGAACCGTTAGCCTAGCTCGGTCCCTGCTTTCCCCACCTCGCGTATTCTAAAGTTTGCGTTGACCCCTAGCAGAATTCTGAAGCGGAGATTCGGAATTCATTCCAAATTGCGGTGGATGCTCTTTGTTCTCTCCAGTTTCTCATAGTACAAAACGACTAGGAATTCGTAACTCATTGATTGTTAAGAGGAAGCCTTTTGGATAGTGACGTGCTTTGAAGTGAGGACAAGTAGTGTGCAAGCAGCGTGAGGGACTGTCTTACCGAATCCGTTTTTCACAACGAATCAATAACTTAACCCTTGACAGCAGTGGTCGTTAGAGTGCAGAATGGCGCGCGTTTTACGAATGGTTGCGGATTTATGTGTCCTGTGAGGTAGGTCGTCGATTGAGTTCGATGTCAAGTTAGGGAAGTTGGGGTTTCCAAAGTCAAAAGCTTGGGAGAGGTGAGGTTATGACAAAGCTGCGGTTTTGCCTGGTGGCGATTTGTATCGCAACGTTGACCTTAGCTGCGATGGGGCAGATTCAGAACGGCCAATTCACTGGTACCGTCACCGACGCGTCGGGTGCCGCGCTAGCTGGCGCGAAGGTCACCATGACCAATTCGGCTACTAACCTCTCGGTATCGACCACAACCAATGGAACTGGCGTCTACTACGCCAAAGAATTACCAATTGGCGTCTACAAGATCACGGTCGAGGCCTCTGGATTCAAGACGTTCGAGAACAACGGCGTGACCCTGGACGCCGGCACCATCGCCCGCGTGGACGTAAAGATGCAACTGGGCGCCGCGCGTGAAGTTGTGGAAGTGACCGGCGAAGCCTCGCAGGTGAATACCGAAGAGGCTAAATTAGCCATAACAGTCGGCACTGCCCAGATTGAAAACTTGCCCCTTAATGGCCGTAACGTCTACGATCTGATGCAGTTAGCTCCCGGCGCAGTCAATGTGAACGGCGTGGACTTCGAAAATGGCCACGGTACCGTGGTCAACGGCTTGCGCGAAGATTTCAACGGCTTCCTGATCAATGGTGTGGCCAACAAGGGCCTCAGCGGTGGCGTGAACAACACCCCGATTGAAGATACGGTTCAGGAGTTCCAGCAGTTGCAGTTGAACATGTCGGCCCAGTACGGCAACAGCGCTGGCACCATCAACAACCTGGTGACTAAGGCCGGAACTAACTCCTACCATGGCAGCCTCTGGGAGTACGTTCGCAACGATAAGTTTGACGCGAACGAGTACTTTCTTAACCAGAATGGCGTAACCAAGCCTGCGTTACGCTTCAATCAATTTGGCGGAACGTTCGGCGGACCGATCCTGAAGGATAAGCTGTTCTTCTTTGGTTCGTATCAGGGGGACCGCTTCAAGACAGTAGGCACGCCGCAAACCCTGACGGTAGAGTCGCCGCAATGGGAGCAGGCCGTAATCGCCGGGCAGCCAAACTCCGTTGCGGCGCTGCTCTACCAGAATTTCAAGCCGTCGGTTGCGGGAAATGAACAGTCCACGATTCTCTCCTACTTCGGTGGCGACTTGACCTCCCGGCTCTGTGACAAGAGCTATCCGACCGGATTTGGTTATATCGGCACCCGGCTGCAACCTATTTTTGGCGTTACTTCCGCTGAACTCGCTGAGATGCAGGGCATGGGATGTGGCAACACGCCAGCAGCAGCCTCCGTTGGGACGGTGGGTGATCGCAGCACTCCAACTTCAGCCGGCAACGTGCTGCCGTTTGAAAACACAAGCGTTGCGATTTTCGGCAGTCAGACTCAATCCCTCGGGAACCTGCTCAATGGAAACGAGGCTTCTGCGCGGCTGGACTACAACTGGAACACGAACAACCGAACATTTATCCAATTCAACTGGTTTCATTCCACGGACAGCTTCGGAAACTGCGATGCTGCCTGCGCCCGTGGGTTTACCAACCCCACCAGAAATTTTGATCCCAATGGGCAGCTTAGCTATGTACGAACGTTTTCTCCGACCATTATTAACGAAGCACGCATCGGGTATACGCAGAACAACCTTGGAATCGTTACCTCCAGACCAGGTGTGCCATCGATCTACTTCGACGACGGTACGACCGGCTTCGGTTCCTATAGCGGTTATCCGCAGTTCTTCAAAGAGCACGACTATAGCTACGGAGACATGGTTTCGATCAGCCACGGGAAGCACAGCATTAAGGTCGGCGTCGATATCAAGCGCAACATCGAAAACAGCGAATTCAACGTGGCCCGTCCTTCTTACGAAATGTTCGATCCCGCTTACTTCGCCGCCGATGCCCCAGCTGGGCAGGCTGCCGGTGTGGATCCGGGTTTCATCACCAACTCGCCGGCGCAGCTGGCGGATAACGTTCGCCACTTTCGTAATTTGGAATTCGGCACCTATTTCCAGGATGACTGGAAAGTGTCGAAACGCCTGACCCTCAATTTAGGCATACGCTACGATATCTTTACGCGCCACGTTGAAGAGAACAACTTGGACACGACCTTCATTCTCGGCTCGGGCGCAGGTATCGCTCAGCAGGTACAAAATGCCACAACGCCGGGTTGCGCTCCGGCTAATCCGAACGAGGTGATCCTGGCTTCGGAATGCGGTGGAGGATTTGCCCCATCCAAGACCCTTGGTGCTCCTGACCACAACGACTTTGGTCCCCGCGTAGGCTTTGCATGGGACGTATTCGGCGACGGCAAGACGTCGTTACGCGGCGGTTTCGGCGTATCCTACGAAAGCACTCTTTACAATCCGCTCTCTAACTCCCGATGGGATCCGCCCTACTATTCCTTTAATTTGGCAGAGGACGGCCTCAACGGTGGAAATAACACAGTGATTTACGGACCTACTACCTGCACCGCGTCGAGCTGTACACAAACTCCGGGGGTGACGCCTACCTATCTTGGGGGTGGAACAAATCCGGGACAGGGTACCGGCGCTCAAGCGACGGGCAACATTGGCGGCTGGGCGAGTTTCAATCCTGATCTGGCGAACCTCACTGGCATCGTCCTGCCGCAGGGGATTCGCGATCCTTATGTTTACAACGACTTCTTGAGCATACAGAGAGAAGTTGCCCCCAAACTGGTTGTGGAAGTCGATTATGTTGGCACCATCGGTCACAAACTGTTCCGCGCTGAGGATATTAACCGCGAGGCGGGCAGCCAACTCCCAGTGGGCGCAACTATTGTAGATAACTTGGGAAGAACTTTGACCGGCTTAGGTGGTCGTCCGAATCCGAACTTTGGCACGCTGCGCAACTGGCGGAACGCGGTCAACTCTGCTTACAATGGGCTGCAGATCTCGGCCAAGAAGCAGATGGGCCACGGTCTGTTGTTTAACGCTGCTTATACCTACAGCCACTCGATCGATGAGGGTTCGACATGGCATAGCGGTGCGACAACAGCCACCGGCGGTTCCGGCGGCGATGGCTACTCTACTGACGTACAGTTCCCAGGCTTGGACCGCGGGAACTCAGTTTTCGACATCCGGCAAAGACTTACTCTTAATTACGTCTATGCACTGCCGGGACAACACCTCCAGGGTGCAAAGGGAGCGGTCTTGGGAGGTTGGCAGTATAGCGGGATCTGGTCGATGCAGACCGGTGCACACTGGTCTCCATACACGACGAAGTTCCCCAACTTAGTCGAGACCGCAGATGGCGCCACGCCATGCACTCTGGGTGATATCAATTCTGGGGGATGTGAGAACATTGGCGGCGATTACAACCTGGATGGCGGCAGGAATGATCGTCCCAATTCCAGCCTCGCCCAGTTCAGCCAGTCCCGCAGCTCTTGGGAACACGGATGGTGCGGATCGGCTGGCACAAATGGCGGTATTCTCAACGGGTGTGCCGCGGCTCCAAATCAAGCTGGCCTGCCTACTTTGTCCGCGCCATGTCTTGGTTGCATTGGTGGCCTTGGACGCAACCAGTTTGAAGGCCCGGGCCAATTCGTGGCAGACATGACGTTGGGCAAGACCTTCAACCTGACCGAACGCTACCACCTCAAGTTCGAGTGGCAGGCATTCAACGTGTTCAACCGCGCCAACTTCCTTCTGGCGACCACGGGCGGCGGAGCAACTAACCACCTGTCTTTCATCAACTTCGGCCAGGCGGCTGGAACACTCAACGCCCGCAATATGCAGTTCGACCTGAAGTTGTCGTTCTAGAGTCGACGCAACAGAGGTATGATGGGGCTTGTTCTGCTTGGTCAGAACAAGCCCTGTTTCGTGTTGGGGGTACCATGGTTGGTCACTACAGGATTTTCAGGGCCATTCCTCTCCCGCTTAGCGCCTTATCCGTATTATTGATTCTGTGTTCTGAGTCTCCCGCCCAGCAGCAAACACTTAGTTCAATCGTGGGTCATGTAAGGGTCGCTCGCGGGGATACTCCGCCGCAACCGGTGTTGGTGTCGCTCGAACTGCGCGGCGCACCAACTGACAGCGTTTATACGGATTCCTCCGGCACCTTCGGCTTTCACGGCCTGCATCCGGATCCCTACTACGTCGTGATGAATGACGAAGCCTATGAACCAGTGCATCGGCTGGCCGTGATTGATTCGATGACGCTTTCTCCAACCGTTTTCATAGATATCACTCTGATGCCCAAGAAGAAAGAGGTTGCTCCCACCACGCCGGCCGAGACCTCCGGCTCTAATCCCAACATGATCGACGCGAGGGAATATTCCGTTCAATTCCCCAAACGCGCAGTTAAAGAATTTGAAAAGGGCCTGGCTGCCGACCGGGAACGCAAGCCGGACGACGCGATTCGCCATTACCAGAAGGCGGTTTCCATGGCGCCCACCTTCTACGCGGCGCACAATAATCTTGGGTCTGATTACCTGAGCAAATCGGATCTTGTCGCTGCGCGCAAAGAGTTTGAGGAAGTGGTGCGTCTCAATCAGAGCGATGCTGATGCCTATTTCAACCTGAGCAACGTTTACATGCTCTCCAATCAATTGGCCGAGGCGCAGCAATTTCTCGATGAAGGGTTACGCCGCCAGCCGGACTCCGCTCTGGCGCAGTTCTTACTGGGCTCCTTGAATTTGCGGCTCGGCAAATTCCCCCTGGCAGAGAACGCCCTGCGTCGGGCGATCCAACTGGATGCCCTGATGGTGCAGGCGCGTTTGCAACTTGTAAACCTGCTGCTGAAGCAAGGACGAAAAGAAGATGCAGCCTCTGTGCTGCGGGAATTTGTAAGCACCTTCCCCGACAGCTCATTCAGCCCACAGGCTAAACAATTACTACAACGGCTCAGCGCATCTTCCAGCTTATCCGCACCCGTTCCAAACTAGCGCCCACTCGTGGCATGTTGCTTGATTATGCCGCACAAGTCAGCCTTCAACTCGCAGGCTTGCTGGTATTCGCGGGCAGCATTGTTTTTCTGGTTTAGCCGCTCATATGCATAACCAAGATTCAAGTGCGCGTCCGCCAAACTCGGATCAAGCTTCAGAGCTTTCTTGTAACTCGCGATCGACTTCGAAGCCTGATTGCTGTGGCTGTAGGAGATGCCGAGAAAATTATAAAGTGGAGCATCGTTCATCCCCAGCTCTGCCGCCTTCCCTAGCTGCTTCGCCGCCCCGGAGTAGTTGTGCTGCCCGAAGTAGAGCAGTCCTAGATCGCGGCGTACCGGAGCGAAATTTCCCTGGATGGAGATTGCTTTCTCATAGTCAGCGATGGCGGCCTGTTTATCGGTTCGCGAGTCAATGAAGCCAAGCTGATACCATGCGCGATAATTTTGTGGATTGAACTGGATCGCCTTTTGTGCCCACTGTTTTGCTTCATCGCCTTTGCCTTGAAAGATGAGCGCCCGCGCCAATCCCAACATTGCCTGGTCAAAGTGCGGATTAAGCTCCAGACACTTTCTAAGCTCCGCCGAGGCCTCGTCCCAATCCTTGGCGCCCAGTGCTGTTTCTCCCAGGATGAAAGGGACGACATACAACGTAGGATCTTTCTCTTGCACTTGCAGCAGCAAAGATTTTCCCTTGGCGACATCGTTCGCGCGCAAAGCGTCTTCGGCCTGGAGGATCGAATTAAACTCCCACAATTTATCTTTCGGATCAGGCAAGCCGGCCGCCAAGGCTGCCGGTGAGACCGGCGAACGATACGCAACATAACCCAGAGCGCGCAATTTCTCCAGTGCGTCAGGGCTTAGCTCAGAGCTATTGCTTTGACCGGGCGTGAAGGCGTGGTCTTGCAGTCTTGCGGCGAGTTTTTCTTTCAGGACAGCTACGGTGGCAGGTTGCTGCGCGGCTATATTAGATTTTTCCTCCGGGTCGGCTTCCAAGTCGTAGAGTTCAGGTTTTGGTGCGTCGACGTACTTGTAACGACTCGTCTGTAAAGAGTGCAGCGGACTCCAGCCAAAAGAACTGAAGGGATAAAAGGTCTCGCTATAAGCTTCGTCTTCGGCGCTGACTCCGAGGAGACCATGGGAATGGATCTCCTTCTCCATGGAATCGTGAATCCCCGCCAGCCGCAGCAATGTGGGTGCGATCGCAGTCGTCTCCACCGCCCGCGATACACGGCCCGGCCGAACTCCGCTCCCAGCAGGCGGTTTGACGATCAGAGGAATATGCACTGTCGAGTTATAGACAAAGAATCCGTGCTCCTGCTCGCCGTGTTCGCCCAGCGATTCACCGTGATCGCTAAGGAACACGATCAAGCTAGGGTCGTAAAGCTGATTGCGCTTCAGCCATGTAACGACGCGCCCGAGTTCGTGATCGGCGTAAGCGATCTCGCCATCATAAGGATGACTTTGATATTGGGTGCGCCAAGGTTCCGGCGGATCGTAAGGACTGTGTGGATCGTACAGGTGCAGCCAGAAGAAAAATGGCCGTCGCGGGTTCTTTTGCAGCCAAGCTAATGTGCGAGTCACGCTTTCGCCGGCTCGACGTTCCACCAGGCCCAAGTCACGGTTGGCGAATGCTTCCGGTGAAAACGCGTCGTCATAGAAATCGAATCCGCGCGCCAGTCCCCAGCTGCGATCAAGCACGAATGCGCTGACGACAGCTCCTGTAGCATACCCGTGCTGTTCGAAAGCCTGAGCAACTGAACGAAATCGTGATTCAAGCGGCTGTCCTGTGAAATCCTGGACACCATTTTGAAAAGGATACAAGCCAGTGAGGATAACGGCGTGGGAGGGCCAGGTCAGCGGTACTTGTGAGATCGCATGCTCAAACACGATACCGTCGTGCGCAAGCGCATCGAGCGTGGGTGTCTGAATGTCCTTCGCTCCGTAGCAGCCTAGGTGGTCGGCACGCACGGTATCGATGGTGATGAGAATTACGTTCGTCGCGGCTTTGTGCGGCGGCGGGGATGTTGCTGCGAGCGCGTAAGCAAATGGCGCGATGATATATGCCATCAGCACAATGCTGTGGCGCCATCGCAAATTTGCTCTTGTTTTCGATGTCAACGGTTGCCTTCGAAACCGCTACTGCGGCCGAGATTGTTTAGCCTTTCGCATCTCTTCATCGGCTTCGGCGCTCAGTCCTTTCGCCGACAACGCCTTCGCCAAGGATGCGTGCGTGCCCGCGTCTTGAGGATCCAGTTCGGCAGCGGTTCGCAGTTCCGCGAGCGCGTCATCAACCTGGTCTTGATAAAGCAGCAATTCGCCCAGGGCGCGGTGCCCCGCAGCATATTGCGGAGCGATGCTAATGGTTTGCCGAAACGCGGCTACGGCCTCTGGAATCATCTGCTTCTTTGTATAAGCTGCACCCAGATTATAGGCTGCGGAAAAGTTCGTGCTGTCGAGATCCAAAGCGTGTTTCAGAGTTTGTATCGCCTGGTCCAGGTTGCCGGTGCGCGCATAGGCAAGCCCTAAGTTGAAAACTGCAAGCGAATAGTCCGGACTCAATTGCAGAACTCGTTGAAGCTCTTCCACCGCGTGATCGAACTCGTGCAGGCGGTAGTAGTCGAGCCCTAACAAGTAATGCACGGGAACCGAGTTCGGATCGGTCTTAGCCGCGGCGCGGAGTTTTTCTGCAGAACTTTGATACTCACCGTGCTGACTTTCGGCGATAGCATCTGAAATCAGATCGTATAGTTCAATGCGATCCTTCGGATCAGGCAAGGAACGGTCGGTGATCGTGGGATTGCCGCCTCCGGAAAAACCCGCGTATCCCAGGGATTTCAATCGTTCCATGAGCGCGGGATCGAGGCCGGTTTTTTCAGCCAGTTCTTGTCCTGCGCTGTATTCGCTTATCAGCTTGGCCAGGCGAGCCCGCAACTCCTCGGCTACCGCTTTTTTATCCGCGTACAGGTTGTGCGTTTCACCGGGGTCTTGAGATAAGTCGTAGAGCTCAGGTTTCGGAGCATCGATAAATTGATACTTTTCCGTTTCGACGGCTCTCAGTTCGCTCCAGTTGAAGTGCAAGCGCGGCAGAAAGGTTTCCGCGTAGAGGTTGCGGGATTCTTGCGATTTGTTCGGAGTCATCAGCGGCAACAAATTGACACCTTGCACTTGCGAAGGTACATCGATCTTTAAGACGTGAAGCACCGTCGGCATGAGGTCGGCGAGGCTCACGAGTTCTGGCACAAGCCTGGCTCGTGGAATTCCCGGCAAACGGACAATCGCCGGCACATGGAGAGTAGAGTTGTAGATGAAGAAGCCGTGAGTCTTCTCACCGTGCTCGCCCAAACTTTCTCCGTGATCGCCGACAAGCACGATGAGGGTGTTGCGATAAAGACCCTTAGCTTTAAGAAAAGTGATAAGCCGCCCGACCTGGGCATCCGCGAAAACGATTTCTCCATCATAAGGACGATCTTTGTATTGCTCGCTATAGGGAGGAGGCGGCCGATATGGATAGTGCGGGTCGTAGAGGTGCATCCACAGGAAGAATTTCTTCCGATAATTCTTGCCAAGCCAGTCCAGAGCGGCATCGGCTACAGCGCCGCCCTGCCGCTTCATCTCCTCGAGATTCGATTCTTGCAAGCGGTTGAAATCGAAATGATCGTAATAAAAGTCGAAGCCCTGGTTAAGTCCAAAGCGCGAGTCGAGTACGGCCGATCCGATCACAGCTCCGGTGGCATATCCATGCTGCTTGAGCACGGACGCAAGAGTCGGTTGACTGGCATTCAGCTTATTTCCGCTGAAGTCATGCATTCCGCTGAGCATGGGATAAGTGCCAGTGAAGATTACCGTGTGAGCCGGCAAAGTAACCGGAACCGGAGTGTAAGCTCGCTCGAAGCGCACGCCCTCGGAGGCCAGCGCATCGATGTTCGGAGTGCGAATCTGCTTATCGCCATAGCATCCCAGGTGGTCCGCCCGCAGCGTATCAATCGTGATAAACACCACGTTGGGCGCGGATTTTACCTCAGCCGGTCGTTGGGCGCTGGCGAGAACAGAGGTAGCGATCAGCGGAAAGACAAACCGACGGAGACAGGCCATGGACAAAGAGGATTATACCTCGACAGTAATCACTGGCATCGCTCGACGGATGCCACGACTATGCTAGTCTGAATGGCCGTGAAGCTCTCTCATCTTCCGTTATTTTTCTGCTTTCTGGCGATCCTTTTTCCCGCGATTCTGGGTACGAATGGATTCGTGCAGACGAAAGCGCGGCAGCCGGATGTTTTCCTGGTGACCATCGACACTCTGCGAGCCGATCACGTCCACTGCTACGGTTACCAAAATATTGAGACGCCGGCACTTGACGGTCTGGCGAAAGATGGAATTCGCTTCACTCAGGCCTTCACTCCCAGCCCGATCACCAACACGTCGCACACTAGTATTCTGACCGGACTGCTTCCCAGTTCGCATGGGGTCACGGACTTCGCTATGCCTCTGTCCTCAGCTCACCCAACCTTGGCGGAGTTCTTGCACAGGCAGGGTTACCACACCGCAGCATTCATCGGCGCGGTGATTCTCGACAGTAAAAGTCTGGCACCGGGGTTGGATCGAGGGTTCGATTTTTACGATAACTTTCCTGAGCACACGCACTCGAAGTCGCGCTGGGGCCGCGTTGAACGACGCGGCATGGATGTAGTCCAGCGCGCGGAAGCCTGGATC
>JBAPOI010000848.1:0-2559 GCA_049279555.1 Candidatus Sulfotelmatobacter sp.
TCCCATACCTCTCTTTCTGCCTCATCTTGCCTGCAATTACAAACTAGTTCTCACGCAGCCTCTAAAGCCCGCCGTCATTTTTGGGATCTGAACGCAGCGCTGTAAGCGCTGCACCACCCAAATCTCATGCAAACTAGAATTGGGTGCGGCCGACAGACGACTCACTGCGCTCGTCGGACAGCCGAGGGCGGCTGTCTCCACATGAGCATTTACTAAGCATGGCGGCCGCGTTTCAGCAGGAAATAGGCAATGGTTAGCGCTGCCAGGAAGGCGAGGCCGCCGATTGCGTTTATCCGGGTTGAAAACATCGTGTGGAGAACTGTGGCGGAGGCCAGGACCAGGCCGAGGATCGATCCCCAGATTCCTAACGGAGAGCGCATGGGCAATGTGATGACCTGTTGGGAGCTGAGGCGCCGGCGAAAGCTTACGTGTGCTGCCAGGGAGACGACCCAGGAGAAGATCAGGCCGGAGAATGCGGCTCCCATGATGTAGAGGAAAGCTTGTTTCGGAGCCCAGTTTTCGATGATGAGCGCAGTCACAATGCCGTAGGAGGAGACTAGCAAAGCCAACCGAGGTGAGCCAGAGGCATTCAGTTTTCCCATGCTCGCGGGGGCCCATCCGGTGCGTCCCATGGAAAAAAGCAGGCGGGAGGAAACGTAAAGTTTAGCGTTGGCTCCAGAGAGGGCTGCGGTTAGTACGACGAAATTCATAAGGAACGCGGCCGCTGGGACTTTGGCCATGCGAAGCACGCTAACGAAAGGGCTCTCGGAGGCGCCAGCATGATTCCAGGGCATCACGCCGACTAGGACGGTGATGGCTCCCAGATAAAGAGCAGCGAGAAGAAAAAAGGTAAGGTTGGCGGCGCGGGGAATGTCCTTCGACGAGCGCGATTCGCCGGTGGTGACGGCGAGCATTTCGACTCCGCCGAAAGAGTAGATGGCCCAGAACACCGCGAGCAGAGGCGCGATTGGACCTTTGGGCAGGAATCCGCCATGGGCGGTGTATTGCGGAGCCACGCGGCCACTGAAGAGTAACGCAGCGCCGGCCAGGATGAAGGCCACGATAGTGGAGAACTTGACCATGGCGAACCAGAACTCGAAGCGTCCGACGGTGCGCACGCTGCGCAGGTTTACCAGGACGAGCAACGCCGAGAAGACGACGACCCAAACCTCGCCGCGAACGGCGGGGAGCCAATAACTCATGTAAGTGGCGGAGGCGGTAAGTTCGGCTCCGATGGAGAAAGCCAGGGCGGCCCAGTAGGCGGCGCGAGAGAGAAATCCCAAATACTGATTGAGATAGAGTTCGCCGTAGACAGCAAAGGATCCGGCGGCGGGGTGTGTGCTGGCGAGTTCGCCGAGCGCCATGGTGACGGTGTAGGCGATGAACGCGGCAACGAGATAGCTAAGGATTACGCTGGGACCGGCGACTTCAAGGGCGGCGGCGGAACCTAGAAGAAGACCGGTGCCGATGGAGCCGCCGACGGCCACCATGGCCATCTGGCCGGCGGTGAGTTGGTGGTGGAGACCGTGTTCGTGGGCGTCTTCCTGGATGGTCTCTGGGACAGAGGCGGGTGGAGGCATGGGGCACGATAACAAAAAGTCGGGATTGGCCCAAGCGCGAACCTGCGTCGGCAATGGCCAACTTTCCTACAAGCCGACTTCGGGCCAACGTCAAAGTCCGCGATCAAGTGTCGCATCCGCACAGTCTTGACTGAGGCGGAAGCGCCAATCGCAACCGCAACCTCTCCATTGGCAAACACTAGCCGACTTCCGACACTAATCACTGCAGCAAGACCTCCAACGCACGCGCATGCGGCAGGACGTAAGACTTGCGCGTACATGCGCCCATGATACGGCCGTCCTCTAATGACGGCATCTCGTAAATACGATGACCGCCGCGCCGTAACAAATTCTTCCCCAAAAAAGAAGCGTTCGGCACCGCTCGGGGGCCGCTGGGCACTTTTTAGAGCTGGGTTTATTTCGATTCCTTAGTGATCGCATCCGCAGCGTTGCCGGCCACGACCCAGCTTGCCGACCCGGCGACGACGGCTTCGTCCTCGAACCAGAGGAATCCGAAGTTGTCGATGCACTCCGGAAAATCCGGCTTGATAATGATGTATCCCGGAATCACGGCACCCGGGATGAAAGCATTGTCGGCGCGATTGTTGCTATACGTCATCGTCTTCGAGACCGTGCCGACTCCAGCTACATACGAAGTGCTGGATACCGGGTGCGTGCCGAGAATGTAGTTGACCGCGCGAAGTGTGTATTCGGGGCTCACGAGATCCGGAAAAGCCTTGTGCAGGAAATACATTCGGATGGCCATGTCCACCACGGCGCCCGATCCTCCCCAGGTCCCGAGGCTCGGAGGCACGCCGAACGGGGTGGCATCCAACCGTTTGTCCAAACCCGCCATATATGTCTTCACCGCTTCGCGCATTTGATCTTTCGCGCTCGCGTCCAGATAAGGCAATGCCCGGACCACCGTCCAACCACGGAGGTCCATCTGCTGCGCGGTAATCAGCTGAGGGAACAATTCCTTCAGACGAGACTTGTAGGG
>JBAPOI010000849.1:0-8399 GCA_049279555.1 Candidatus Sulfotelmatobacter sp.
GAGCTAGGAGCCGCATTTCAGTGATACACGTAATAGAACACGAACCCCACCAAGCCAGCGGTCATTACCAGCGCATACCACTGGACGAGACCCCATTCGAACATGCGCGCGGGATACGACAGGACGCGCGCCAGAATCGCGGGGCCGTTTACGCCGATGCCGTCGATGATCCACTTATCCCACCAACTGGAAATGGTTGCAGTAAGGCGCGTTATCCATCCGGCGGCGTTGACTGCGCCATCAACAATGTTGGTGTCAAACCATGCAGAGCCTTCGCCGAGCCCCAGCACACCGAGGCGGATGCTTCCTAGTTTTCGCCGTCCAGTGAAAACATAATCGTAGGCTTCATCCACGTAATACTTATTCAGCAGCGTGTTGTAGACGGGCGGAACCGCCGCGATGGGCTCGGTGTAACCCTTATCGGCATAGCGATAGCTTCGCCAGGCCATGCCCCAACCGAGGCCAGCGGCGGCGAGAGACAATCCCATCAACAACCACTCTGTGCCGGTGTTGTGCTCTTCTTCTTTCTCGCCAGCAGCCAGTTGACCGGCTTTGCCCTGCTCCTGCAAAACGTTGGCTTCGCTGGCGAAGACTGGTTCAAGAAACTTTGTAAAGCGGTCCGAGCCGCCCAGGCTATGCGGCCAGCCCAGCCATCCGGCAACGATGGCGCAGAGAGCAAGCACGACCAGCGGCCCGGTCATCGACACCGGAGATTCGTGAATGTGGTGCTCCGCCTCATGGCTCATGCGCGGGTGGCCATGAAACGTCAGATACATCAGACGGAACATGTAAAACGCAGTCATCAGCGCCGTGGCGTAACCGATATACCAGAGGAAGCGATAGGCGCCTCCCTCGCGCGACCAGGTTTCCCAAAGAATGGCATCTTTAGAAAAAAATCCGGCAAAGGGAAAGATGCCCGCGATCGCCAAGGTGGCGATAAACATGGTTCGATGCGTGATGGGAATGCGGTGGCCCAAGTCGCCCATGTTGCGCATATCCTGTTCGCCACTCATGGAGTGGATGACCGAGCCGGCGCCGAGGAAGAGCAGCGCCTTGAAAAACGCGTGAGTGAAGACATGGAACACTCCGGCCGCAAATGCTCCGACGCCGAGCGCCAGGAACATGTAGCCGAGTTGCGAAACAGTCGAGTAAGCGAGCACGCGCTTGATGTCGTTTTGAACCAGGCCGATGGAGGCGGCAAAGATCGCGGTGAGCGCGCCGACGATGGCAACGGTCTTCATCGAGGTGGGCGCCAGCACGAAAAGCGCGTTCGAGCGTGCGACCATGTAAACGCCAGCCGTGACCATGGTTGCGGCATGGATGAGCGCAGAAACTGGCGTGGGGCCTTCCATAGCGTCTGGCAGCCAGATGTAGAGCGGAAGCTGCGCCGACTTGCCACAGGCGCCTACGAAAAGAAGAAGAGTAGCCGCGGTGATGATGGGATCGCCGATTGCGAAGCGTCCGCTATGTGCGATGTGCGTGACGTCGGTGAAGCGGAGCGAGCCGAAATACCAGGCGATGAAAAACATTCCGAGAATAAATCCCGCGTCGCCGATTCGGTTGACGATAAAAGCCTTCGCGGCGGCATCGCTCGCCGACTTGCGATGGAAGTAAAATCCGATCAACAAATACGAACACAACCCCACTCCCTCCCAGCCAACAAACAACAGCACATAGTTGTTCGCCAGGATCAGCGTGAGCATGGAGAACATGAAGAGGTTGAGGTATCCGAAGAAGCGATAATACCCGCCCTCATGCGCCATGTATCCGGTGGAATAGATATGGATCAGCATTCCAACGCCGGTGACGAACAGCAGCCAGATGCTGGAAAGTGGATCGAGAAGGAAGCGAACATCGGCGCGAAATGGAGCCGGCGAGCCGTCATGGGTAACGTAATTCAAGTGACCGGTATCCGTGCCGAGCCAGGTGTAGCCGATGCTTTCATAGGGCTTGTGAAAATTTTCCAGCGTAGAGGACCAAGCCGAGTATTGCCAGACCGCACCGCAGGCCATGATGAACGCGAGAACGATGGTACCCACGCAAACGGCGCTGACCGTGGCCTTCTGCAGCTTGCGGCCAAAGAAGAACATGATCGCCGCGCCAGCGGCGGGGAGCAACGGGATCAGCCAGATGTGGGTTAGGAAGAACATGTCGTTGGTCGTTCGTCGTTGGTCGTTGGCCGAAGGCGCGTCATCGTCTCTGACAGAGACTCACGTATTTTCTCGTGGCCGGTAGAGTACATGGGTCCTTCGCTTCGCTCAGGATGACAAGATTTACTCGTGCTAAATAGTCAGTGTTAACATCCGTCACCAGCTACTCGGAACTGGGTACTGCCCTGCTACCACTTCAGCAAGTGCACCTCATCGATATTCACCGTCTCCTTATTACGGAAGAAAGCGATCAGGATTCCGAGGCCAACCGCGGCTTCGGCGGCGGCGTCAGTAATTACAAAGATGGCAAATATCTGGCCGTGCACTCCGCCCCAAAGACGAGAGAAGGCCACCAGGTTCAGGTTCACTGCATTCAAAATTAACTCGATCGACATCAGGACGATCACCACGTTGCGGCGAGTGAGCACGCCGATAACTCCGAGCAGAAACAGAGCTGCGCCTAGGACTAGATAGTGCAGCGTCGTGATGTGGAGCATTGCTTCCATTTCAGCTTCTAGCTTCTAGCTTCTAGCCTCTAGCGAAAGGCTAGGAGCTAGCAGCTAGAAGCAGTTTTCTTAAATCCTCTTCTTCGCCATCACCACTGCTCCGATGATCGCTACCAGCAAGAGCAGTGAAGCAATCTCGAAGGCGAACATGTATTGGCCATACAACATTGTGGCCACTTGTTGCGTATTGTCGTTTTCGACGACTGAGAGCGCATGCTCCGGGAAAATATTGTTTCCCTTGGTGTAAACCGCAACGAATAATCCACCTAACGCAGTCGCGGCAACAATTCCTACCAACCACTGGCTGTTAAAGGTACGCTCTTTCGCGGCCCGGTCAATGTTGACCAGCATAATGACGAACAGAAACAACACCATGATGCCGCCGGCATAAAGAATAATCTGCACGCCAGCGACGAAGGGCGCGTAGAGCATCAGATAAATAGCCGCCTGCGCCAGCAACACGCTAATCAGCGCCAGCGCCGAGTGCACCGGGTTCTTGCGCGTGATCACCAGGATGCCACCGATGAGCATGATCCCGGAGAGCATGTAGAAAAAAAATGGTGTGGCTACGGGTGCCATATTGAATGCTGTATCAACGGCCACAATCCCGCCGTGGCGGTCAAAATGAGAACACCCAGCCCCATGGGCAGCAGGACTTTCCATCCCATCTGCATGAGCTGGTCAAAGCGATATCGCGGGAACGTGCCACGATACCAGATATAGAGGTACATGAATGCGGCAACCTTCGCCGCAAACCAGAAAATATCCTGAGCGCGAATTCTCACTGCGGGAATGAGCAGTACAAGGCCAATCAGACCGAGCACTACGCCGAATCCGGCAAGGCCAATGGTTTGAATCCGAAAGAAAGGATGCTTTGGCATGCGGGCCGCGTTGAAGAAACACATCGCGGCGAGAAATAAGAACGTGGCCCCGGGGAAGAGCGAGAAGATTAGGTCCCAGGTCGAGCCACTCAGGAGATTGGGAAATGGCCGCAACCATCCGCCAAGCCACAGCGTGACCGCGATCGAAGAAACGGCGATCATGGCGGAATATTCCGCCAAGAAGAACAACGACCAGCGGAAGCCACTGTACTCAGTGTGGAACCCGGCAGTCAATTCGGATTCGGCTTCGGCCAGATCGAACGGCGCGCGGTTGGTCTCGGCAACCATGGCGACGGCGAAGATGAAAAAGGCAATCAAGCCAAGCGGGAAAAACTTGAAGATGAACCAGACGCCTTGCTCCTGCTGCGCCTGCACGATCCCGATCATGCTGAGAGTCCCGGTTCCGCTGGCGTTGAGGCTGGTCATTACGATGGCGGAGACCACGGCTAGTCCCATTGCAATCTCGTAGGAAACCATCTGCGCGCTCGAGCGCAGCGCGCCGATCAGCGGATAATGCGAGTTTGATGCCCAGCCCGCCATCACGATGCCAAGCACGCTCAGAGAAGAGACGCCGAGCATGAAGAGGATTCCGATGTTCATGTCGGTGACCGCGTGCGTGGGGCCAAACGGAACCACGATAAAAACCGTAAACGCCGCCAGCACCACCATGAATGGCGCCACCCAGAATATTGCGACGTCGGCCTCGGCCGGAATGATGTCCTCCTTGAGCAGCAATTTGATGGCATCGGCGATGGGTTGCAACAAGCCGTGTGGACCGACCCGCATGGGGCCGAGACGCACCTGCATGTGAGCGAGAATCTTGCGCTCAAGCCAATTCATCGCAATCACGGCGATCGAGAGTCCAACAAAGACCGCCAAGATGTATACCAGCACCCAAAACATATTTCCCGCGGCGCCCGGCGTCTGGTCGCTGCTTAGGTAGGACTGAATATATTGGACGATCTGGCCCATCGTACCGTGATCCATCAGCGATCCACCTCGCCGAGAACAATGTCGAGCGTGCCGATCACTGCGATGACATCAGCCACGAGCTGGCCACGGCACATCAGGTCGAGGGCCTGGAGATTCACGAACGAAGGTGGGCGCACACGCAGACGGTAAGGCTGGGTGGAACCGTCACTGACAATAAAGTACCCCAGCTCTCCTTTGGGCGCCTCAATGGAGTGATAGATTTCGCCCGCGGGCGGCTTCATCACCTTCGGAACTTTTGCCATGACAGGACCCTCGGGAAGTCCTTCAACGGCCTGCTCGATGATGCGGACGGATTGCCGCATTTCGGCCATGCGCACCAAATATCGATCGTACGTGTCACCGTTTTGGCACGTGGGAATATCAAAGTCGAAGTTCTTGTAATTGGCGTAAGGCTGGGCCTTGCGCAGGTCCCATTTCACGCCACTGGCGCGGAGAACCGGGCCGGTAACGCCTAGCGCGATGCAATCCTTAGCGGAGATAATTCCTACGTTCTTGGTGCGCTCAACCCAGATGCGGTTGGTGGTGAGCAGTTCCTCGTATTCGTCGATCTTGGGACGGAAGAACGTGAGGAAGTTCTTCACCTCGCGCTCGAAACCGCTGTAGGTTTCGTACTGCAGGCCACCGATGCGGAAGGCGTGAGTGGTAAGGCGGGCGCCGCAATATTTTTCGTAGATCTTCAGAATCTCTTCACGGTCGCGGAAGGTGTAAAACAGCGGCGTGATCGCGCCAATATCCAGAGCGTGCGTGCCCAACCAGAGCTGATGGCTGGCGAGGCGGTTAAGTTCGGTGAGGATGACGCGAACGTACTGCGCACGAGGTGGGGCTTCGACATGAAGAAGTTTCTCTACGGTCTCGCAGTATCCCAAACCATTGGAGACCGCGGCAACATAATCCATGCGGTCAACGTACGGATTGAACATCGTATAAGTACGGTGTTCGCCGATTTTTTCCACCCCGCGGTGCAGATATCCAATCACGCACTCAAGGCCAAGAACTTTTTCACCATCGAGGCGAAGAATGACGCGCAACACGCCATGGGTCGCGGGATGCTGCGGCCCCATGTTGATGACAAGTTCGTTCGCATCGAGAAACGGCTTCTCGGGAGTTTCGAGATCGAGATGCGAAAGCGAGCTGTTCGAGTCGGTCATTTCTAAATTTAACGGCTCGCGTTCAACCACAAGCTTAACCGCTGTTTCATTGTCCGCTTTCAATTCCGAGATTGATCTGCACCCATTCATTGTCTTGCTGCAGGATGCCGTAGTCTTTGCGCAAGGGATACCCCTTCCATCCCTCAGGCAGCAGAATGCGCTTCATGTCGGGATGCCCGTCAAACTTGATGCCAAACATATCGAAGACCTCGCGTTCCAGCCAGTTCGCAGCCGCCCAGATGGGCACAGAACTGGGGATGCTCTCGCCGTCAAGGATTTGCGTCTTCACTCGGATGCGCTCGTTACGCGAAAACGAGTACAACACCCAGACGACCTCGAACTGCTTTTCGCGCTTGGGATAATGCAGGGCGGTGATGTCGACGCAGTAATCGAATTGCTCTTCGTTGCGCAGGAACTGGAGAATTTCGGGAATCATCGAGCGATCGACCACCATATAGTTCTGACCGGCGTAAGTCAGCGGCTCGATGCCGGAACCGTATGTGCTCCTGAACTTCGCGATCATCGGCGAATCCCACGGAACTGGCGTGGGGACAGCCGCCTTTGAGGGCGCTGCGGCGGGTTTCGGAGGGGCCTGCGGCGGCGTTGGCGAAGCGGGCTTTTCAGCGGAAACAGACTTTTCGGTGGATGCCTTTGGGTCTGATTGAACAGATCCCGATGTCGTGGCTTTCACGCCGCCAGGGACGGCTAGCTTATCCGCTGTCGGCTTCGGCTCACCTTCCGGCGGTAGTGAAGAGGGCGACTTGGCTTCTTCAGACATTGCTGCGAACGCACGAACCTCGGGCGCGGAGGGTTCAGGAGAGAACGTTAACTTTTATCAGCTTGAGGATACGGTGTCAACGTTTGGCGCGGAAAAATAGAGCTCAGGTTGTGTGCCGAAACCGCCGCGGGCAGAAACTACCCGCGAGCCTGCGCTTGATAGGACTCGATCAGATCGCGGATGCGTTGGGCATCGGCCTTACGATGACCGTGGCTGGTGATGGGATCGGTGCCGCCAGTCGACTCGATACGAATTTCTGACCATAGCACGCCAGTCGAAATATGCACAGAGGCGATCTTCGAAATGGCAATGCTCTCATCGTTGCTGCCGAACCAGCGCGACTTCACGCGGCTCACGCGGAGCGGGCTCACCACAAGTCGAGTGGGAAAAAGAAAGTTGCCCTGAGTCCAGCGGCTGGCGGTGAAGGTTTGGGCCTGCGCTTCGCCGGCAGGAGTGGGCGGAGTTACACCCATTCCAGCGCGCCTTTCGCCCATACCCAGATGTAGCCCGCGATGAGGATGACCAAAAAGATGAGCATCTCAAACAAGCCGAAGAGGCCGAGAGCCTTGAACTTCACCGCCCAAGAAAACAGGAAAATGGTTTCCACGTCGAAGACCACGAACAGGATGGCGACGATGTAATAGCGAACGGTGTAGCGGCCGCGGGCGTCGTCGATGGGATCGATGCCGCACTCGTACGGCATGAGCTTGGTTTTGCCCGGATTATTTGGGCGCACCAGCTTCGCCGCAAGCAGAGTGAGCGGCAGTGCAACAACGATGACTGCGATGAAGATAAAAATCGGGACGTAGTTTTGCGGCATTAAGCGCCTCGCGCGGCAACGCTAGTTCACGGAACTGCCGAGCACGCTATGTTACCGCTGATAGCGGCCTACTTCAAGAAGAGATGCGTTGGACATCGAAACATTTATCTGGCAGCACGAAGGTTTTTCGCGCGAGATCTGTCTTCAACGTCGAATCGCGGTAGTAATGGCTGAGGATTCCATCTTTCCAAACAAGCAGGTCGGTGTTTTGGCGCTCAAACTCTTCCCATGTGATGGATTCGGATTGTGTCATTTCTGAATGCGCCATGCGTTCGTGGATCAGGAAGAAATACGCCAAGGTGATGGTTTCGTTATAGAGTTGCGTCTTGCCGCGCGCATCGGCAAACCGCTTCAATGCAGCCGAAAAGCGCTGTAGGGCCTCTAGAACCGGATATTGGCGAAGATATGCGAACGCGAGGCGGACGTGGTCGGCATGATGGAACAACTCCTCTGGGACTGCGTCTGTTTCGAAGCGCTGGATAAATTCTTCGTTTGTCATAACTATCTCCGAAGTTCAACAACCTTGCTGTCAGCTTGGTTTGCTTGCGGCAACCGCCCAGGCAGCGGCGGTATAGATGATAAGGTTCCCAACGTTATAAATCCCGTGCAGCAAGTGAATGACAATTGCGAGGGTGAAAACCCCGACAAGAACCCACCCCCCACGCACTACGGTTCGTGGAATCAGAAAAAGAATTGCGCCAATGATCTCCCCCCATCCCAGTACCTGCCGCACCATATCCGGCATGCGAGTGATGGCAAAGTTTTGACGTTGGCTGGGCATCACAAACAAAATGGCTTCAATCAGTACAACGAGTCCTAATGTCCACTGCAAGACGGTAATCGCGATTTTCGTTTGTTGTACCGTCATTCCTGATTCCCTCACGATGAACCTTTCGATTTGTCTGGGGATCGCTTACGGGCCGGCCGGGACTTGATTTCCTTCAGGCGATGGCTCGCGCTGGAATCCAGATCGAAATCGTAGAAGCGTTTCAATTCCCGAATACGTTCGAGCGAGGCCGGACTGAATGGCGTTTTCCCATCGAAGGCGTGGAGCACGATGCCCTCAAGGAGATCGCCGAGGGTCAGGTCGTGGTACTCGGCGAAGGCTTTGAGGATTTTGAGG
>JBAPOI010000850.1:0-5911 GCA_049279555.1 Candidatus Sulfotelmatobacter sp.
CTACCGGAATCCCCGCATCAAGACACAAGTCCGCTGGATTCTTCGCCTTCGATTAAGATGCGAAAACTTCTTCGCCCGCACCCGCATCGAACTAACATTAATGAACTAACATTAATGTAAAGATATATATACGCCGAAAAACTTGCGCTACTTATTTCCGTGGTTCGGGTTTAATGCAAGGGAATTCACCTGTGCTAACCTCGACTCAAAAGGGTGGCCCGGTTCTAGACTCAGTTTTATCCCAGGGGGAAGTTATGTCAGTACGCAACGGATTCGTCCTGCTCCTCGCGCTCTCTGCGCTCACATTCTTAGTTGCCTGCGGCGGTAGCAGCAGCGGTATCACCATAGGAGTCCCGCCGCCCACCGGCGGTTTCACCAACGCCAATCTCACTGGAACCTACGTCTTCGCTGTGTCCGGCATCGACTTCCAGGGAGATCCCGTTTCAATGGTTGGCACCTTCACTGCCGACGGCAGCGGCGGTAACGGCAAAGGCGGGATCACAGGCGGCACCATTGACATCAACGACGCTGCCGCGACGCCCGTCGCGAATGCTCAGATCAACACCAACAGCTTTTACAGCATCGGAAAAGACGGACGGGGCCAAGCAACAATTGGCGTTCCCGCGAATCCCATCAATGGCGATAACATCGTCTTCGACTTTGTTCTGCAGAACAGTTCCCATGGTCTGATCACTGGATTTAACGGAGACTACACGGGGAGCGGAACCATCGATCTGCAGTCGAGCCCCGCGGCCAGCGGCAGTTATGCATTCATTCTTTCGGGATTTGACGCCTCGAATGCGTTCGCCAGCGTTGGCAACTTCACGCTGGGCTCAGGTGGTGCGATCACGTCGGGCCTCGCGGATTTTAACGACGGTGGCTTCCCCTACGCCGAATCGCTTTCCGGTGGAGTTGTCCTGGGCCCATCTGCTACTCCGGGCACGACACTAATCACTCTGCAATTCGGCACGCAGACCTATGATGTATACGGGATTGACAGTACCCACCTGAAGTTTATTGAGATGGACCCGGGCGTAACCCTGGCCGGAGATGCCTACTCCCAGAGCAGCACCTCCATGCCGGTTGGCACCCTGCCCTTTACCATCTCGGGTTCGTACCCCGGTCCAAGCACATTCTCAGTGGCGGGAGGCTTCATTGTGACCGATGCCTCCGGCGACATCACCAGCGCGTCGACAGAGGATGCCAACAACGGTGGGACTGTGTCTCCGTCGCCAATTACGTTCTCTGGCAACTATGTTGCCGCAGGAACCGGGCGGTTCACCTTGGCGCTGAGCGGCTTCTCGGATGGACTCGAATACGCGGCCTACCCTTCGAGCGCTGGTGTGCTTCTGCTCGAAATTGATACTGCTACCTCTTCAATCATGTCCGGCGTAGCTTACCCGCCGCAATCCAGCACCGCGTTCTCGACATCCGCGGGCTATGCCCTGAATCTCACAGGCGCTAACCTGACGAATGGCGTAGAGGTGGACGACATCGCAGAGTTCGCTGCCGATAGCACCGGAACGACGGTCACGGGTGTCATCGACGAGAACTATCAGCCCAATTCGACCGGCACGCCGATCTTCGGAGTGGCGCTCACCGGAACCTACACCGCGCCGGATTCCAACGGTCGTGGCCAGATCGTGGCAACGGCAGCCAACGGCTCGAACAGCACGATTAACGGCGGCCTAGGCCTGACGTTCTACACCGTTGATGGCACAACCTTCCCGTTTATAGAAACGGACGCGAACGGCCAGGTTACAAGTGGCGTTTTCGTTCAGCAAAGCACCACCGCCGGGGCAGCAGTCGCGAAGCCCCATAATATGTTCGTGCCGCACCCGCTAATACGGCCACACGCCAAACAGAAGCAAGAAGCAAAATAACACCGTACAAATAAAACGGGCGCGGCTCACGCCGCGCCCTTTCTAATCTCCCACTTTCTTCCCATGACCTTCGTTACCTTTAACAACCCCCATCCCTGAAGCACAATCACTTAAGTTTTTCGTCCCAACTACGGGAGAAGTGCGGGAGAGACCAAGCGTGCGCCAACGACGCATACAGCGTGCATTCCAATTCGCCGTCATTTTTGTCTTCGCCAGCGTATCGCTGGCGGCGGCGCGCGATATCGCACTGGTCTCCAACAAATCCACCAATCGGGGTGACGTGACCGTCGCCGAGTTGGTGAAGGTCTGCAAAGCCCAAACCAGCCGCTGGCCTGACGGCAAGCCCATCACCTTCGTGATGCGCTCTCCCTCCGCGCCTGAAATGAAGATGGTCGTCGAAAAGGTTTACGGCATGTCCGAGAGTGAACTCAACAGTCTCATCGTTACGTCCAATCGCGGACGCCCGGCGCATCCCGCGATTCTGGTTGTCGATTCCGACGAAGAACTGGTGAACAAGGTGGCCTCTACGCCCGGAGCCGTTGGCGTCGTCGATGTGTACTCCATCAACAGCAGCGTCGCCATCGTAAAAATCGCCGGCAAACTCCCGCTGGAACCCGGCTACCTGCTGCATGGAAATTAGAAATCAGTGGCTAGTGCTAGTGGTCAGCGGTCGATATTGTCATTCCGAGCGAAGCGAGGAATCTTGGTTTTTGCTGGCACAGGTAGAAACCAAGATCCCTCGTTTCACTCGGGATGACATTACTAAGCATTGATCACCGACCACTGACTTTGACCAATGTCCGCTCCCACTAAAAAACTCGAACTGAATTCACCGGCGAAATCCGCCGGACCCGCGCGTCAAAAGTCCTATCCGCGCCGCTATCCGCGCTTCGCCGTCGACGCGCGCATGCAGGTCCGCATGTTCAAGGATGGCGAATTCCGCAGTTGCTGGGGACGCTCCACAGAACTCGGCCAGGATGGCATTGGCGCCACTCTCACCGGCGACCTCGAGCCCGGCGAAATCGTTTCCCTCCAGATTCCGCTTCCTCTGAACAGCTTCATCTTGAAGGTGCGCGCCATCGTCCGCTACCGCCAGGGCCTGCGTTATGGCTTCGAATTCCTCACCGTCAGCGACTACCAGCGCGACATGATCCGCCGCGTCTGCGAAATCCTCGCTAGCAAAAGCTGATATCGAACGACTGAGTAAATTGGGAAAAACTAAAATCCTGCAAGATTTCAAAATTTCTCAATTACTCAATTTCCCAATTCGTCAATTTTTTCAATTACCTCAGTAACTTTCGAGCTATTCCCGCGCATTCTACTATCGCTCCTGCTGGGTATTTCACAGGGAGAATTTTTAAAATGGGTGATCGGTTCACCCAATCGTCTCGGCCCCGGGAACTCGTGCGCGCTCGCAGCCTTCAGCAGGCGCTTCAGCGCGGAGCCCCACCCGCGTTCATTCCACCCAGCATTCCCAATCCCGTCGCGCAACCTTTATTTCTTTCCTGGAATACGCTCGAAACCGGCGACACTAAGCTCGAAGCGAATTCGGAAAAAACTCTCGACGTCCGCCGCCAATATCTCGAGCAACTCTTTGAACGATTGCCCGACGCCGTGATCGTGTTCGACGCGTCTTTCCGCACGCAGTGCGTGAACCGTGAATTTCAGCGCATCTTCGGCTACTCCGCCGAGCAAGCTCTCAGCCAGCCCATCGACTCGCTCATCCTTCCTCCCGACCGTGCCGCCGAAGCCGATTGGATGTCGCAATGTCTGCTGCGCGGCGAGCAACTCACCCTCGAAACCCAGCGCCGCCGCCACGACGGATCGTTGCTCGACGTTTCCATTTCGACTGCGCCGCTAATTGTCGATGGCATGCCGGCCGCTTTCTACGCCATCTATCGCGATATTTCCGCCCGCAAAAGCGCCGAAGCGCTTAGTTCAGCTCTTTATCGCATCGCCGAGAAAGTCAGCGCTTCGCAAAATCTGCAACAGTTTTTCGCCGCGATCCACGGCATTGTCGACGAGTTGATGTGTGCCCGCAATTTTTCCATCGCCATTCACGATCCCGAATCGCAGCTGCTCACCTTCCCCTACTTCGTCGACGAGCAGGAATCCGCTCCCCCTCCAGCAAAACTTGGCCGCACCCTTGCTGATTACGCGCTGCGCACCGGAGAGCCTGTGCTCGGCAATCCCGAACTCCTGCAGAATTTGCTGAAGCAACGCGAAGTCGAACTCACTGGCTCGCGCCCCATCGATTGGCTGTGCGTGCCGCTCAAAGTAAATCAGCACGTCTTCGGCGCACTTATCGTGAAGAGCTATTCCGAAAACGTGCGCTTTCGCGAACGTGATAAAGAAGTCCTCGCCTTAATCGCGCAGCAATTGGCCGCCGCCATCGATCACAAGCACAACGAGCAGGCATTGCGCCGTTCCGAGGTCCGCTATCGCTCCCTGGTTCAAACCGCTGTCTACGGCATTTACCGCTCCAGCCTCGAAGGCCGGTTTCTCGACGTCAACCCGGCGCTCATTGGAATGCTGGGATATAACTCGGCCCTCGAAATTCTCGCGCTCGATCCGCGGAAGGATGTTTTCTTCGACCCTGCCGACTACTCGCGCCTGGTTGACGAATTCCGCCGCAATGGACGCATGGATGGCTTCGAAGTCCGCTGGAAGCGCAAAGACGGTTCAGCCATCAACGTCCGCATCAGCGGCCGCGCCGTGGCCAGCGGAGACGCACCCACCGACGTGCTCGAGGCCATCGCCGAAGACATCACCGAGCGCCGCCTGCTCGAAGATCAATTCCGTCAGGCCCAGAAAATGGAAGCCGTTGGCCGCCTCGCCGGCGGCATCGCGCATGACTTCAACAATTTGCTCATGGTCATCAGCGGCTACACCGAAGTTCTGCTCGGCCAGCTCGCGCCCGGCGAGCTTCTGTATGCCAAGGCTGAAGCCATTCAGCAGGCTTCCGATCGCGCCACCACGCTCACTCGCCAGCTACTCGCCTTCAGCCGCAAGCAACTGCTCGAACTCAAGATTATCGAGGTCAATGCCATCGTCGCCGACATGGAGCGCCTCCTGCGCCCGCTCATCGGCGAAGATATCGAACTCACCACCAGCCTTGCCCCCTCGGTCGGTTGCACTCGCGCCGACGCCGGCCAGCTCGAGCAGGTCATCATGAATCTCGTCGTCAATGCGAAAGACGCCATGCCCAACGGCGGCAAAATCTGCATTCGCACCGCCGAGGTCATCCTCGACGACTCGTACCGCCCGGAAAATACTTTCATCAAGCAAGGTCCATACATCATGATTTCGGTCAGTGACTCCGGCCAGGGCATGGACCGCGAAACTCAGGCGCGCATCTTCGAACCTTTCTTTACCACCAAGGAAAAAGGCAAAGGCACCGGCCTCGGACTTTCCACGGTCTACGGAGTCATCAAGCAGAGTGGCGGTTACGTTTTCGTGCAGAGCGAATTAGGCCGCGGCACCGTCTTCACCATTTATTTTCCGCGCGTCGACGGACCCTCCGAGGCCCACAACACCACCCAAGTTTCTCTCACCGAAGGCGGCGGCTCCGAAACCATTTTGCTGGTCGAGGATGAAGATTCCGTCCGGCAGCTGGTTCGCGAGACTCTTGAATCCCGCGGCTATCGCGTCCTCGAAGCGGAGAACGGCAATGCCGGACTCGCCCTCGCGGCCAGCCACGCCGATACCATTCACCTCGTCATCACAGACGTTGTCATGCCCGGCCTCAGCGGCCACGAACTCGCCCAGCAACTCAAGCCCGCGCGTCCCGGCATCAAAGTTCTTTATCTCTCCGGCTACGCGCAGGACGCATTCCCCAGCCCGCTACCAGCAGACAGTCAAAAAGCATTCCTGCAAAAACCCTTCACCCTGCAAAGCCTGGCCCGCAAAGTCCGCGAAGTCCTCGGCCCAGTAAACAACTAGACCTCATCCTCATCGCGAAGCTCGACCTCTAGGAAGGCAGAGAAACTCTACCCTTTAGCTCGTCTGCACTTGATGAATCGTATTCC
>JBAPOI010000851.1:0-38960 GCA_049279555.1 Candidatus Sulfotelmatobacter sp.
GACATTGGGCTGCGCTCTACTCGTGTCCGCACGGAGGAAAGAACGCTGCTGGCAATTCCCAACGGAACGGTTGCGACCATTAACGTTGAGAACTTGAGCCGCCGCGATAAGATTCTTTTCAAAACCGTGCTGGGCTTTCATTTGGACACGTCGTCCGATCACCTGCGCGAGGTGCTATCCGAAATTCGCCGCGTAATCGCCAGCAATCCCAAGGTCGAGAACTCTACGGTGCGTGTGCGGTTGCTGGAACTGGCCTCGGCTGCAATCAATGTCGAACTTGTCTGTTACGTAATGACCCAGGATTTCGACAAATTCGCTGAAGTCCGCGAAGCATTGCTTCTGCAGATCATGAAATTTGTGGAAGATTCCGGGGCCAATCTCGCCTCGCCTTCGCAAACTCTTTATTTGAGTCAGGAAACGGGCGCGAAAAAAGAAAAAACGGCTGCCGTGGTTAACGCAATTCTGGATCAGAAGCGGGATGCGGGAAAGAACACGGGGAAAAATGACTAGCCTTTCGCTTGCCATCGTTGTGTTAACCAGATTAGAAATCTGTGCGTAGGAAAGTAAACAGCGGCGGGAACGATCATTAAGTATCCGAACAAATATACGAACCCGGGCACCGTGTGCTGTTCATGAAAGAAACAGCCGCGGGCCCAGTTCACATCGAATTGCGGACGCCAGAAGTAATTGATCGGAACCACGATCCAAGCCGTTAGTGTCTGATATTTCCAACCGCGCCGGTCATAACCCAGGCGCCAAATCCCCCATAACAGCAGTAGCGGCGTCGCAACATGAAACAAGCTCAGCAGACGAATAGTCAGCGAAATATGTGGGTCGAACATATATTCCGTTCCGCCGATCAGGTGCCGCCCGCTGAGGAGGGCACCGGCCAGATCGATGGTAAATAGAGTCTGAAAGATCAGCAGCCCGCTTGCCTGCCAGGAAAACAGGAGCGGGCTCTCGAGCCAGAGCGCGGCAGCAATGAAGAGATTGCCCAGATCACAGAAGAAGAGAAAATTCTGTAAGCCATACTGTTTCCAGTAGAGCGGCGCCCAGACCAATACCCACGCCGTCCATAACACCTTCAGCCAGAGCGGGATGCGCATGACCCGGTATTGTATCCGCACGAAAGTCTGAAAAAGCGAAGGTCCAAAAACCCATTTTGCCAGGGCCAAAGCGCCTTACCCCGGAATTACTACCGTAACTTGATGCGCCTTACGAGTGTACCTACGATGACTTTAATATGGGTTACCAAGCACTTCTATTCTGTCCTGATGAGAAAACGGCTCGCACCGTAACCCAGGTTCTTACCGACCTGGACTTTGCCGTCATTCCCTGTACCGAACCTTTTGCAGCGGTTAAGAAGTTGATGGGCGAGCACTTCGACGCGGTGGTCGTGGATTGCGATAACGAGCAGAACGCCACTCTGCTGTTCAAGAGCGCGCGCAACGCACCCAATAATCAGACAGCTCTAGCCGTGGCCGTGGTTGAAGGACAAGCCGGAGTCGCGAAGGCCTTCCGCATCGGGGCGAATCTGGTTCTCACCAAGCCGATCAATGTAGAGCAAGCGAAAGGCACGCTGCGAGTTGCTCGCGGGCTGTTGCGCAAGGGCGAAGCCGCGAAACCGGGAGTGGCAGCCGCCCCCGCGGCTGTGAAGCCTGCAAGTCCAACTACGCCGACGCAGAAGCCGGCTACCGCGGCAGCAACTTCGTGGCCGAGTTCACCGGCGCAGGCCGTAACCCCTAGCGTTCCAGTTCAGAGTCCAACAGCTCGACCAAAGTCTGCCGCAGCAATGTCCGCGACGGTTGGAGGCAGCGCGGAGTTGATGGATATAGAGCGCGCGGAGGCCGCGTCACTGGGAGCCGCGAAATCCGCAGCAAAGGCATCCACGCCGAACATTAGTTCTACAGCTCCCCCACCTTTGGACGCCGAGTCTGGGACAGATAAAACTGGGATCGATAAGCAGAAGACAGACAAGATTAAGACAGAAAGCGCATCGGCGAGCCAGCCAGAAGCCGTTTCACCTGCGCCGAGCGCGGCACTGCCTGCAAAGAGTTCCGGCAGGACTAGCTTTGGTTCGGCCAGCGCTCCGGCGCCAGCGCGCGAGGTGAAACCGAGCGCTCCGGCGGAGGAGAAAGCATCAGCTATTGTAGAGCCGCAGACTCAAATCGAAGAAGCTGCACCCGTTGAGAGTTCAGCGAATGCGCCGACCCTAACGTTCGGTGGCACTGTAGGCGCTGATGCGCAACCTGTGGCCAGCGGCGACAGCAAAAAGACTCTTCTGGCAGTGATTATCGTTTTATTGATTGTGGCAGCCGCCTACGTGGCCTGGACGCAAATGGGTGGGAAAATGCCCTGGATTAGCGGAGTGGCGCCGCAACCTGTCACGACTCCTGCCGTCGCTCCTCGACCGGCCCCGAGCACGGCTTTGACGGCGAAACCCGTGGCGCCGCTTCCTGCGACACCGGCACCCGACTCCACAATTCCAGCATCGGCAGTGACAACACATCCAGCCAGCGGAGAGAATTCCTCAACGACTAAAACCGCTGTGACCCCGAGTACTGAGGACACCGCATCTCGATCGGGAAAGACGGGAGCCTCGTCGGATTCGTCCAAGCCTACGATTTCAACTGTGCCGCCGATCAAAGTACCTACGGCGAAAGCGGCTGCGCCGTCAGTAATCAAGAAAACGGCAGCAACCCCCGCAGCAATATCCAGTGATGCACCAGCCCCGAGCCTGGCTGGAATCAGCGTTGATAATGGTGGAACGCTCCCTAATCTAATGGGTAGTGGAACCACCCCTACTCCTGTGCTGCAGGCGATGAACATCTCTCAAGGTTTGTCGCAGGGACTAATTCTGAAAAAAATGCAACCCACTTATCCTTCGATTGCTTTGCAGATGCGGATCGAAGGTCCCGTCGACCTTATGGCAACGATCTCCAAGACGGGCAACATTACCGCGGTGAAAATCCTCCACGGTGACCCGCAACTGGCGCGGGCTGCGCTGGAAGCGGTGAAGCAGTGGAAATACAAACCGTATCTGCTGGACGGCCAACCGGTCGAGATTCAGACACAGATCACGGTGAACTTTAAGCTGCCGCGCTAACTCCGGTTATTTTTGTGCTGATTTATTGATTGTTGATTGAAGAGCCGAACGGGCAAGGTGCACTTAGCGAAGTCCACCGTTCGAGCCTGCTTACTCGATCCTGTCTAACCATCCGATCCCAACACCTTCTACGAAAAACCCGGACGGCTGAGCTCCGTTTGGGGCGAGGCGATTACGTCGTAGGGGCCGCATCATTTCGTTGTCTTCGTGCTCGATCTGGTCCACGAACTGCGCCAAAGAGCTTCTATTTCGGCTCAGAAAATGAGGAGGCCACGTCTGAGTCAGACGTGGCCCGCTTCATTGAAACCCAAGGATCGCCGGTTGTCGAGCCAACTACTCAACCTCGCCGGTGGTCGGATCAAGCGTCAGTTTTGGCGCTTTCTTGCCGCTAGTGAAGTCAAACATACCATTTAGCGTTCCGGCTTTGACATCCGTGGAACCGCCGCCCATCGCCGGCAAACTCCAGTTCGTCTCAATGAATTGGAGAATCGAGGATTGGTCGGTTATCGAATGATCCACGTAGTTCTGTCTGGCGTAAGGCGAGATCACCAGCAGCGGCGTGCGCGGACCATATCCGCAACGCCCTTGCGTGGTAGCGGCGGTATTGGTGCCGCAGAGGCCGGAGCCGGTGAGTTCATCGTCGATGGCGCTCTGCGACTGATTGACGATGGGATCCATCTGGTGGTCGTACCAGCCATCGGAGTCATCGTAGGCGATGACAATGGCGGTGTCCTTCCAAAAGGTGTTGGCTTGGATGGCATTGATGGTGTTGACGATGAAAGTCTGTTCGTCCAGCGGATCGGAGTAGCCGGGATGGCCGTCGTACACCGCTTTGGCTTTGAGGTAGGTCACAGCCGGCAACTGCCCGGCCTGCAGAGCGATAAAGAAGTCAGACAAATCGTATTGATGTTTCGCCTGATCCGTGGTTCCAATCGCTGCGTTGGAAGTGGGCGGCAGGTGGTGGGGATTAGCAGTCTCGGGGTAGTACTGGAACGGTTCGTGGTGAGCGACGTAATCTGCGGTTGTGCCGGCGAGACCTATGCTGGCTGCGGCGCAGGTGGCGGTTACGCCGCTAAAGCTTGTGGCTCCGAAGCCCCCCTGGAACCATCCCCAAGTGTAGCTGGGGGCATTCAGCTCATCGCCGATATTGTTGGTGCCGGCGGGAAAGCTGACATAGGTCTTACCGGCCGGGTTGCAATCATCACCCGCAGGCCGGCCATCGCCCAGCAACGTGCCGGATGTCCCGCCGCCGGAGATCACGCCCACGGTGGAACCGCCACTGACGTACTGCACATTGGCCGTGTTTCCGCTGACCAAGTTGATTGCTCCCGGGCTCGAGGGACCAAACTGCGTGTTGTAAGAGTTATCGCTCATGGCGTAGTGCTGGGCGTAATTCCAGAGGGCCGTGACGGTATTGCCGTCGTAATAGCCCATGACCAGCCCGGTGCCGTGACCGTAATCACAGGTGCTGCCTCCGGTGCCGGTAAACTCGGGAAATTTGTCCATGGCTCCGAGGTCGAACGCCTGCTGCTCCGGAGTGTAGCTGTGATTTTGATCGCAGGTGACGGATTGCGAACGGTCAAGTCGGAACGGCTGCACGGAGTTAGGATTTTCGGTAAGCAGGCCACCGCTCAGCAAGTTGTTCACATGCGGGGTATTCGCCAGCGGTGTAAATGGCGGTTCGCTGGCCGGATTGGTGGCGTTCGGATAAGTAGCGAAGTAGTGGTCGAACGAGATGTTCTCGCCGAAAATCACAATGAGGTGCTTAATAGGAGTGGTGGTGGCATAACTTTCCGCGGGATTGGGTTTGTTTGCCGCCCACGCGTCGCCGAATGGACTGACAATCATGCATACGGCACATAGAGCCGCCGCCATGTTGCGAAGATGCTTAACGATCATCGTTGCTCCTCCTGGATTGGTTGACACTACAGTTGCCTAGGCAGGGATTGACGCACAGCCGCACTCAACACTTCGTACGAACCCCAAGCTCGGAATGATGGTTGACGTTACCCAGTTGGTCTTACGGAGAGATGAATGGAAAATAAACTTTCGATAAAAGAATCTATCGAAAGGGATGACTGCCTGTGGATTTCTCGGTCGACTGCGCCTTCATGTCTCGAGGTTCGACCCGGATGGTTCCCATCATTCCGCCGTCCTCGTGTTCCAGGAGATGGCAGTGATAGACGAAGGTTCCGACGGTGCTGGCCTCGCGAAAATCCATGCGCAGCTTCACGCCCGGATACACTGGGCTGTGTCCATCCCAGTACGCGACGTTGATTGTGTCTCTGAGGTAGGGCTCGTCCACCGGAACTCCATTCCATTCCAGCAACTGAAAATGCAACTGGTGGATGTGGAAGTCGTGCAACTCTTGCGAGCGGTTTTCAATGATCCAGTCTTCGACGTCGCCTTGCCTTACGACAATGTCGGGATCGGGCGAGTGAGGATCGAACGGTGCAGGGGTTTTTCCCTCGACCGTCAAAAAAAAACAGTGGGGCTATTCGGATTTTTTGGGTCCTGCGCCTTCTCCGAGAAATAGAGCTTCCGTTCGCGCACCGGCGCAACCTCTTTCAATGGGGTGCTACGCTCCGCAGCCAGAGTTGCAGGAGAGGCTGGCAGGTGTGAATGCAGCTCGGGCGCATCGGCACTGCTGACAATGGTAGCCAAGGGGCGAGTGGGGTCGTTCTCGCCAGCCGGGCCGCTGTCGACGGTCCTTGTCACCAAGCCGGCTCGGACTCCCTCCTTGGGGGCTTTGACGATAAACTCCGCGCGTCCGGCGGGCGGGATGAGAACGTGCCTTTTCAATACAGCTTGTTGCTCATGGTTTCCGTTTTCATTCACCGGGACGCCATCCAAGGCAACGACACCCACCATCTGCGCAATGTCGTTAATCAATACCTGCAAGTCCAGATAAGTAATTGCGGAGGCGTTCAACACTCTCCACAATTGTTTTTCCGAGGGCTTCATCTTAATCACAGCAGGTTGGTACTGCGGAAAAGGAACGGGAACGAAATTAATGGAAAGATCCTTGGCGGGCTTTCCGGTGCCCGTCCCGGTGTTAAGAATGTCTCCCTCGGCGTCGTGTAAGACCTGGGGCGGAGGCATAGAATCCGTTTGCACGGGGAGGGCATTGGGGCTGATCAATTCCTGGTCGCGGATCACCAGCACCCGCTCGGGCAGCCCCGATACTTCGCGGTTCACAGTTTCAATCCCCTCAACGATCAGCGCACCGGAAGCTCCGCCGAGAACTTGCGCTTTGGTGAAACCGTGGACGTGCGGATGGTACCAATACAAACCCGGCGGCTGGCCAGCCGGAATTTGAAAGCCGTATTCAAAAGGCGGAGCGGAAGGCTGTACCAGGGTCTTGAGCGTGTCGTCCTGATGGCAAACGGGGGGAAGGAGGAGTCCGTGGAAATGCAGATTGGTTGAACTTGCAGTCATCTCGCCGCCTGCACAATCCCGTGCTGGGTTGCCGGCCTGCCCCGTCATTTTGTGGGTTTCGGTATCTGGAGAAGCGGGCGGGGCGGGGCGTTGCAGCTCATTGCGAAGAATCAAAGTTACGCGATCGCCTGGCTTGACTCGCAGGGTCGGCGATTGATGGCCAGCCTTATCGATGTAGCAGTATCGAGTCAGTCCTTGAGAATCTACCGAACTCCGGAAAGCGAGTTCGACTTTCAGCTCACCGTCTTTACTGCGCAAATCTTCAGGTTCCGGTACGGTGCTGCCTACGGGCGCGCGGGAACAAGCGTCGTCAGATTTAGCTTGCGCGAAAGAACGAGTCCGAAAAAAACCAGGGGATCCCAGCAGGCAGAATACGAGTGCCAGGCACCTGGCGAGACGATCAAAACTCATAATCGGTTCCGGAATTTGACGCTGGAGTACAGCGATGCCTTAGCAGTCCACCGCGAAGAGGAAGTCTAACAAGGCGGTGATTCGCAAATGTTAATCGAAGGTGAATTTTTGCCCGTGCAGTTTTGGTGAGTCGGAGTCTCGCGGGATAATTATGTCTGCGAAAGCAAAGTTGGGCATCGGCCAGGGCATGCAGATCCCAAAGCTACTGACGCTGCAGGGTCTCATCAATAACCGCCTTGCCACCTTTATCCACTGTAATGACCTTGTGGACTGGAGCGTAGCCCGTCGCACTAATGTCGACGATGTAGTTGCCGGGGTCGAGCATTATGTCAACCGGCGCACTCTTCTCCAGCATATGCTGGTTGATGGCGATCTGAGCACCTTTAGGCTGCGTCCTGATACTGACCGTGCCCATGCCCTGCGCCTCTTTGCCGCCAAACAGCTTCTTCATTTTCCCGACGGTCTTGATGTCGTCGACATTGCCGAGCGCTCGCAGCGTCGGCGAGAAATTGAAAGTCTGGCCAAGGACGAATTGTGCGTTCGTGGTCTCGTCAATGAATCCTGACTTGCGCAGCAGCACTTCGTGCTGGCCCTTATCGACCGATACTTGCGCGGGGGTTATCTTTCCGGAGTCTTTCCCGTCGACAAAGATGGCGGCGCCTGCCGGCGAGCTGCCTACCGCGAGTGTAGCCATAAGTTGGCTAAGGTGCGATACGGCAAACGACTTGCTCCCGGAAATCACGTCAACGTTACGGGTGTCGGTGGAATAGCCCGCTTTGCTCACGGTGACTGTATGTGCGCCCGCAAGCAGGCCGGACAACGTGAAAGGTGTCACCCATGTTGGATCGGTTTTTCCGTCGATCTGAACCTGGGCGCCCTGAGGCGTGGAATCGATCGCCATCTGACCGGGAACGACGATGGCCGCTATGGGTTGGGCTGTCTTCTTCTTGGCGTTTCTGCCTCTCGAAGCTGCAACCGCACCATGAGTAGGCGTTGGCTGAACCTCTTCTTCCTCCTGCGCAGGTGGCTGGGCTGTGGCTATTGCCGCAGGTTGTGCTGGCTGAGCCGGGGCCACTGGCGGTGCCGCTGCCGGGGCGGTTGATTCTGTTGGAGCGGGGCGCGTGTCTCCGTCACTATTCAAAGTATTGACGTGAAGAACCAGGGCAACGGCGATGATCAGGATAAGTACGGCCGCGCCGGCGATTGAATAAATCATCAGCCGGGGTGGAACATTCTTGATTTCCTTGATTGCTTTCTCGGCGACTTCGCGCGGCTGAACCTTGGGCTTCTCCTGCTCAGGTGCAGCGGGTGCGGGATCGTCAAGTTCCGGTTCATAGGTTTGGGCCGCTGGAGTGGGCGCAGCGTAGGCTTCCTTCAGCGGAGGCAGTTCGGTCATCTCCGAGAAGCTGGTGCGACCGCCTTGTGATGATGAGCCTTCTTCCGCCATCATGGGGTCCACATTGATCTTTGGAGCTTGAACAACATGCGGCTCCTCGACCTCCGGCTCATCGAGAACGGCCGATGACATGGAAGCCGCCGGATGGCTTGCCGAGTCGATGGTCGCTTTCACACACGAAGTGATGAACTGACTTGAAGAATCCAGCTGCGGCGTCTGGGGCATGGAAAAAGCAGACTCAGCGCCTGCGGCTGCTGCTGCGGCCTTGCGGGCAACGGGCGCAACTGGCGGTTTAGCGGTTTGCGAGGGCGCAGGGGCCACCGAAGCGGCTGCGATCTTTTTCTGGATCGGAGGAGTAACCGGTGGCTTCGCCGCAACAGGACGGCTTGGCGCGGAGGCGGCCGGGGCAGAAATTTTCGCTGGTGCGACAGCTTTGACCGGTTCTGGTTTGCTAGGCTTTGGCGCGGCTACGACTGGGGCAGCTGCGGCCGGCTGCTTCGCGGCCTGCGGTTTCGATTCCTTGCACTTTTCCAAGTCCTCGAGCAATTCCTTGCCGCTCTGGTAGCGGTCGCCGGGATCCTTGGCGAGCGCTCTCATGATCAGGTCGCTCAGCTGCGGGTGAAGCTTGGGATTCAAGTGCATCGGCGGAACCGGCGTGCTCTCCGCGATGCTTTCGCGCAATGATTCCGAATCTTCACGATCGAATGCTTTACGATCCGTCACCATTTCATAGAACATGGCGCCCAGACTGAAGAAGTTTGATCGCGCATCAATTTCTTCGCCCCTGACCTGCTCCGGAGAAAAGTAATGAAGGATCGATGGAACGCCTTCCATTTGCAGAGTGAACTTGCCCACGCTGGAAAGTCCGTATCCCAGAACTCTGACGGTGCCATCCCATCCGCACATGATTTTGGAGGGCTCCAGGCTATGGTGAAAAATCTTGTGCGAGTGGGCGTCATCAAGCCCGCTGCACACCTGCCTTCCGATGTCGAGCAGATCCCAGATCGAAAATCCCTCTTTTCGCGCCAGCATGGTTGCGACGCTGTTGCCCTGGATGTATTCCATGGCGGCGCAGAATTGCCCGTCGATTTCTTGTGCGCCAAAAACCGTTGTGAGATTCGGGTGGCTCAGAACCTTCGTGGTTTCAGACTCCTCTAGAAGACATTTCCCCAGTTCCTCGGCGTGTGATCCGAAGGCGGACAGCTGGATCGCCTTCAATGCAACGGTCTGGCCGCTTTTGGGGTCGTTCGCTTTGTAGACAGTTCCAGTGGCGGACTTCGCCAGTTCACTCAGAATTTCGAAATGGCCGATTTTCGTGGACATTGTTCCCTTGCCTCGATCACACAAAACTCCGCGCAGCTGAGATGCAGAGTTGCGCAGTTAAATCAGGGGGAAAGTAATGCATAGAATATCGCCGACCGGAATCACGTTCGAGTTACCAAAGTACTGAGAACATTGGATTAACGGGAGTTCGAGGATTGCGAGAAATAGGGTCGAGACTTGGCCGGAAATCGTGCCCGTCGCCTAAGCGATGAAGACCCATCACCCCCTCGACTGCCGTCCTTTTGACTTACCCGCCCCACCCCCATAAGATACGGTCAACGTCCCGCTAAATGATCGGCCAAATCATCTCCCACTATCGAATCCTTGAAAAGTTGGGAGGCGGCGGCATGGGAGTCGTCTACAAGGCCGAAGACCTCAAGCTCCACCGGTTCGTTGCCCTCAAGTTCCTGCCTGACGATGTCGCCAAAGATCATCAAGCTCTTAGCCGTTTTCAGCGCGAGGCCCAGGCAGCATCCGCCCTGAATCATCCCAATATCTGCACGATTTACGAAATTGATGAGCACAACGGCATGGCTTTTATCGCCATGGAGTTCCTCGAGGGCCAAACCCTGAAGCACCGTATCGAGGGACACCCGCTCGACACCGAAACTCTGATCGCCCTAAGCATCGAGATCGTCGACGCTCTCGACGCGGCGCACACCAAGGGCATCGTTCATCGCGATATTAAGCCGGCAAATATTTTCGTCACCAAACGTGGACAAGCCAAGCTGCTCGACTTCGGCCTCGCCAAAGTCGCGCCCGCCCCCGCCAGCGAGCACACCGCAACCGAAGTGACCCCTCAAACTCTCGTCACCAGCCCGGGGTCGACCATCGGCACCATCGCCTACATGTCGCCCGAGCAGGTACGCGCCGAAGAGCTCGACGCTCGCACGGATCTCTTTGCCTTCGGCGTGGTTCTCTACGAGATGGCGACCGGCAAGATGGCTTTCGCCGGCAGTAGCAGCGGCGTGATCTTTGAAGCGATTCTGAATCGCATGCCTCCGCCTGTCTCCACTCTGAACCCGTCAATCCCGGCGAAGCTCGATGAGCTGATTACCAAGTCGCTCGAGAAAGAACGCGATCTGCGTTATCAGACTGCCGCTGAGTTGCGCGGCGACCTGAAACGCATCAAGCGCGATCTGGACACTTCACGCGCCCGTGCCAGCTCTGCCAGCATTCCTATCGTTTCAGAGTCCGGGATATCTCGTGCCGCGATCCCCGCAGTGGCAAGTCTGGCAGTCGCTCCACCCAGGCGCAATGTCTTTCCGTTTTTAGCCGTAGCCGCCGTCGCCCTCCTCGTTGGTCTCGGCGTTGGCACGTTCCTGCTCCAGCGCTCGCCCGAGCCTTCATTCCCCGCCTACCACCCACTGACGTTTCGTCGTGGAGTTGTGCTTTCGGCGCGCTTTGCTCCCGATGGCAAAACGGTCATCTATAGCGCTGCGTGGGAGGGCAAACCCCTCGATCTCTACACCACACGCCCGGAAAGTCCGCAGTCGCAGGAGATGGAGCCGCGCGGTGCAAACCTTCTGGCCATCTCTTCTACCGGAGAAATGGCAATTGCTCTCGGCAGCCACGCTCGCGATGCATTTCTGTATTCCGGAACGCTGGCGCGCGTCCCGCTCGTGGGTGGCGCCCCGCGCGAGATTCTGGAGAACGTCGAGTGGGCCGACTGGTCGCCAGACGGCAGCGCCTTAGCCGTCGTTCATGAAATGGACGGCCGAAAACAGTTAGAGTTTCCTGTCGGCAAGGTTCTCTATAAGGCAGATGGATGGATTGGAAATCCTCGCGTCGGCCCCAACGCAAACCTTATCGCGTTCATCGACCATCCCCAACCCAGAGACGACGGCGGCGCAGTCGTGATCATCGACCAATCGGGAAAGAAGACAACTCTCTCCGATGGCTGGGATAGCATTCAGGGTCTCGCATGGTCGCCCAAGGGAGATGAAGTCTGGTTCAGCGCCACCCGCACCGGCGGCGATCGTTCGCTGTACGCCGTAAATCTGTCAGGGAAAGTCAGATTGCTGGCGCGTATTCCCGGAGAGTTAACCCTTTTCGACGTAGGGCGCCAGGGCAACGTTCTGCTGACTCGCGGCAATGACCGCGCCGGGATCATCGGCCTCGCGCCGGGTGAAACGAAAGAGCGCGATCTCTCCTGGCTCGACTGGTCGGTTCCCGCATCGCTCTCGCCCGATGGCCGCGTCGTCCTGTTTAACGAAGCCGGCGAAGGCGGTGGCCCCAAGTATGCCGTCTACATCCGCAAGACCGACGGCTCACCCGCCATTCGCCTCGGCGAGGGCAACGGACTTAGTTTATCGCCCGATGGAAAATGGGCTCTCGCCAGGCTTAACTCGACGCTCTCCCCGTTGACCCTGCTGCCAACCGGTGTCGGAGAAATGAAACCGATTAGAGAAGATGGATTGAACCATGCCGCTGCCGCCTGGCTGCCGGACGCGAACCATATTGTTTTTTCCGGAGTCGAGCCCGGCCACGCCATTCGCCTGTATGTAGAGTCGATCGATGACGGCAAGCCCAAAACCATCAGTCAGGAGGGCGTCGGAGCTACTTTCGCGCTATCTCCTCAGGGAGACCTAATCGCCGCCACCGGCCCAGACCGCAAACTCTATCTTTACCCGGTCGCCGGTGGCGATCCCCGTCCGATTCCTGGCATCGAGCGCGAAGAAACGCCCACAGGTTGGTCCGCGGATGGCCGTGAGCTTTTCGTCATTCGCCGCGGAGAAATTCCCGCCAACGTCGTGCGCATCGACCTCGCCACCGGAAAACGCACTCTCTGGAAAGCGCTCGAACCCGCCGACTCCGCCGGCATCGACACCATCGGCCGCGTCAATCTCTCCGCCGATACCAGGAACTATGTCTACAGCTACGTCCGGACCCTCTCTGATCTGTACAGCGTCGAAGGTCTGAAATAGACCTGAGCAGGCGCGCACCAGCGCAGCTGACAACTCCCTACTTTGTATAATCTCTTTGACCTCACTTATACGATGAAGCAAGCAGCCTATAAGTGATCGCGAGGCACTCAACTGGGCTCTATTTTTATCAGTTACCGGCGCCACGATTCGGAAGGAGAAGCCGGGCGTTTATTCGACGACCTTGTCGGACAGTTCGGGGAGAACTCCGTCTTCATGGATGTGGCCGGGATCGAAGCGGGCCGCGATTTTCGCAAAGTGATTGACGAAAGCGTCGCCACCTGTGGCGTGCTGCTTGCGTTGATCGGCCCCGGATGGCTCGATGAGAAGAATGGCTCGATGAGAAGAATGAAAAAGGCGAACGACGCCTCGATGATCCCAGCGACTTTGTCCGAGTGGAAACCGCCTCAGCCTTGAGGCGCGACATTGCCGTCATTCCCGTGCTCTTGCGCGGAGCGAAGATGCCGCGCAGCGACCAGCTTCCTCCCGATCTCCAGGAACTTGCCTATCGCAACTGCGTCGAGATCACCCACGCGCGCTGGAGGTCGGACGTTCAGTTGCTCGTCGAGCCTTTGCGGCGGCTGACGGGGCTTCCAGGAAGGAACACGTCAAGCGGCAGTCGCGCCGTAGCCTCGAAATTAAGCGACGTACCGCAAGCTGAATCGCCTGTGCCGCTTACAGAGACGGCGACACCGCTGACAACTTCTTCGCGAATCGATGCCGCGACTTTGCAGCGCGTAAGCCGCGAGTTGGCGCATCACATCGGGCCAATCGCCGACCTTGTCGTCAAGCGCGCGGCACCACACTGCGCCTCAGCCGATGAGCTTTATCTCAAGGTTGCAGAAGAGATCGAATCCAAAGGCGCGCGCGAGGAGTTTCTAAAACGACTCGATCTCGGGTTGACTTCGTTTTCCAAAATACCGGAATCGACAAGACTTCCGGAACCGGACTCGAAGGCGCCTGAGCCCGCCCTGTCTCAGCCTGCAATCGATACAAGAAGAGATCCTCGCCCAGCTCAACCGCAAAGTAACAGTAATCAAAGCAAGTATCTGCTCATGATAGGCGCGGCGGTTCTGGTTGTCTTGATCGTCGTTGGCAAGCATTTCATATCAGCGAGGCCGGATTCTGGCGCAGCAGACTCCACGGCAAAGCAACGATCTCAAACTTCCCGGGCTTCGTCACCTCCGGCGCTCCCCGCAGAAGCCGCTCCGTCCCAAAGTTCCCCGCCCGGGGCGCAAGAGACTCCAGTCAAGAATGTCGCGTCCGCTCCTACGCCTTCAACCATAGAAAACAAACCCTTACCGCTCGCGCGCATTCACGTTTCCGAAGAGGTTTTGCAAGGTTTGCTCGTAACACAAAGCGTGCCCACCTATCCACCATTAGCGCGTCAGGCGCATGTGCAGGGCATGGTTGTTCTCGATGCAGATATATCGAAGGATGGCGCGATTGAGAGCCTGCGCGTGATCAGCGGCCACCCCTTGCTGGTTCCGGCAGCCATCGATGCGGTCAAACAATGGAGATATAAACCCTACTTCGTAAATGCCAGCCCTGTACCCGTGAACAGTAAGATTATGGTTAACTTTGTCCTGTCGGCAAAGTAGCTCTCTGCGGATTCTCCGATCGCATTTATGTCAAAAGCTTGAGCGCCTTCGCCAGACTGACCTGCATGCGATTGAATGAAGCTGTCATCGCCGCAATCTCATCTTTACCCTTCACCTGCAGCGGAGCGGCATTGGCCTCGCCTTTGCTCGCACGGTCGGCGGCATCCGACACCAGTTGCAGCGGCCGAATCACGATAAAGTAAACTCCGGCATCAAGTGCCGCGACAGTCGCGATCAGCCCGATCCCAAGATAAATCAGCAGTAAGCGAAAAGCTTTCTTGGCGATGCTCACCGGTAACGACATCGGAACTGAAACTACTTGTGCACCCACCACGGACCCAGCCTTCCATCCAAAACCATTCGTCGAACCGTAGGTAGCGATCATTGCGTCCGGTGCCGCCGCCGGGCGGCTGTGGCATTCCAAGCAAGGCGCCTCGACAGTGATCGGCGTTGCGATGTAAAGCACTGTCCCGGTCGGCGTCTCCCTCTCGCCTGGAAGTTCCCTCTCTGCGGAGTGGTCCTGCAGATAGGCAATGATGTCAGCTTCCCAATCGGTGGCGCGATCCTGAGGGTTCGTCGGGTTCAGGGTAGCTTCCCGATAGGTGTAATCAGGATATTTTTCCCTCAGCCGCTTGAATGTATTGGTCGCTCCGAAGAATGGTACTGTTTCCGCCAAGAAGCGCGACTTGTGTTGCGGATTCTGTTCCAGCAAGGGAGCCAGATCGTCGGCTGTGTAGTCGCGGACTGCCTTGGCGCTGGCCATCATCAACTCCGCTTCCTGGGTCACCTCCCGCCGCGCGTTCTCGATGAGAAAGCTGTATGCGATCTGCGAAATCAGCGCTCCACCGGCTCCAAACAGCAGCAGCAGGATCAAGTTGAACTTCGTCATTAGCTTCATGAATTGTCTCCCTCAATTCGAGGAACACTCGATAGCCTCGCGCAACAGTCCACTCTTTGCTTCCATTGTCCTTGCCGAGTCTCGCCGGAGTATAGCCCAACCGGGTCGCTCCCTAACTCCTTAGTTTCTCGCAGGATTTTTCTATCTTTCCTGTGGACAAGCGGTAGAATCTCTGGACTATGAACTCATCTCCCGCGCAACTCGCCGAGCACGATCCCATCATGGAGCGGCTCGAAGACCAGATTGGCTGGTACGACCGCAAAAGCATATCCGCTCAGCGAACCTACAAGCGGATCAAGATCGTGGAGATCATCGCCGCCGCCGCAATTCCGTTTCTCGCCGCTTTCAAATTCTCCTTGATGCCCATGGTCACCGGCGTCCTCGGCGTAATCATCACGGTGCTCGAAGGCATGCTCCACTTAAACCAATATCAAGAACTTTGGATCGCCTACCGTTCTACCTGCGAATCACTGAAGCACGAGAAGTACACCTATCTCGGCAAAGCCTCGCCTTATACTAATGTCGCCGATCCGCACGCCCTGCTGGCGGAGCGCATCGAGTCGCTGGTCTCGCAGGAACATGCTAAATGGGCGTCAGTGCAGCAAGAGCCGAGCAAGGCGAGTGCGAGCTAGATCAAGCAACCGCGCTTCTGCAACCCCTGCAGCGCAATTGACGGTTGCCCGAAGACCTAAGACCGAGGACCTAGACCTCTAACCGTCAGCCCCGAGCCGAAAGCCAATTCGAGCTCTCTCAACGCCCTCCCAGCCCCCACAGGTTTATAATCTCTGAAGCTGGAATCACACTCCCGGGCCTGATTCAATTGACGTTTAGAAATGGCTGTTTAAGAAATGACTGACCAACTCAGAAAGAAATTGCAGGAAGAAGTTGACGCGCTCGAGCACGAGCTGGTTCATGAGTTGCCGAAGGAGATCAAGCGCGCCGCGGCTCTCGGCGACCTCAGCGAGAACGCCGAGTATCACATGGCCAAGCAGCGCCAGGAGTTCGTCAAAGCGCGCTTCCGCCAGTTGGGCAAGCGGCTCGCGGATTTGTCCCTGACCAACATGAACAACATCCCCAAGGACAAAGTGGGGCTGGGTTCCACCGTCAAGGTCTACGACAGCATTAAGAATGAAGAGATGGAGTACAAGCTGGTCACCAGCGAAGAGTCTGACGCAGCCTCTGGGAGAATCTCGACCACGTCTCCCATCGGCAGAGCGCTTCTGAATAAGAAGGTGGGCGACGAGGCCACCGTGATCACGCCCAACGGCAAGCGCGAACTGAAGATTCTGAGCCTCACCACCATCCACGACGAGGCCGAACCCGAAAAGGCGGGCGCTTGATGGTGACAGCAGCGTCGCCCGCGACGAGCACATCCCCAAACAAGTCGTCGAACCACAGCTGGACCAGCGCTTTCGGAAGAGCCTGTGGCGTACTGCTCGATACGATTGTCCGCTGGCTCGCACTCTCGCGCATCAATCCTAACGTCCTCACTTTCATGGGACTGGTGGTCAATACCTGGGCCGCGATTCTCTTCGGCTCAGCCACAGCCCTCACCCAGAAGCGCATGTTTTTCTATGCGGGCCTCGTGATCATCGGCTCAGGATTTTTTGATCTGGTGGATGGACAAGTCGCCCGCGCCACCAACCGCGTCACCCGCTTCGGAGCGTTTTTCGATTCCGTTGTCGACCGCTACAGTGATGCCTCGCAGTTTCTCGGGCTGCTCGTCTTCTACACTCGTGGCGACCGCTCGTTCTACGTCGTGCTCACCGCCTTCGTGATGGTCAGCGCCATCATGGTGAGCTACACGCGCGCCCGCGCCGAGTCGCTCATCGGGTCCTGCCGCGTCGGTTTCATGGAGCGCCCAGAACGTCTCGTGCTGGTAATCCTCGGCGCGCTCTTCAACCGCATGGCGCCGGTGCTGTGGGTGATCGCAGTACTCTCAACCATTACAGTGATTCACCGCATGCGCTACACCTGGACCCGCACCCAGGACGCCCCACCGGCCGCTGCCAAAGCCGGGCAGGCGGCGTAGCTTCTCGCCGCTATGTTCGCCCCCCGTCCAGTTCTGGTGGTTCATGGCGGCGCGTGGGCCATGCCCGATGATGCGGTGGATGCCCATCTGCATGGAGTGCGCAACGCACTGGCGGCCGGCTGGCGCGTGTTGGAGCGTGGGGGTGCGGCGCTGGATGCTGTGGAAGAAGCGCTCGTCATCATGGAAGACGACGAGACATTCGATGCGGGGCGAGGGAGCTTTCTAAACCGTGACGGGAAGGTTCAGCTTGATGCCCTGATCATGGACGGAGCGACTTTGCGAGCTGGCGGCGTGGGATGTGTGGAGAGGCTGCGCAATCCGGTGCGCGCGGCGCGGAAGATTTTGAGCGAAAGTCCGCATGTGTATTTTGTGGGCGCCGGTGCGGAGCAATTCGCAGCCGAGCATGGCATGCCGTTGTGCGAAAACAAAGACTTGGTGATTCCACGCGAAGTGGAGCGCCTGCGCGATTATCAGCGGGCAGCGGCCAACGTACCGCCGAAAGATGGCAACGACTTGTTCGCGCCGGAGATTTCACATGACACCGTGGGTGCCGTCGCACTCGATCGCGATGGCAACATTGCTGCCGCGACTTCCACGGGAGGAACGCTGAATAAGGCTCCGGGACGCTTGGGCGATTCATCTTTGATCGGGTGTGGTTGTTATGCGGACAATCTAAGTGCCGCGGTTTCGACCACCGGTTGGGGCGAGCCGATCATGAAACTGGTGCTGGCGAAATGGACGGCCGACCGTGTGCTGGCCGGCAATCTGCCGGAGTGGGCCGCGCAGGAAGCCATGAACAATTTGGAGCAACGCGTGAACGGCCGTGGCGGAATCATCGTGTTGAACGCGCAGGGACAGTTCGGCATCGCCCACAATACGCCCCGCATGGCCTGGGCGTACAAGACGGTTCAAAAAGAAGAGGCCGGGATCGAGCGCGGAGTGCTGTAGCTCGCGCAGAAGTTTTACGCAATGGGAGCTGCAATTTTCCGCTTGACAGAGAGACCGAACCGAATCAATATTAAAACGTTTCAATAGGCCGGGCTGCAGGCATTTTCTCTGTGGCTGCGTCCGCCTCTCGCCTTCAATTTTTCCCTTGGGTAACGGCTCCGACGTCAGGAGGATGTTATGTCGCTGCACTCGAATCGATCCCTCCGGTTCTCCCACATCGTTCTGCTTTCAGCTTGCTTCTGCCTGGCGGCTTTGCCGGCCTTTGCAGTGACGGGTTTCATCCGTGTGAATCAGATCGGCTATGAAGCCGGTTTATCGGCGCGAGCCTACCTCATGACTTCCAGCGCGGTGAGTGGCGTGAATTTTGCAATCAAGAATTCCGCTGGCTCGACCGTAGCTTCGGGATCGGTGGGCGCGACGCCAGGAACGTGGGGAAGTTTCAGTGTCTATCCGATCGACTTTACTTTGTCAGCCGCAGATACCTATACGATTTCGGTGAGCGGTCCCGTCTCCGCAACCTCGCCGGCATTCCGCGTGGACACTCCAGCGAATCTTTATACGACACCGCTGGCGAACAATCTTTATTTTTATGAAAACGAGCGCGACGGTCCGAATTTCATCGCGACTCCGCTGCGCACCGCCGCCGGCCATCTCAACGACGCGAGCGCGACAGTTTATAGCAGTCCGGCATTCAATAATAACGACCTCATTCTCGACAGCCTTAGCCCAACCGGAGCGACCATCAATGCGGAAGGCGGATGGTGGGACGCGGGAGATTATCTTAAGTTTGTGCAGACGCACAGCTATGTGGTCGCGCTGATGCTGATCGGTGTACGCGACTTTCCCAATCAAATGGGCAGTCTCTCGACCGCTTCGAACTTCACCAATGAAGCGCAGTTCGGTGTGAACTGGCTGCAGCAAATGTGGAATGACTCGACGGAGACGCTCTACTATCAGGTCGGCATCGGCACCGACTTCAAGAGCTTCAATTATCTCAGCGATCACGACATCTGGCGGCTGCCACAGGCGGACGACACTTACGGCGGAACGAAATCGCAGTATCAATACATCCGTCACCGACCGGTTTTCGTGGCCGGCGCGGCAGGATCGAAGCTTAGCCCGAATCTGGCCGGGCGACTGTCGGCAGATTTCGCGGAATGCTTTCAGGTGTTCGACGCTACGAATCCAACACTGGCCAATCAATGCATTGTGGAAGCCGAGCACATTTTTGATTTGGCGAATACTTCACCGACGGGGAATTTGCTGACGACCGCGCCTTTCGATTTTTATCCCGAAAACGAATGGCGTGATGATCTGGAACTTGGCGCAACCGAACTCTACTTTGCAGTGCAGAGCGGTAACCTGCCGGCCGGATTGCCGCACACCAATCCCATGTATTATCTGACGGCGGCGTCGAACTGGGCTCACGCCTATATAACCGGACCAAATGATTTAACCGACACGCTGAATCTTTACGACGTGAGCGGACTGGCACACTTCGAGCTCTATCGCGCGATTTCGCAGGCGGGGAATCCGCCGGGACTGGCGGTGTCGCAGACCGATCTGCTGAACGACATGCAAAACCAGATAACCACATCGATCGCGCAGGCGAAAGATCCATTCGGCTTCGGCTGGCCGTGGGGCAGCTATGACACCGTCTCGCACGGAGCGGGGCTTGCGGTGATGGCCAAGGAATATTCCTATCTGACCAATAACAGCACCTACGCTACCGATTCACGGCGCTGGCTGGCTAACATATCCGGTGCGAATGCCTGGGGGGTGACGTTCACGGTGGGCAACGGGGATACTTTCCCGGATTGCATGCAGCACCAGGTCGCGAACCTGATGGGATCGTTGAACGGTCAGCCACCGGTGCTGAGCGGCGCTGTGGTAGAGGGGCCGAACTCCGCGGCCTCTTCGGGATTGCTGACGAACATGCTAACATGTCCGCCCGGTGGCGGCGACGCGTATAAAAAATTCAACGGCAACGGTGCGGTCTACAAGGACAACGTGCAGTCGTATTCAACCGACGAGCCAGCAATCGATCTCACGGCGACATCGTTTCTGATGTACGCGTGGAGAATTGCCGGCGGGCCGGAACCGGATTTTGGCGGCAGGCACACGACGAAACCACAGCAGCTAGAAAGCCGCGCTGCAAGGCAGTAGCTTCACGCAGGCCACTACGGCGTGATTTCGTATACCACGCCCGCGCCAGAACTTCCCCCTTCCGGTGTTGTGCCGTAGAGATTGCCGCTTGCATCCCTAAGCAAATTGGGGAGTAGAGGGTAAGAACCGTCGCCTGAGCCCCCGGCAAAGCGATGAAGAACCTTTTCGGTCCAAGAACCGGCGGCGGGCTTCAACTCGTAAACCGTACCCTCATGCAAGCCACCAAGGCTGGTTGTGCCATAAAGATCTCCCTCCTTGTCGAAGATCAGGCCAGAATAAGCACCTGCGCCGTCCGTCCCGCCAGTAAAGGCATGGAGCGTTTTTTCCGTCCACTTACCATTTGGTCCCGGCATCAGCTCGAAGGCAGTAGTCTCGGAAGTCCCGTAAAGATTGCCCGCGCTGTCAAAGGTCAGGCCAGAGAAAGGGTTAAGGCCACTCACTCCGGTAAAGGCGTAGATTGTCTTCAGGGTCCAATCGCCATTGCCGCCACGCTTCAACTCGAACACGCTTCCGTAGTCGTTCGGGCCGGCGTAGGTCGTTGTGCCGTATAGATTACCTGCTGCGTCAAGGATTAGTAGAGTTTCGGGATCGGCGCCGTCGTTTACGCCGGTGAAGCTGTACAAAGTTTTTTCTGTCCATGATCCGTTCGAACCCGCCACCAGCTCAAAAACTGTCCCATTGAAATATGCGCCGCCTTGAGCAGTGGTTCCGTAAAGGTTTCCGGCCGGGTCTCGAACCACGCCGCGATAAGGCAAAATTCCGCCAGACCCCGGGTCGAAACTGTAAAGCACTTTTTCGGTCCACGTGTTGTTGGTTCCCGGTGTAAGTTCGAACACGGAGCCAAAACCATTAGGAACCGCCGGCAATCGTCGTTCCATAAAGATTACCCTTACCATCGAAGGTCAGCTCTGAATTGGGTTGTTCTCCGTCAGAAGAAAAGCCGACGAAAGAGTAAAGGGTTTGCTGAGTCCAAGCTCCGTTCGAGCCCGGACTGAGTTCGAAAACGGTTCCGCACTCGCAGGTTGGGGAGCCCCCGTTGGAGGTAGTTCCGTAGAGGTTGCCTCGGCCATCAGAGGCTAAGCCAGCCTCGGGCGCGCCTCCGTCTGCTCCGCCTGTGAAGTTATAAATTATCTTTTCTGTTTGAGCGCTGAGGCTAGGCAGTGAAAGCACGGTAAACACGATCAGCGCCAAAAACGCTTTTATCGCAACGGAACAGGTTGGCTTCATCGACACTTCTCCTTCAGATTTCGTTGGGGGGCACCCGGGGAAGTTACTTCTCTAGCGGCGTAAAAAGTTATCACAATAGGCTGCTCGGCGCAAATGCCTTCTGGGCGCGGCTTTCGGCTGGGCACATCGAGGGCGCAACGGCAAAGTCGAGTCCAGAAAGGCACCGGACGGAGGCTGCCCTAAACTTGGCAAGGGAATTTCGATCTGCACAACCTACAACCATCCTTTGGTCCGTGCAATTCTCGATGCTTCGATGCGATTGCTAGCCCCCATCTTGCTGATCGCTTCGGAAAGATAATTTCGCACCGTACCTTCGGAGAGGCCGAGTTCCGCGGCGATGTCGCCGCTCTGCAAACCTTCGCCGGCCAGGCGCAGGACCTGGCGTTCGCGATCGGTGAGCGGATCCATTTCTGCCCAAGCCTCGGTCGCGAGGTCGGGATGGATGACGCGCAATCCCTGTTGCACGCGCCGAACCGCCTCGGCGAGTTCTTCGGCACGCATGTCTTTTAGGAGATAGCCCAAGGCTCCAGCTTCCATGGCGCGGCGCAGATATCCGGCGCGCGCGAAGGTAGTGAGAATGATCACGCGGGTGCTGGCGCGGCGGCGTTTGAGTTCGGCAGCCGCGTCGAGTCCGGTCATGAGCGGCATCTCGATGTCGGTGATAAGAACATCCGGTTTGTGCGCGAGAACCGCCTCCAATGCTTCCTTGCCGTTACGCACCTGCGCGATTACTGAGATATCGCCTTCGATCTCGAGCAGCGCAGCTAGCGCGCCGAGCACCATACCCTGGTCTTCGGCGAGGACGACGCGAATGGTTTTGCGGCTCTCCTTCGCGACCGGATTCAATTGGAACAGTCCTCTGTCTGCATCTTCGATGTGGCCTGCTTGAGCGGTAGGTTGATTGTGATTCTGGTGCCGGATCGAGAGTCGCGAGTCAACGTACCGCCCAGCATTTCGACGCGCTCGCGCATGCCGCGCAGTCCATTGCCTTCGCTCTGAGCGCCTCCGCGGCCGTCATCTTCTATCTCGAGATGGCATGAGCCGTTGCGCTGCCCCAGCCGCATGCTGCAATTGCGGGCCTGCGCGTGGCGCACGACATTTGTCACGGCTTCCCTGACGGCCATCGACAAGACGCTCTCATGCATTGCCGGCAGAGCGATTTTCGCCGCCTCGCATTTCACCGACACGCCCGCAGTCTCGAGCGTCGCTTTCGCTTTGGCTAGTTCGGCAGACAATCCTTGCGAGCGATAGCCGCGGATCGCATCGCGCACCTCCGACAGAGCTTGGCGAGAAATCTGTTCAACCTCGTGGATTTCATTGCCGGCACGCTGAGGATCGCGATCCATCAACTTCCCGGCAAGTTCGGATTTGAGAATGATCACAGAAAGTGTGTGGCCAAGAACGTCGTGCAGGTCGCGGGCGATACGCTCACGCTCGGCGACCGTGGCAAGATGTTCAATTTCGTCATTGGCCATGCGCAACTTGGCGAGAGCGCGGTTGCGTTGCGCGAAATAAATGTTGCTGCCGCCGACCGCAGACGCCAGTCCTCCGGCGTAAAAGAAAAACCATCCAGAGAGGTGAAAGACCTGGGTCTCAATTCCAGCGAGCGCGACAATCCCGGCAATTAGCGCAACCCCAGCGCGCTCGGTTTGCACGCAGAACGGAACGAACGCCGCAGCGAACACAAAGAAGGTGGATGCGCCTCCATTGATGGGTGCGAATACCAAGCCCAGGATGACCATTCCTCCGATGTGCAGAAGCGAGCGCGGCTTCTGCAGCCAGAAGAGGCCAAAATAGAGAACCAGGAAGATGGCTGTAGCAAGAGTGGTGAGAGACCACATCTTCCAGCCCGCATGATCAAGGATCGGCTGGATAAAGAAGAAACTCAAATACGCGAGCCAAATAAAAGGAGCCCAGCCGTGTGCCTTATCGCGAGGTGAGACATTGAGCGTCTGCTTGAAGTCATACGCTTCGTGGGCCCGAGAGGATTCGGGTGCGCCGGAATATCCTGAATCGTTCATGCTTGTTGATTAGGCTCGGCCTAATACACCCTATTGTCTCCTACGGCGTCAATTCCGATGGCGATCGGCCGCAGGCTTCGCGACCGCATACCATATTAAGATCGCAGCTGGAACCAACAGAGCCAATCCTCGAGGTCCGCCGTAAAGCGCTAGCAAGCCAAGTGCAACCAAGACCAGCGACCAGCCCGTCTTCATCGATTGCGTTTTCATGCCGACATCCTTTCTTGATATTCGCGTTGCAAGATCGAGTTCAAAATCGAATTGATGGCGATCGAGATCGATTCGTTCTCAGCCGTACAGCTTTCCCTGATCGCGCTGAAAACCGATGCGCGCCACGCCTAGGCAGATCAGAGTGAAGGCTAATAGCAGTTCCCAGTGCGTCGCCGCAGACTCGTGACGTCCTGCGCCAACCACTCCCAGCGCCAGTTGCGACAAGTGATAAGGAGGGAGCGCGAGCGCGATCTGCCGCACCAGCTTCGGCAGGAACATGTAAGGCACCCACAAACCGCTGCAGAACGATAGCGGCAGATAGAACATGTTGATCACGGCGGGAGCAGAGTTTGGCCCCGCGAAATATCCAATCGCCAGTCCCATGGCAGAAAACGGAAGGGACCCGGCAACCAGGGTTCCGAGCAGCGTGGCCATTTGCGCGAAAGGCAACCGCACTCCGCCGAAGCTGATGCCGAGCACCAGCAGCAGCGAGACAACGATAGCGCTGAAGATCATGCTGAGAACAACTTTGGCCGCGAAGTAAGCGAACGGAGGCATTGGGCTCGCGCGCTTCACCTGCAACCATCCCAAGCCGCGGTCGGCGGCCAAGCCGGACGCAGTTCCGAACAACGACGCTCCCATCACGCCGAAAGTGCCGTAGGTCGCGATCAAGTACGTCGGAACGCTGGTAGCGCCGATGGTTTCCTTGGAGTTCAGCACTAGACCGAACAGCACATAGAACATCAACGGAAAGCTAATAACCGATGCTGTGTAGACGCGCAGACGAAGATTCTTGAGAAACTCGTACTTCGCTTCCTTCAGGTAGATTTCGGCGGTGTGGCTCGCCGAACGCTCAGTCCCGATGTTGCTCAATGCCGCTGCCGTAGCACTCATGATAGTTTCCTCTTTTTCCTAACGTCTTACGCGTCCGAAAAATCTAGTTCCAAGCAAATCATTCCGCGCGAGCGATCAATTCGTAATTAGTTTTGGCGATCTACCTTCTGCCCATTGTCTTGTGTGAGCGCCAGGAATGCCTCTTCCAGGCCCGCGCTGGTGATCTCGAGCGCCGAAAGCGTGTCGTCGCGGGCCAGCAGAGTGCGCAAAACAGGTTCGGCTTCTCTGGCCTGGATTTCGACCGCCTCGCGATCCTGGCGGACATCGGTGACGCCAGGGATCTGCAGAATGCTCGCTAACCCGAGCGACGTAATGCAGCGGATGCGTTTGCCGCTGGTCTGCGCCTTAATCTCCGCAGGTGTGCCCTCCGCAATAATCTCGCCCTGATTGATTACGGCAATGCGGTCGGCGAGCGCGTCGGCTTCTTCCAAATAATGCGTGGTGAGCAGCACCGTCTTGCCGCAATCGACCAACCGGCGAATTTCTTCCCATAGGGTGCGCCGGGCCTCGACATCAAGTCCCACAGTCGGCTCGTCGAGAAACAATAGGTCCGGATTGCCGCAGATGGCCAACGCAAATAAGGTTCGTTGCCTCTGTCCTCCGGAAAGGTCGCCGAATTTACGATCGCGCAATTTCTCGAGGCCAGCTGCGGCAAGTACATCCTCGAGAGGCAACGGGTTGGTGTAATAGCTGGAGAACAAATCAATATGCTCACGCACGCGTAGCGTTTCCGGCACGCGGCCCACTTGCAGCATTGCACCGGTGCGAAGGCGATTCTGCGGATTGGTTGGATCTCCGCAGAACACCCGGGCCTTGCCAAAGTTAGGTTGGATGAGCCCGAGCAACAGTTTCACAGCGGTAGTCTTGCCCGCGCCGTTGGGGCCGAGCAACGCGACGACCTCGCCGGCTCGCACTGAGAAATTTACGTTGCGTAAGGCTCGAACCTTTTCATAATTCTTGCTGACGCCTTCGAGACTTGCCACAACCGTTCCTGCATCGGCCTGCAGCGCGTTTTGAGAGTATTCCGTGGTTGCAATCATGTTGGCTTTCCTGCTTGCTTGTGCTAGCCGGGAATCTGTTCTGTCTCGCCCGGTGAAGGCATCATCGCGGAACCCGCAGGGCTGCGCCAGTGGAGTTCATCACGCGCTCAGCGTGACAAATGTCATGAAATCCAAGCAGCATTCGAAGATAAAATTGTGTTAGGAAGATCGAGATTCCCACATAAGGAACAATGGCCAAAATGGGCATTTGTTGCAATTTCGCGTGGTGCTTGTTACGAAATCCGAACAGCCTCGGGAATACTGATGGGTTCTAGAACTTCCCATAAGGACGCGAGCGCTTCAATGCTATGTCCGTAAACCATAGAAAACACATACAGAAATCGTGTTCCGATTTCGTAACGAGAACAGCACTGGAAAACTTTCTCATAAATTCATGAACACAAAACCGTGCATCCTGCTATGATGTGCGGCACTTCGGATATTCAGTCTTGAGTTCTATGGAGAGATTATCCATGTTGCCGGCCGGTAAGAGTCTTCGTACATTGCGCGAGAAGCTCGGCCTGACCATGCGCGATATTGAAACATCCAGCGCCCGCATGGCCGAGAAATACCGTAACGAGGAATTCTCAATTCCTCCCAGCCGTTTGTCGGACATTGAGACCAAGGGAGTCTTGCCCAGCATTTTCCGTCTTTATACTTTGGCCGTGATCTATCGTCGCGACCTGCGGGAATTGCTGACGTGGTACGGCGTTGACCTGAACAATATCGCCGCGGATCTTGGACTGGTTTCTCCGCCGCGTTCGCACGTTTCAGAAGCTCTTCTTGGATTGTCTTCCGTGCAAATTCCAATTCGCATGGACCCGGGCTTCGACGAACAACGCACCAGCAATTTGGGACGCATGGTCGAGCGCTGGGGTCTGGTCCCGTTGTCCTATCTCGCCAAGTTTGCTACCAGCGAGTTTACTTATGGCTACATCGGCAACCAGGATTTCACCATGTATCCGATTCTTCCTCCCGGCAGTTTTATCCAGGTCGATGAGACCCGAACCAAAGTGTTGGAGGGCTCTTGGCGTTCGGAGTATGAGCGCCCGATCTATTTCGTGGAAACCCGCGAGGGGCACACCTGCTGCTGGTGCAGCATGCGTCGCGAAGATGTGATCCTGCAGCCGCATCCTCTATCGCCGGTTCCGGTGCGGGTGCTGCGCCATCCGCAGGAAGCGGAGATTATCGGCCAGGTTGTGGGAGTTGCGATGAAGCTGACGGAATGGCAGCCGGTGGGTTCTTCTTCAGGCTCGAAAGGGCAACCAACACTGAATTAAGGTGACTCGCAGAGGCCGCATCTTCAGGGGATGGGAGCAGTTCGCTGAACTGTTCGCGCATCCCTTCTACGTAAGCTTGCTCGGTTTTCTCGCTGCCCCGGCTGGACTCCTGTAAATCGTTCTCCAGTTCCGAGATCGGCGTGCGCAGCACATCCGATAACACTTCTGTTTGAGCCGCCTTCAGGGCCCGGTCGGAAGATTCCTCGCCGTGTACCAGAGACAATCCCCAATGATTGTAGCCGCCTTCGCGCCGCCGGAGAGAAGCCAGGTAAGCCAGCTTCGCCAGCAAGCCGGAAATGGCGTCCAGCGTGGTTTCTCGTAGATCTTGTAAAGCCGATTTCAGCGTCACGGTTTGTTTACGGCCTATTGAAATGAATAGCTAAACGATTACAACAACAGGAACAGACCAAAAGTATCATGGTCAGACCTCGGCACCAATGGGAAAAAGGTGCTACCGCGCGCACGAAGTTCCTATACGGGCAATGATCATCGCTCGACTTTGAATCGGTCCGCCCCTAATTCGGCGGTCATCCTGAGTGCAGCCGTTTTTCAGGCGGAACGAAGAGCCTGCCCTGAGCGAAGCCGAAGGGATCCCCCACAGGCCATATCTATGGGAGATCCCTCACGCGGCTGAAATACGCCGCATTTCGGGATGACGCCCTCGTGGGAGAATAAATTGAAACTGAGCCACTACCCTGGCAACGATTTTCTTGCAGCGCCGAAACCAGAAGGATATAGTGCCTAGGTTGTCGCGAGTCTGTCGCCATGCTGTACCCTCATTCACTTCTGTGGCATTACCTGTGGGTAGGAACTGACGTCCTGCTGCTAGTTCTCGCCTTGCTTACTTGGCGCCGCCAACTTTATAGACTCTTCCCTGCGTTCTTTGTCTATATGGTTTTTGAGGGGATACAGGGACTTACGCTTTACGTCATGGATCTTGCGCCCAGGGTGAGCGCAGATGTTTTCTGGCGCGCCGAAATCGCCATCATAATGATGGAAGCGATAGTGAAGCTAGCGGTTATTCGAGAGATATTCTCAAACCTTGTGAGGCCACGGCCCTCGGTGGCCCGGACAGGAAAGTATCTGATCGTTTGCGCGGTGGTGGTGCTTGTGGCGGTGGCTGCGGTGGCTGCTGCTTATGCACCGACTGTTCTCAGTCAAGCCCCCTCGTCCGCCCGCCTTGTGTTGCATTATCAGGTGCTAGAGCAAGCGATCTACCTTGTTGAGGCTGGCTTGCTGTTGTTTATCTATCTCTTCGCAGCGCACCACCATCTGATTTGGAGCGGGCAGCAACACGGTATTGCTTTAGGCTTGAGCATCTCAGCGTGCGTTGGGCTAGGCGTTTTCGCGATCTCTGCTAATCGGATCGTTTTCCCGGGGCTCCGTTACCTTGATTTCTTCAACATGACCACATATCACATCTGTGTGTTGATCTGGTTCTACTACTTGCTCTCTCTGGCACACCCAGCCCCTCCGTCAATCGATAATCGGGTCTCGGCCGAGAGAAACAAACGCGCCGGTTCGCCGAATTGGGCAAAGGCTTGAGCCAGCGCGACTTCTCGCGCGTTTCTAGAAGTTAGCTTTGAAAGTTTTGTTACGAATTCCGAAAAAACTACGACCTGTAGTTACCTAGCAACTGATGGGTAGAGAATGAAAATATCACGGTTGGTTGTTCCAAACAAGGAGAAAACGAACCGTGAAACGAACGCTACTCGTAGTAGCCGCAGCCCTTATGTTCCTCAGCACTTTGGCAGTTCCCACCGTTGCTCATGCCGATGGCGGGCCTGGCGGGTTCGGCACTGGCGGTAGGCCTTAGGTTCTCTGTCGCGTTACGAAAACCGAACGTCAGTGGGATTAATATTGCCGTCTGCAGCGGGTCGAGATATAGTATTCGGCCACGATCATGCTGCAGCCGCATTCACTCCTTTGGCACTATCTTTGGCTCGGCCCGCAAGTTCTGCAAGCGGCGCTCGCGATGTTCCTGTGGCAGCGCGGGCTGCACAAGCTTTTCCCGTTCTTCCTTGCCTATCTCACCTTCGGGGCAATTGAGCAATTCACCCTTTATACGATGGACGTCGTCCCATTGGGAAGCGTTGAGGCCTTCTGGCGGGCCTTTTTTGCCGGCGCAATCATTGAAGGAGCCATCAAGTTTGCAGTAATCGGGGAATTGTTTTTTCATCTCCTCCGATCCCGCCCAGCGATCGCCAAGTTGGGTCGTCGCTTGATTGGTGGCGTTGGCGCAGCCGTCCTGCTGCTGGCCGTTGCGGCCGCAGCCTATACGCCGATCGTGCACCGGCCTCTTATTTCGATTTCCCGCGCTTATATTCTTCTGCAGAGCTCATACGTGATCGACTGCGGGCTGGCGCTATTCCTGTTTCTCTTCGCTGCACATTTCAAATTGATTTGGAATCATCGAGCCTTCGGAATCGCCCTCGGCCTAGGCGTCGTTTGGTGCGAGCACATGGCGGTCTGGGCTCTTAACGCTAACGGGGCTTTGCTCAACAAAAGTTACCTTCTCGATTTCCTCAACATGGCCACGTACCACGTTTGCGTGTTGAATTGGTTTTACTTCCTCCTGGTCCCCGAAAAAGTTACCACTACGTCTGCGGTTTCGTTGCCCGAGAATAATCTCGATGTCTGGAACCGGGAATTGGAGCGCCTCCTACAACAATGATTCTGGCCATAGTTCTTGTCATCGCTGCCATATTGGCGTTAGGAACCATCCTGCGCCTCGCTACAATCCAACACCTGCAGGTCTCCCGGGAAAGAGCCGGGCAGGTAGGGTCGATCCGTCCAATCGACATCGAGGCTTTTCGTAATTTAGTTGACTCTGCCGAAGACGAATACCTGCGTCGAAGGCTTTCGCCCGCGGAGTTTCGTGCGGTCCGCCGCACGCGTTTGCGGGCCATGGCTGCTTATGTTCAGGCATTCGGCGAAAATGCCGCCGTGTTGGTGCGTGTGGGCGAATTGGCTTTGGCCAGCGGCGATCCGCATATTGCCGAGGCTTCCCAGCAACTGGTGAACGACGCGCTGCTGTTGCGCCGCAACGCCACTGTGGCGCTGGCCCGGATCTACTTCGCATTGGCTTGGCCGTATTCGAGTTTTGCCGCGGTCCGTGTGGTCGACCGTTATGAGAAGCTAAGCGGCTCGGCCATGCTGCTGGGTAGGTTGCAAAACCCTGCCATCGCAGTTCGCCTTTCAGCCCCGCGCGCCAGGTGACATCCGTCACAGACGCAAGAGTGGCATCTGTGCCATTCTTGCGCACGGCGTCGCCGTGACTCTTGCGTCCATGCGGGGTAACTCGGCCATTACCCCGGCTCATTCCTGCCTTGTTTTCGGCACCGTCTGTGGTGTACAAACCAGCGGGGAGTTGCCACCCCAGAAAAATTGCGCGTTTCTGCCATCCGCCGCCGCAATTATTTCGGCACCTGGAAGTGCCGGAGTCGAGGGAGACTCATGGTCCGAAATATGATCCGCAATATGAAAAATTTCTCCGCCGCAATTTCAATGTTGGTCCTGCTTTCCTCCATAGCTTTCGGGCAGGGAGGCGTCGCGACCGGCGATCTCCGCGTATCGGTAAAGGATCCCAAGGGCAATGTTGTCGCCAACGCGAAGGTCACGGTAAGCGACATTGCTAAAGGCCTCGAACGCAGTGCCACCGGCGACAGCGAGGGTGGCTACAGCGTTCGATTGCTACCGCCGGGAACATATACCGTCACTGTGGAAGCGCCGGGTTTCGGCAAAGTTGAGGCGAGAGCGGTGAGCATCACCGTCGGCGGAGTGGTGGAGCTCCCGGTCGCGCTTGCGGTCGCAACCGGCAAAGAGGTTGTCGAAGTTACTTCGCAAGCGGAATTAGTAGAAACCTCGCGAACCTCGACGACCGACACAATTGGACAGCGCCGCATCGATAATCTTCCCATCAACGGCCGCAACTACATCAATTTCACTCTGACCGATTCGCAGGTGGTGCGCGACAACGCTCCGAACACCGGGGCAGCGCCCACTTCGGGCCTCAACATGAGCGGCCAGCGCGCACGTTCCAACCTCGTAAATATTGACGGCGCCGACGCCACCGACAATTCTGTAAACGGCGTGCGATCGACCGTGTCGCAAGAAGCGGTGCAGGAATTTCAAATCATCACCAACAGCTACAGCGCAGAATATGGCCGTGCGGCTGGCGGAGTCGTCAATATCATTACTCGCTCGGGATCGAACGAATTTCACGGCGACGTTTACGGTTACTTGCGCAACCGCAATTTCCAGGCAGTGAACCCCTTCAGCACGGTCTCCAATCCCGCCTACACCCGAGTTCAAGCGGGAGCCGCGTTCGGCGGCCCGATCAAGAAGGACAGAACCTATTACTACTTCTCTTATGAAGTTACCCGCCGGCACGAGACCGGATTCTCCGACATCGGCCAAGGCAACTTCGGGTTGGTGCCCTTCGACGCTTCGCCATTCTTTGGAGCGCCCGGTGGGACCTTTGGCATTCAGGTAACGCCGGAACAAGCGGCATTCCTGAGCACGCCCGGCGTGCCACTGCCTCTGCTGCAGCAGTATTCGATTTTGACCGGCGCGGCCTCTGGACTCGCCGTCAACGGCAGCTATCCGGCTGCATTCGCAGGTCTGGTAGCGCTGGGTGTTCTTCCCACTCCGGCAAACGGAAGCAACCCACTGGCCCAGTTCATCACTTCGTGCAGCACATCGGCGCCTCTGTGCAACGGTCTTCCCGCATCTTTTACATCGCTCAGTTCACAAGCCGGGAACTTCCCAGTGTTCGAAGGAACCAGCCTCTACTCGTTCCGCCTCGACCATAATTTCAACAACAACAATCGTCTGACGCTGCGGGCGAATGTGAGTCCAAGCACGGTGACCGGCATCGAGGTCAGTGGGCAAGACCAGCCGTTCGGGCAAAATGCGTACTCGCGCACTTCGCAACAGACCTACCGCGATGTGAGCGGAGTTGTGAAGGATACCTGGACCCTCGGCAACAACAAGGTAAATGAGTTCACTTTTCAGTATGCGCGCCGCGGTCTTTCTTATTTCTACAATACACAGATTCCAGCAGGATCCGACCCGGCAGTAAACATTCCCGGCTACGCCTATTTTGGCCGCGAGCCTTACTCCTACATTCAGCGCGTAGAGAATCGCTATCAGGCCTCGGACAATTTCTCATGGTCGATTGGTCACCACAATACCAAGTTCGGCGTGGACTTCAACTACCTTCCCATTACCGCGACGTTCACCGTCAATTACGGCGGCGTGTATGACTTTGGATCGGTCAGTGCCGCAAATCTAGGAATCTCGGTTCCGGGGCTTACCATCCCCGGTCTTAACCCTGTCCAGGCCTATGGTGCCGGTATACCCAGTGACTTCATCCAGGGCTTCGGCAGCCCCAGCGATTCGTTCCACAATATCCCAATTGGAGCCTTCTGGCAGGATTCCTGGCGGGTGAACCCGAACCTCACAATCAATTACGGCGTCCGCTACGACGTGGAGATTGCGCCGCAGTTCAAACCGCCTGACGCGCTGGCGCAAGCAGGATACAACTATCTCGGCATTCAAAAAGGAATTCAAACCGACAAGAACAACATCCAGCCTCGCATCGGTGTCGCGTGGGATCCGAAGGGCGACGGCAAGACTGTGGTCCGCGCCTCGTATGGCATCTTTTATGACCATCCTCTGCTCGGGCTTTATTTCCTCGGCGATGCTTCCGACGGTTCGACCAGCGGTCAGTTGGCTTTTGCTGGCACTGGAGGATGCAGCGGTCCCGGCAATCCGGGAAACTTGAACGCCGTGCCGATCTTTCAGGGACTGCCCATCAATATTCCTAGTCCGGCCAATCCTTGCGCCGCTTCTCTCAACCCTGCGGTTACGAGCGCGCTCGGATTTCTACCGAATCAGCAGCAGTTTCAAGCTTTGAATTTTCCTCAGTCCATTTTTCTCAACCAGAATTATCTGAATTCTGCTTCCCCGCTTGCTCTCGGCTTCCAACCGTTCGGATATCCTCAGTCGAAGAATTTTGTTTACGCCTATTCACAGCAGGTTAACTTCAGTATCGAGAAAGATTTGGGTGACGGATTCGCGTTCAACCTTGCCTACAACTTCAACGGCGGCCGACATCTCAACCGGCCCATCAATGCCAACACGATTCGTGGCGATTTGATGGTGCAGAATTTTGAGAACGCCCTTGCGGCCGGCCAGACCCCAGCCAGTCCTTTCACGGTAAGCGGCTGCGGGCTCACCCCCGCCGGACAGCCATACGTCGATTCCTCGCTGATGAATTTCTTCCGTCCGTCCGGCCTTAACGCGTCGATCGCCAACTTCTACTCGAACTTCGTTCCCGGCGGCGCGGCCTGCGTGGGCCTGGCACAAGGGGTTATTCTTCCGAGCCTGGCCAGCCAGGGCTTCAACACCAAGTGCGATCCCACGACCCTCGCCAATTGCATCCCGTTCGGAGACATGGATGCGAACTACTCGAACGGCAGCTCGGTTTATCATGGACTCAGCGCCAATCTGCGCAAGCGATTCAGCCAACACTACGAGTTTCTAGCTTCCTACACGTGGTCGCATGCCATTGACGACTCCACCGATTTGCAGTCCACGCTGACTCCACAGGACAGCTATTATCCCAGCCTCGATCGCTCCACATCGTTGTTCGATCAGCGCCACCGATTCGTTTTCAGCGGCGTGTACCAGTCGGGCAGGCTCGGCGGCAGCGGCTTCGCCAGCACGGTCTTCAGCAACTGGACCGTCGCCCCGCTCATCGAGTTCAGCACCGGCCGTCCCTTTAACATCATCACCAGCAACGACGACAATTTCCAGTTGTCCTCGCTCACTGGAAGACCGAACACGTTCGTGAATCCCGCGTGCGGTGCGGGAACCCCATCAAACTATTCGCCGACGGGAGTTTTCCAGGAGCCTTGCATCGACGGTTTTGTTGCCACCGGCACCGTGCCCACTCTGCTGCAACTCGACGGCAATCTCGGCCGCAACGCCGGCGTGCAGCCTTGGACTGTCTTCGACGATTTGCGCATCTCGAAACGAATCTACTTTAACGAGCGCTTCAACATGGAGTTGATCGCCGACATGTTCAACATCGCCAACCGTTACAACGTAGCCGCGGTGAGTCCTCTCTTCACCAACGCGGGCCAAGCAACCGCAGCGTATGATCCCCGGCAGTTTCAGTTTGCGATGAAGCTTTACTGGTAGGAGGCGCGGCGTCGGGCCAAGTCCGAGGACTCTTGCCCCCAGGTGTTACACTTTTCTTTCACCCATCTTTAGCGCTTGCCCGGAGTTCCTTTCCCATGTCCCAACCCCATACGCCCACTGCGCGGACTCGTGTGGTCCGCGAGCCTGAGCGCGCTGTCTATGATCGCGAAGCTGCGTATCGCATTCTCGACGAAGCTTTTCTCTGCCACGTCGGCTTCATCGCCGACGGCCAGCCCTTCGTCATACCCACTTCATTCGGACGCAAAGACGATTGCCTCTACATTCACGGTTCCGCAGCCAGCCGCATGTTGCGGCAGATGAAAGAAGGCGTGCCCGTTTGCGTCACCGTCACTCTGCTCGACGGACTGGTTCTCGCCCGCGCGGCCTTCAATCACTCGATGAATTATCGCTCGGTGGTCGTGTTGGGAAAAGCAACGCTCGTCGATGATCCACAGGAAAAACTCGAAGCCCTTCGCCTTCTCTCCGAACACATCATCCCAGGCCGCTGGGCCGACTCGCGTCAGCCCAACGAGCGCGAACTCAAAGCAACATCGGTTCTCCGTCTGCAGATTGAAGAGTTCTCTGCCAAGGTGCGCACTGGCCCGCCGATCGACGATGAAGAAGATTATTCTTTCCCCACATGGGCGGGAGTGGTTCCGATAGAAATGAAGATCGGAGCGCCGATTGACGATGCGCGACTTGTACTTGGGCAGACCCCGCCGGAATACGCACGGTGCTATTCTCGGAAGAGCTAATCGAACACAGGCGCGCCCATCTGCTAAGTGTTTGACTCCACTGGTAAATATGCTATTCTTTACTGTAAGGAGTATTGGTAAAGATGGCTCCATCCAGCACCATCAGCAGCAAGGGTCAAATCACTGTCCCACAAGAGATTCGTAAGCGCCTGGGGCTGCGGACCGGCGATCGCGTCGAGTTCGTTGTGGAAGAGGGCCGAACTGTGATCCGGCCGGCGCGACCGGAGGACAATCCCTTCAAGAAGCTCATTGGCCTGGCTCCCCCGTTCCCCGGCGGAGAAGAAGGGATCAAAGCTTGGATCGACGACATGCGCAGCGATAAAGACTACGAATGAGGACTGCTCTGGACACCAACATCCTCTCGCCCATCTTGTCGGCAGCGCCGGAGAGCAAAGAGATCATCGTCCAGTTGTTGACAGTTCGCTCTGAAGGAGCGCTAGTTATAAGCGGCCCCGTCTTCGTTGAGCTTTCGGCAGTCCCCGGCATTAATTTCGAGCGCACCGAAGAGACCTTGAGGGAAATCTCCGTCGCGATTGATTTCGATCTCGGAGAAGATGTCTGGCGGCTGGCGGCAAACAGGTTTTCAGCCTATGCCAATCGTCGCCGGCGGTCCGGCGGAGGGCAGACGAAGCGTCTGCTGGCGGACTTCGTAATTGCCTCGCACGCGCTGCTGCAAGCCGACAGGCTCATGACCCGTGATGCCAGTCGCTATAGTCAAGACTTTCCGAACCTGCGCCTGATTCGAGGGAATGTAGAGACAGCCGCCCACGGTTGTCTATCGAGCGAAGCTCGATTGGTTCGTTACGGAATCAGCAGTAGCTTCCCTGCTATCTTCCGCGCTTCCATGTCCCGATGCGCTTGAGGTGCCTGCGCAAGCGGATACGTCTTCGCAATTCGCAGTTTCAGTTTGCCATCCGCGATCATGCCGAAGAGATCGCTGGTGCGGGCCAGCAGTTCTTCGCGGGTCGCGGTGAAGTGCGCCAGCGTGGTCCGCGCCATGTACAGTGACCCTTTCTCGGACAACTTGGCCGGGTCCACCAGCGGCACCGGCCCGCTCGACATGCCATACAACACGAGCATGCCCCGCAGCCGCATCACGTTCAGATTCTTTTCGAACGTTGCCTTTCCCACACCGTCGTAGACCACGTCCACGCCTTTGCCGTCTGTCAACCGCTTTACTTCCGGCTCAAAGTCCTGCCGCGTAAAAACGATGACTTCATCTGCTCCCGCCTCACGCGCAAGCTGGGCCTTTTCTTCACTCGAGACCGTGCCAATCACATGCGCCCCAATCGCATGTGCCATCTGAACGAGCAGCAGGCCCACTCCGCCGGCCGCTGCGTGCACCAGCGCAGTCTCGCGCGCCTTCAGTTTGTGCGCGTCGTTCGCCAGATAGTGCGCCGTCAGGCCGTGCACCATCGCCGCCGCTGCTTGCTCGTCGGTGATCGACTGCGGCACCGGCACCAGATGCTCCTCTGGCGACACTGCGTACTCCGCATAGGAGCCCAACGCCCCGCTCCACGCCACACGGTCGCCGACTTTGACCGTTTTGACCTGCTCGCCGACGGCCGTCACTACTCCCGCGCCTTCCTGCCCCGGAATGAACGGCAGCACAGCCCTGAGCCTGCCATCGCGGATTTGGCCATCGATCAAGTTCACGCCCGCGACCGTGACCCTCACTAACGCTTCCGTCGGTTTCTGCTGAGGGACGGGAACCTCCACCAGTCCCATCACCTCCGGCCCGCCCTGACGTTCCACACGAATTGCTTTCATCCTTCTCCTTAGGGTCTTGGGTATCAGGTCTTTATGGTGTCAGGTCTTGGGTGTCAGGTCTCGAGTGTTAAGCCTTCGGCTCCGGCCTCGCCACCAAGGCACCTTCCAAGCAAGGCGAAGTCTAACCGACGGATCGTATCAGGGGTTGTTATTAGGCCTTTTCAAACCATGCCGCCCAGAGCGGCTCACTGAACGGTACTACGTCCCTACGGAATCAGCAGCAGCTTGCCGGTGGTTTTGCGTCCTTCCAGATCGCGATGCGCCCGCTGCGCCTCGGCGAGCGGATAGGTGTACTCGAGGCGTAACTTGAGCTTGCCCTCGGCCATCATGCCAAACACTGCACTCGACCGCGCCATCAATTCTCCTCGCGTCGCAATGTAATTGATCAGCGTGGGCCGGGTCACGTAGAGCGATCCTTTTTGTGACAACACGATCAGATCAAATGGCGGCACAGCTCCGCTCGACCCTCCGAACAGCACCATCATCCCCCGCGGCCGCAAAATGTTCAGCCCTTTCTCGAACGTCGTCTTGCCCACCGAGTCATACACCACGTCCACGCCTTTGCCCCCGGTAAGGCGCTTGGTTTCGGCTTCGAAATCGGCTTGCGTGTAGAGGATTACGTCGTCCGCCCCAGCTCCGCGTGCTAGCTTCGCTTTCTCGTCAGTGGAAACCGTGGCGATCACACGAGCGCCGATGTTGTGCGCCATCTGCACCAGCAGCAGCCCCACTCCGCCAGCAGCAGCGTGGATCAGAGCCGTCTCGCCTTTCTTCAGCGGATACGTATCGTGCGAGACGTAATGCGCCGTCATGCCCTGCAACATCGCAGCGGCCGCCTGCTGATCGCTCACTCCCTGTGGGATCGGCACCAACCGATCGGCCGGCACGGCGGCATATTCCGTGTACGAGCCCTGCACCGAGGTCCAAGCGACTCGGTCCCCCACCTTCACCGACTTCGCGTCCGCTCCCACGGCCGTGACTACGCCCGCACCTTCCTGTCCCGGAGTAACAGGCAATGGCGCTTTATAACGTCCCTCGCGGACGTAACAATCGATGAAGTTCACTCCTGAAGCGCTCAGCTTCACCACCGCTTCATTCGCCTTCGGCTGCGGTACAGGCAGTTCCACGACTTCCATCGCTTCGGGTCCACCGACTTGCTTGACTTGAATGGCTTTCATGATTTCCTTGGATTCCTGACTCGGAATAAAAGATTCCGGGTTTGTGACTTCCAGGTCACAGGTCACAGGTCACAGGTCACAGGTCACAGGTCACAGAAAAGATAAAACTGGATGCGCGTGCGCGTCAACCTTCCAACGGCGGTACCCCAGCATCAACTACGCGCTGATTTTAACGACAAGTCAGGACAGAGCTGGCAAACTTTCTCTCTGTTAAACTTGCCAGTCCGCTCAGGAACCCTTCGTCATGGCCGAGAAAAAACCGCAGACTTTCGCCAACCATGCACGTCTTGATCCGCCGTTTCACTTTTTCGCATTGCCGGTCTTCGGCCTCGCGATGATCGGCGGGCTCGTCCATCTCATTTGGCATCCGAGTTGGCATTCGGCCGCGTTCTTTGTGATCTCACTGGCCGCGCTGGTTACGCTCAACAAAAGCCGGCTGTACGCCCTCCGGGTTCAGGATCGCGTAATCCGCCTCGAAGAGCGGCTTCGGATGGCCACGCTTCTTCCCGAGCCGCTACGCTCGCGGATTCCGGAATTTACCGAACGACAACTGATCGCGCTGCGTTTCGCCTCGGATGCGGAACTACCCACCCTGGCGGGCCGGGCACTTTCTGAAAACCTTTCCCCGGCTGACATTAAGAAGGCGATTCAAGTTTGGCGTCCCGACTACTGGCGCGTGTGACGGGCAAAATCGCTAGAATCCCGATTCCCGGGCCAAATCTGGCGATTTCGGAGAAACCTTTTCCATCGCTTCTGCCGTCTCAAGCATGAGATTGGTGGGCTCGAAGTAACCACTTGAGAGGTCTCTAACGTAACCGTTTGAATTCACTTTCGGTCGTTGACCCGGGACGGGCCGCAAGGTACGATTTTTGATAGAATTCACCCGGCTTAAATTACTAAGGACCTATCCGTATCTCACAGAGAAATATGCGAGTTGCGAAACTCCAAGTACGGATCGCAGGACTGGCATTCTTAGCTCTGGCAGGTTCCTCCTGTCAGACTGCGCAAAAGCCCGTCAGCTTGCTGCCACCCAAGACTGCTCCAATGTTGACGGCGGCCATGGCAGCCCCGGCTCCGCAGCATCCTCAGGCGGCGACGACTCAACCGGCATCTGCTCAAGAGGGCACTCCAAGCCA